>DIME01000156.1:47052-51981 GCA_002425405.1 Candidatus Accumulibacter vicinus
GCGAGCAGGGCGATCAGCGCGGTCTGGCGCATGTAGGTCGATTTGCCGCCCATATTCGGGCCGGTGATCAGCAACAGTCGCCGCTCGTCGCCAAGGCGCGTCTCATTGGCAATGAAGCTGCCGCTGCCATCGAGCTGATCTTCGACGACCGGGTGCCGACCGCCTTCGATCAGCAGCCCTGGCTCGGATGAAAACAAGGGTCGGCAGTAGTTGCGCTTTTGTGCGGTATCGGCGAATCCGCTCAGGAGGTCGAGGCCGGCAACTGCCTGGGCGATCTGCTGCAACTGCGGCAGATCGCCTTGCAGGGTGGCGAGAATGCCTTCGTAGAGCAGCTTTTCACGTGCCAGGCCGCGCTCCTGCGCCGACAGGGCCTTGTCCTCGAAGGCCTTGAGTTCCGGTGTCAGGTAGCGTTCGGCGTTTTTCAGGGTTTGCCGGCGGCGATAATCGTCGGGCACTCTGGAGGCATTGGCGTGGCTGACTTCAATGTAGAAGCCGTGCACACGGTTGTACTCGACCTTCAGGTTGCTGATGCCCGTGCGCTCGCGTTCACGCGCCTCGAGTTCGACCAGAAAAGTGCCGCAGTGGTCATTGAGGGCGCGCAGTTCGTCGAGATCGGCGTCGAAGCCGTGGGCGATGACCCCACCGTCGCGGATCAGCGCGGCTGGTTCAGGCAGGATGGCGCGACTCAGGAGGTCAAGGGCGGCGTCCGGAGTGGCCAGCTGCGCATGCAGTTCGACAAGGAGCGGGGCTGCCGCGGTGTTCGGAGCCATTGCTGCCAGCGGCGCGCGCAGTTCACGCAGGCGCTGCAAACTGTCGCGCAAGCCCGACAGATCGCGTGGGCGGGCGCTGCAGAGCGCGATCCTGCCGGCGATACGTTCGATGTCGGCAAAGCCGCGCAACGCTCGCCGCAACTCGTGCAGCGTACGGCCACCGTCGTCGAGCAGCATCGCTACCGCTGCGTGGCGCGCGGATGGAATGGTCGGGTCTCGCCAGGGATGGTGCAGCGCATGTCGCAGCAGGCGCGCGCCCATGGCGGTGATGCAGTTGTCGAGCAGGCTGCAGAGCGTCGGCGCCGGTTGGCCACGCAAGGTTTCAGTGAGTTCGAGATTGCGTCGCGTCGCCGTGTCTAGTCCGAGGAAACTGGCGTCGCGTTCGACGATCAGCGCCCGCAGGTGTGGCAGGGCGCGCGTCTGGGTGGCCTTCGCATAGCGCAACAGGGCGCCGGCAGCGGCAATGGCCGGGCGCAGAGCGTCGGCACCGAAACCGGCGAGCGAGCGGGTGGCAAAATGCGTACAGAGTTCGCGGCTAGCGGTTTGGGCGTCGAAATGCCAGTCCGGCTGACGCCTCACCGCCACTTCGGGAGTGACGGTCGTGAAAGCCAGTCCGAAGCTTTCCGGCACGATGATCTCGGCGGGACGGACGCGTTCAAGCGTGGCGGCAAGCTTGCCGGGCGCGACTTCGCAGACACGGAAGTCGCCACTCGCAAGGTTGATCCAGGCCAGGCCGGCAAGTTGCTTGCTGGCGCACAAGGCGAGCAACAGCGTGTCGCGCTTCTCGTCGAGCAAGGCCGCGTCGGTCAGGGTGCCAGGCGTGACGATGCGTGTCACCGCGCGCTCGACCGGCCCCTTGCTGGTCGCCGGATCGCCGATCTGCTCGCAGATCACGACGGATTCACCGAGCCTGACCAGCTTCGCCAGATATTGTTCGACGGCGTGGTAGGGTACCCCGGCCATCTTGATCGGCTGTCCTGCCGACTGGCCGCGTGTCGTCAGCGTAATGTCCAGCAGCCGCGCCGCTTTTTCCGCGTCGTCGAAGAACAGTTCGTAAAAGTCGCCCATCCGGTAAAACAACAGGATGCCAGGATGTTCGGCCTTGATGCGCAGGTACTGCTGCATCATCGGGGTATGCCCCGTTACATCGCCTTCTCTTGCGTCTTTATTTTTCGGCATATGCCAGTCAAGCCGTTGATTTGTCTTGTAACATCGGTCATGTTTCCGATGCCTGAAGGTTCAACTACGTTGTTCTACACACACCTACACTTGGCTTTTCAGTGTAGGTTTTTTGGTGTATTTTCGAGAACCTATACTGCCGCATTGGCAAACTGAGAAACCTATACTGAAAGGGCGCCATGGGGTTCGATGCGAGGGCAATCAAGCTGCTGCAGCCAGGTCAACATCTTACCAGCACGGAGACCCCTGGTCTTCGTGTAGAAGCGTACGCTGACCGAAAGACTTGGACGTACCGGTATCGCAGTCCGCTCGACCAAAAGCTGCGACAGGTAAAGATTGGCACCTGGCCAGTCATGTCAGTTCACGCTGCTGTCGTCGCTTGGGAGCGACTGCGCGATCTGCGCGATTCCGGCAGGGATCCGGCCGTCGAGGCGAAAGCAGAGAGGGAACGATCTCGCCGCGCAATTGCTGAGGCGGTCGCCGCGTCCACTCCGTGCTACACGGTGGCGCAGGTCTGTGATGACTACTGGCAAGGCCATGTCTTGCCGTTTCGGGCGAAGAAGGGTGCTACCGAAGTCAGGCGCATGTTCGACAAGATGCTCGGCGATACGGCTGGCTTGGCCGCCAAGGACATCTCGCGTGCCGAGGCGTTCGATCTGATCAAGGGCTATGCCGAGACAGCACCGGTGCAGGCGGGAAGACGAAGAGCGCCCGCCACGAGAACGCTACCGATCTGCGCGTGCCTCTGTTTGGCCGGGCCTTGGAAGTGGTGATGCGCAGGAAGGATCGATACGGCGACGGGCCTTTGTTCCCGGCGCGAACCCTCGATGGCAAGGTCCGAGCAGTCGAGCAGAAGACGATTCAGTCGACGGTCTACTTTCATCAGCCATACAGCACCACCAGACCCGAAGCTGAACGGGCACGCCTCCCTGTATCTCACTGGGCCCCACACGATCTGAGACGAACAGCCCGCACCTTGCTGGCCTCGATGGGGTGTCCTGACGCAGTTGGTGAATCGATCCTTGGGCACATGCTTCCCGGAGTGTTGGGGGTCTACAACAAGCACGCCTACGACGCTGAGCGAGTGGAATGACTCAGGCGGCTTTCTGATCACCTGGAGCATCTTGCAACTTCCGGGTAGCGGGACGCGGCTTCTTTGCTCCCGTGTTTGGCGGCGGCGGCAAGTCCGAAGCCGGTCGTGATTCTGCCCATTCCTCTATTTCCCGCAAAAGCCACCCGACGCGCCGCCCTGATAGTAGTCGCGGTTGTGGGAAATGTTCTGGCCCAAGTCGAACCATGGCCTGTACGGTCGATTCAGACAGGGTGAGCAGCTCCGCTACGGTTGAAAGCTCGACGAAAATCTGCTTTACCGACACGGAACGGGTCCTGTTCATGACTCTGACCTCGCAGTGCACATGGCTAGTCGCGGAGATGGCCGTTTTCGACCGCGAGGTTGTTCAGGCTGCGCCAGTCGCTGCCGGCCTCGACGAACGCCAGTCGTATCCATGTCTTCCACTGCAGGCGCGGAACGCGATGCATCGGGCCGCCAGCCGGATCGCCAGGAAGCGGCATGCGATCGAGGACGGTCCCGACCGCCTGCAGCCGATGCTTCTCCGGCTCGTACAGGAACGGTGGCACCTTCTCGACGTGGCGGGCCACCATCAGGAAGCGTTTGCGGCTCTGCGCCAAACTCCCAATCTCGCCGCAGTCGTGCGTTGTCTCGGCCACGGCGTAACCGTAGCTGTGCAGCAGGTCGCCGATCTGGTCGAGCAGATGCCTGCCTCGGCTGGCGATACGCGGAACGTTCTCGAAAACGATCAGATCTGGAGGATCGTCCGAGAAGGCCTCGAGCATCAGCCAGACGCCTCGCAGCGTTAGCCCGTTGAGAGCCTGATACCTTGCTGTCTTGCTCTTGCCTTCGGCCAGCAATCCGGAGAAGCCCTTGCAGGGCGCAGACAGGAAAACAATGTGGGGCTGCTCGTTTCCGGCGGCGCGCTGGATGTCCTGCGGCGTGGCCTCGCGCCAGTCTGCCGGTGGCGGCGCACCGTGGAAAGCGGCGTACTGATCACGGTCGAACAGGTCGAGGACGGTGCCGGGCACGCCGGTCAGGCGCTGGAAGTCGCGGATGGCCGCCGCGTCGACGTCGACGCCTCCGATACAGCGGAACTGGCCGACCATGTTGGCCACGCGCGGCGTGGCCTTGTTGAACCCTTTGGCGCCGCCGCCGAGACCGCAGAATAGATGAAAGTGGCGGATCTCGCGTACGTCGTCCTGGAAAAATGTGAAGGCGTCGCGCTTCATCTCGATACCTCATTGTTTAAAGCGACTTCTGCGTTCGGCGTCATTGCGCGCACTTGCTCGCCGTATCCAGCCCCTTCCTTCGCGGCGATGTAGACCATCGCAGGCACGTGTGCCGCGATTCTCCGCAGCCTGTCGTTTTCGCGCTCCAATTCGCGGCACAGTTCCACCAGCGGTCTGTGCTCCGGCCCCAAATCGAACCCGGCGTCGAGTGTGGCGCCGAGAGCAGCGCCCGTGCGTGGCGTGTCGGTCATCTTTTTTCCTCGCGGCGGGTTTCGCCTCGCGCTCTGCCGACGCTCGGCTGGCAGTGTCCCGCAGTTGCCTGTGATGGGCGATCGTGCTGCTGGCAGGCCCTCACCTAGTATTCGTACATCTCCGTCCACGGGACGTGCCGCAAGCGGCCCGCCCGTGACGATGGCGTTATGCGGCTTGCACTCCGCGTATGCGCTACCGGGTTGCCCCGGCTCGTTGCTGCCTGTGCAGGCGTTCCTGTGGTCGGTAGCGTGCGGGCATCGCTTGTTGCCGCAGGTCTGGCATAACACCATCCGCTGCGCTTCGGCTGGAATGAAAAGCCCAGGCGCAATCTCGGCGCCTTCGTTCCTGTCTCGCAGGCATTGCCGGCATTGGCATTGTTCGTTCATGTCTCATCCTTTCCGTCGCGGCCTAACGAATAAGGATAGAT
>DIME01000009.1 GCA_002425405.1 Candidatus Accumulibacter vicinus
CAACCAATGTATAGGTCGGACTCCTGACCGGCCCTGTATAATGGCGTGCACGCAACAGTGCGCGCACCAGCGTTGTCTTGCCGGCGCCCAGGTCGCCCTCGAGCCAGACCACCATGCCAGGATGGAGCAGCGGCGCCAGTTGGCGGCCAAAGGCGGCGGTCGCCACCTCATCCGGTAGGTGCAGGGTCAGCGAAGACGGCTTATCATCCGGATCATGCACGCAGGGAACTCCCAAACAGACGCGAGTCTGGCAGACGGCCAGACCGATTATGCCCACGTCGTCAGACGGATCAGGCAATGGGGACAGGAACTCGGCTTTGCCTCGATCGGCATCGCGCGTGCCGAGGTTGCCGAAGCCACGCCGTGGCTGATGCGCTGGCTGACCCTCGGCCGGCACGGCGAGATGGATTATATGGCCAAACACGCCGCCTTGCGCGCCGCGCCAGAGCGCTTGTTGCCGGAGGTGCTATCGGTCATCTCGGTCCGCCTGCCCTACTGGCCTGTGGCTGCCGATGCGCCGGCACAGCTCGCCGACGGCGAACGAGCCTACGTCTCGCGCTATGCGCTGGGGCGCGACTACCACAAGACGGTTCGCGGCCGCCTGCAGAAGCTCATCGACCGCCTCCGTCACGAAGCCGCATCGCTGGGACTGGCCGCGCCTTTCGCCTGCCGTGCGTTTTCCGATTCGGCACCGGTCCTGGAGACCGAGTTCGCGGTGCGGGCGGGCGTTGCCTGGCGCGGCAAGCATACGCTGTCGTTGACGCGCGAGGGATCGTGGCATTTTCTCGGCGAGATCTACACCACCCTGCCGCTGCCACCCGACCAGGCGATCCATGATCACTGCGGTGACTGCCAGCGTTGCCTCGATGCCTGCCCCACCGCGGCGATCGTCGCACCCTACGAAGTCGACGCCCGCTTGTGCATTTCCTACCTGACGATCGAATTGCCGGGAGCCATCCCGGTAGCGCTGCGTCCCTTGATCGGCAACCGCATCTACGGCTGCGACGACTGCCAGTTATGTTGCCCGTGGAACCGCTTCGCCCGGATTGGCGATGCCGATTTTGCCGTTCGCAATGGTCTCGATGCGACGCCACTGACCGCCCTCTTCGCCTGGAGCGAAGACGAATTCAACAGGCGCCTGGCGGGCAGCGCGATTCGCAGGATCGGACACCAGCGCTGGCTGCGCAATATCGCCGTCGCGCTCGGCAACGCCCCCAGCTCGCCGGCGATCGTCGCGGCCCTGGCAACGCGTCAGAACGACCCCTCGCCGCTGCTGCGCGAGCATGTCGCCTGGGCGCTGGCCGCACAGGCCGGCCGGCATCGTGAGCCGCTCGACGACGCCCACGGTCACGGCTGATTCGAACGGGCTGCATCCTCACATATTGGGATAGTTGGGACCGCCGCCACCTTCTGGCGCCACCCAACGGATGTTCTGCGTCGGGTCCTTGATGTCACAGGTCTTGCAGTGCAGGCAATTGGATGCATTGATCTGCAGGCGCGCGCCCCCGGCCTCCTCGACGATCTCATAGACGCCCGCCGGGCAGTAACGCTGCTCCGGGGAAGCATATTCCTTGTAATTGATCGCGATGGCCTTGGCACTGTCGAGCAACTGCAGATGCACGGGCTGTTCTTCCTCGTGTGCCGTATTGGAGACGAAGACCGATGACAGCCGGTCGAAAGTCAGCTGGCCGTCAGGCTTGGCGTACGGGATGGGCTGATAGCGGGCAGCCGGGGCGAGTTGCTCATGGTCGCTGGTCTTGTCCTTGAGCGTAAAGAACATGCGACCGCCGAAAAGATTCTGCTGAATCCAGTTGAATGCGCCGCCCATGAAGGTGCCGAACTTGTGCAGGGCCGGCCCGAAATTGCGTGCCCGATAGAGTTCGGCATACAGCCAGCTGTCCTTGAAAGCCTGTGCGTAAGCCACGAGGTCGCTGCGCCCCGGGTCTCCGGCCTGCAGCGCCGCATGGACCGTTTCGGCGGCCAGCATTCCCGACTTCATGGCGGTGTGCACCCCCTTGATCTTGGCGAAATTCAGCGTACCGGCGTCACAGCCGAGCAGCAACCCGCCAGGGAAGGTCTGTTTCGGCAGGCTGTTCAGCCCGCCCTTGGTAATTGCCCGCGCTCCATAGCAAAGGCGCTTTCCCCCTTCGAGATACGGTCTGATCTTGGCCTGCGACTTGAAGCGTTGAAATTCCTCGAAGGGCGAGAGATAGGGGTTGGCGTAATTGAGATCAACGATCAGGCCCACCACGACCTGATGATCTTCCATGTGGTAGAGGAATGAACCCCCGGTTGCGCCGTGCTCGCTGAGCGGCCAGCCGGCGCCATGGACCACCAGCCCGGGCTGGTGTTTCGCGGGATCGACCTGCCAGAGCTCCTTGATCCCCAGACCATAGTGCTGGGCGGTCGCGTTGGCGGCAAGATCGTAGCGGGCGAGCAGCTCCTTGCCGAGCTGACCGCGCGCGCCCTCGGCAAACAGCGTGTATTTGGCGTGCAACTCCAGGCCAGGCTGGAAGCTGTCCTTCTCTGCGCCGTGCTTGTCACGGCCCATGTCGCCAGTAGCCACGCCTTTGACCGAACCGTCGTCGTGGTAGAGAATCTCGGCCGCGGCAAAACCCGGGAAAATCTCGACCCCCAGCGCCTCGGCCTGCCCGGCGAGCCAGCGACAGAGACTGCCCAGACTGATGATCCAGTTGCCGTTGTTGTGCATCGGTGCCGGGACGGCAAAATTGGGCAGCTTCACCGCCGAGGTCTCGCTGCGATAGAGATAGACCTGATCCTCGCTGACCGGGGTCTTCAGCGGGGCTCCTCTGGCCTGCCAGTCGGGCAGCAGTTCATCGAGCGGCCGGCTCTCGAAGAGGGCGCCCGAAAGGATGTGGGCACCGACCTCCGACCCCTTCTCCAGCACCATCACCGCCAGGTCTGGATTCAGCTGTTTGAGGCGAATCGCTGCGCTCAAACCCGCCGGACCCGCGCCGACAATCACCACATCGTATTCCATCGCTTCACGTTCCATCACCGCTCCTCTAGGTTTCTCAATCGCTCCCGGCCTGACGGAAGGCCCTCCGATACCGGCCTGGTCGCTGGTCCGATGCACACTCATCAGCCGGCGCACACCCCCTTGTATCGTATACCCCAGTCCGGGTATGTGGTCAACGTCTGGGCAGCCCCCCAGCAACCGGGTTCGAATCTTGGTTGACGACTGTCGTGAGCAACGCCGAAGCACTGCACCCACCCGACGAACTGGACGAGCCCCCTAGCGGAGGGCATCCGAACACGGCCCTTTCTGTCCGCTGTGAATTGCCCACCAGGCCACCGGGACCCGCGCCCGCAATCTTTGCAGACCTTCCCCCGATTCGACCACCAATACCACCGAGCGACCCTGCCGCAATATCTGCTGCAGGCGACCTCGCCATTGCCCGACCGGAAATCCCATGCGGGATGCGGGCACCGCGCCGGGTCGGCCTCAAGTCCGACAGCCGGAGCATCGGTCTTGCGGACAGGGTAGAACTCGCAGAACGACATGCCCGAAGTAGGACGCCACCGTCGCGGCGAGCGCGTCAACCGCTTCGGCATCGAACGAATACCTCGTGGCCATCTGACACTCAGTTTGCAACGGATCTTGATCGTTCAACTGAGGAAAATGGGTTCATCCATTTCACGCTGCCGTGACCGCCTTTTCATCAAAGGCGTGACCGGTTGAGGTCACATTCAACCCTATCGATGCAGCCCCTCTCCATCGGTCACGATCACGCGAAACGACCGGTCGCGTTCCGCGAAATACGCAGCCTCGCCGGGTAACCCCCGCTGGTTTGCGCGCACTCCCTACTGATGCATGCGCATCAAGGTACTCTTGCCGAACAGGCTCTCCACGAGGTCCACCGCCAGCTCTGCTGTCATGTTCCGCCGGTCGAGCGCCGGGTTGAGTTCGACGATGTCGAGCGAGCACAGCCGTCCGGTATCCGCGACCATTTCCATGCATAGTTGCGCCTCGCGATAGGTCGGACCACCACGCACCGTGGTCCCCACTCCCGGCGCGATTTCGGGGTCGAGGAAATCGACATCGAGACTGACGTGCAGGTGTGTTTCCGAACAGATGCCGGCCAATGCCTGCTCCATGGTTCTGCGCATGCCGACCTCGTCGACATAGCGCATGTCGAACACTTCAATGCCGATTTCGGCCAGGAAGCACTTTTCCCCTGCATCGACACTGCGAATGCCGATCTGGCGAATTTCCTGCGGCAAAATGGCCGGTACATGGCCGCCAATTTCGGTCAATCGGGACGGACCATACCCGCACAGGCAAGCCACCGGCATGCCATGAATGTTGCCACTCGGCGTCATCGTGGCGGTATTGAAATCGGCGTGTGCATCGAACCACAACACGCGCAGCTTCTTTCCAGTCTCGCGGCAACGACGCGCCACGGCACTGATCGAACCGATGGCAAGGCAGTGATCGCCGCCGAGAATGATCGGCAGGCTGCCGCCTCTCAGTTCGACATACACCGCATCGTGCAGGCTACGGTTCCACGCCACGACTTCGGGCATGTGGCGGAAACCATTGACCGCGGGCAGGTCGGGATTGGTCGGCCCACGCAGGTTTCCGCAGTCCTTGACCACCAGACCAAACTGGCCAATCGCCTTGACGATCCCCGCGATACGCAGCGCCTCCGGCCCCATGCTGGCCCCGCGCGTTCCAGCACCGACGTCGGTTGGAACGCCGATGATGCTCACCGGCAGCGCAGTCATGGCCATTCTCGAACGGTTGTCGCCAACGCCATGGTGGCCGGCAGCGGACCTTGTTCGCGGCAATGGTCGACGAGCAAGCTGATCCGCCGATCACCGCCCTGACGAGCTTTCTTCGGCGGCATTCGCGGCATTCGCCTACTTGAGATTGCCCGACAGGAACTGCTGCAGACGTTCGCTGTTCGGCCTGGTCAGCACTTCCCTGGGGTGGCCTCTTTCTTCAACACGCCCCTGATGGACAAAAATGACGTGGTTGGAAACTTCGCGTGCAAAGCCCATTTCGTGGGTGACGACCAGCATGGTGCGGCCCTCTTCGGCAATCGAGCGCATCACCTTGAGGACCTCGCCAACCAGTTCCGGATCAAGGGCCGAGGTTGGCTCGTCGAACAACAGTGCTTCCGGTTCCATCGCCAGCGCACGCGCAATCGCGACGCGTTGTTGTTGGCCGCCCGACAGGTGCGCCGGGTAAGTGTCGCGGAACTTCCAGACACCGACGCGCTCGAGATAGCGCTCGGCACGTTCCATGGCGTCCTTCTTCGACAGGCCCAGCACGTGGATTGGCGCTTCGATGACGTTCTGCAGCACCGTCATGTGGCCCCAGAGATTGAAGTGCTGGAAGACCATCGACAGACGCGTGCGGATCTTCTGCAATTGCCTCGGGTCGGCAACCTTGAGTGCATCCTTGCTGCCGGCAAGCATTTTGATCTCTTCGCCAGCAACGATGATTTTTCCGGAAGTCGGTTGCTCAAGAAAGTTGATGCAGCGCAACCAGGTACTCTTGCCCGAGCCGGACGAGCCGATGATGCTGATGACGTCGCCCGAGTGGGCGGTCAGCGAAACGCCTTTGAGGACTTCGTTGTCGCCGTATTGCTTGTGCAGGTCATCGACGCGGAGGAGTTCGTTGTTGGCCTTGACGGTCATGGCAGCCTTTCGAATCAGTCTTTCTGGGCGCTGGCGCTGCGTGGTTGCAGGTGGGCGAGCCAATGGCTTTCGGCGAAGCGGAACAAACCGACCAGAACAAAGGTTACGGCCAGGTAGAGCAGTCCGGCAAAGATGAAGGCTTCGAAAGGTGCGTAATGACGCGAGTAGACATTGCGTGCCGCACCAGTCAGATCGACCAGTGTCACCGCGCTGGCAATCGCCGAGCCTTGCAGCATCAGAATCACTTCGTTGCTCAACGGCGGAATCGCCCGGCGCAGGGCCGATGGCAGCACGATTCTGCGCAGCACGGTGTAACGCGTCATGCCCATCGCCTCGGCGGCCTCGACCTCGCCATGTGGAACGTTGCGGATTGCGCCGGCAAACATTTCGAGTTGATACGCGCAGGTGTTCAGGCTGAAAGCCAGCATTGTGCAGAAATAGGCATCGCGGAACAGTAACCAGAATGAATTGCCGGACTCCCACTGCTGCTGCATCCATTCGCTCTGGCCAACTCCGTAGTAAATCAGCAATAGCTGCACCAGCATCGGGGTGCCGCGAAAAAAATAGGTATAGGCGCTGATCGGCCGACTGACCCAGGGGTTTCTGGACACTCGGGCAACCGACAGCGGAATGGCAAGAGCGAAGCCGACCGCCAACGAGAAGACGGTCAGTTGCACGGTCATCCACAGGCCACGCCAGAACTCGGGCAGGCTGCCGCTGATGACGCTCGGGTCAAACCATTCCATGATCGTCTCCTCAGACGTTGGCTTCGCGGACACCAACGTTGTAGCGGCGCTGCAGGTGTTGCAGAACGTGGTTCGAGACAGCGGTCATCGCCAGATAGAGTACGCAAACGGCCAGATAGAAAGTGAAAGGCTGGTGGGTCGACCGTCCGGCCTGATCGGCCAGCCAGGTCATGTCGGCCAGACCGATCATCGACACGATGGCGGTGCTTTTCAGCAAAACCAGCCAGTTGTTGCCAATCCCCGGTAGTGCGTAACGCAGCATCTGCGGAAAGAGGATGTGCCAGAAAACCTGCCAGTCGCTCATGCCGTAGGCCCGGCCGGCTTCCATCTGGCCGGCCGGCACCGCTTGAAAGGCGCCACGAAAGGTTTCGGTGAAGTAGGCGCCGAAAATGAATCCAATCGTCAGAACGCCAGCGGCAAAGGCGTCGAGTTCGACCATCTCCCTTTCCAGATGGTCGCTGATGACATTGAGGATCACCTGGCCACCGTAAAAAAACAAGAGCATCATCACCAGGTCGGGGACGCCACGAAAGACGGTGGTATACAACGCGGTCCACCAGCGTAGTGGTGCGATGCGTGACAACTTGCAGGCAGCCCCAAGCAGGCCCGTGCTGACGGCAAGAAGCAGCGAAAGGAGGGCAACCTGGAGAGTGATCCAGGCGCCGGCCAGCAGGCTGGGGGAGTATTCGATCAGGGCGTCCATGGCTGACTTGCTCCAACCGGGGAAGAAACAGGAACGCCGGCCGCGCCGGCAGCCGGCGTTACGCAGCGGAACCTCAGTTGCCGTAGATATCCATCGTGAAGTATTTCTTGCGGATCTCTTCATACTTGCCATTGGCACGCACGGCGGCAAGCGCCTTGTTGAGTTGCGCCTTGAGGTCCTGATCCTTCTTGCGCACGGCAATGCCGATTCCCTCACCGATCACGGCGCGCTCCTCGGCATTCTTGCCATAAAGCTGCTCGCCGAGAACGCTGTAACCCGCTCCTTCAGGCTTTGTCAGGAAGCCGCCGTAGGCTTCCCAGTAATCGGCAAAGATGGCATCGACACGGCCTGACTTGAGATCCAGATAGGCTTCATCCTGCTTGCCGTAGCGAACGACTTCCACACCCTTGCCGTCCCAGTATTTGGTGGCGAAGTTGTCGGAAACCGTGCCGCGCTGAACAGCGACCTTCTTGCCTTTCAAGCTGGCCAGTTCCGGTCTCAAGGGCAATCCATTCTTGGCAATCAGGACGACCGGCGAAGCGTAGTACTTGTTGGTGAAATCCACCTTGGCTTTGCGTTCTTCGGTAATCGACATCGAAGCGACGATGGCGTCGAACTTGCGGGCCATCAGGGCCGGGATCATGCCGTCCCATTCCTGTTTCACCCAGGTGCATTTCGCCTTCATCTCGGCGCACAGCGCGTTGCCGATATCGATATCGAAACCCTTCAACGCGCCATTGGCACCTATTTCATTGAACGGGGGGTAAGCGCCTTCGGACGCCATGCGAATTTCCGTCCAGTCCTTTGCCGAGACACCAGCCGCCGAGAGGGCCAGAAGTGCCGATAACAACAGCATTTTTTTCATTTTAAACTCCTCCTCAGGATGATCGATTGTTAACCATGCACCGGGTCGCGCTTCGCCTTGTCATTGCGCCGCAAGAAGCCATTGCAGGTCTCTGCTTGGATGCGAAGCAAATGATGACAAGAAAGCCGGGCCTGTACAACGGATTTGTGCGTCCCCGGAACAACACCCGCCATCATCGTCGATGACAAAGGTCATGAGCAGCAGAACAGGTATCTCCTGGAACACCAGAATGCACGCGGAAGATCGGTATCGGGCTGGCACCTTCGAAGAGCGCTTCCGTCGACATTTTCGCCCATTCGCCGAGCAGCTGATAAGTGCCGAAGCAAATAAAAAGGCCGCTCCGAAGAACGGCCCAAGTGATTGATTCGATTGGTCGGGGCGCCGGGATTCGAACTCGGGACCCCTTGCACCCCATGCAAGTGCGCTACCAGGCTGCGCCACGCCCCGACAGGTTTCGGATTATAACCGAAAATGCGTCGCTACTCGCATGTGCGCAGCAATTCTGCAATGTCCAACAACTCCGCACGCAGCACGTCAGGTGCCGGAAGAGATGAACTGGCATCGGACCCGGTCCCGGCATCGTCGAGACGGTTGCGCGCGCCGCTGATTGTAAAGCCCTGGCTGTAAAGAAGCTCCCGGATCCGACGTACCAACAGAACTTCATGGTGCTGATAATAACGGCGATTGCCTCGGCGCTTTACCGGACTGAGCTGCGAGAACTCCTGCTCCCAATAACGCAGAACGTGCGGTTTGACGCCGCACAGCTCGCTGACCTCGCCGATCGTGAAATATCGCTTGGCTGGAATGGCCGGCAAAGGCTCTTGCCCCGGTTCTTTATGACTGACTTCCATCATAAGCGTGCTCCACCTCGGCCTTCAGTTTCTGGCTGGCATGAAAAGTAACCACCCTGCGCGCGGTGATCGGGATTTCTTCACCGGTCTTGGGATTGCGGCCTGGTCGCTGGGGCTTGTCGCGCAACTGAAAGTTTCCGAATCCCGAAAGCTTTACGCCATCACCACGCTCCAAAGCATTCCGGATTTCTTCGAAAAAAGCCTCGACCATGTCCTTGGCCTCACGCTTGTTGAGGCCCACCTTATCAAATAATAGATCGGCGAGTTCTGCCTTGGTAAGCGTCATCCCTCTCCCTTTTCAGAAGCGCAGTTGTGCTGCAAATGCTGCTCGAAGATAGGCCATCAGCTGCTGCATGGCGGCCTCAACTTCAGCTTCGAGCAACGTTTTTTGAGTATCTTGCATCATTATGCGGAAGGCAAGGCTTTTCTTGCCAACTTCGATTCCATGCCCGGCATAAACATCGAAGAGACGAATATCCCGCACGATTGCCGGGCGATTGGCAGTCAAACCAGCGATCAGTTGCTGAAGTTCCAGTGCCTGATCAACGACCACCGCCATATCCCGTATGACTGGTGGTTGGCGGGAAACCTCGGCATATTGCGGAACACTGTCCATCATCACGGCATCGAGGTCGACTTCAAAAAATACCGGTGGTAGCGGCAATTCATATTTTTGTTGCCATTGCGGATGCAATTCGCCAACAAAACCAACCGCCTGACCAGCGACCGTCACCCGCGCGCTCCGGCCAGGATGCAGCGCAGGGTGCAGCGCTTTCTCGAAGCTGGTGCCGATCGGGGTGAACAGCCGTTCCAGGTCGGCTTTGATGTCAAAAAAATCGACATTGCGCGCCACACAGCCCCACTGCTCCGGAAAGGCCGTACCATAAGCCAGCGCGGCCAGCTTCCAGGGTTGATGAAAACCGGCGACCGGGCGACCTTGCGGATCGCGGAAGAAGCAGCGTCCGGTCTCGAACAGGCGAACACGGCTCTGCCGGCGTTTCAGGTTGCTTGCCAGATTGGCCACCAGCCCGCCGAGCAAAGACGAGCGCATCACGCTCAACTGGTTGGCGATCGGATTGGCCAGGCGAATCAGCCGATCGTTGCCGGCAAAATCGGCTTCCCAGGCTTCTTCGACGAAGGCGAAGTTGACGACTTCCTGATAGCCACTGTCAGCCAGCCTCTGCCGAATGCGTGCCAAGGGTCTCGCCTGCTCGGTCTGCGGCAACATCGACAGCAAACCCCGCGGCGCTGGCGACGGAATGTTCTCGTAGCCATGCAGGCGGGCGATCTCCTCGATCAGGTCTTCCTCGATCTCGATGTCGAAGCGATGGGTCGGCGGCGTGACGATGAAATCGTCACCGTCCCGGGTCAACGACAGGTCGAGACGGGCAAACAGTTCGGCGATCCGCTCGTCTGTAAACGGCACGCCAAGCACCTTGGCAACCCGTGCCGGTCGCAGGCGAACCGGCTGGCGCGCGGGCAAGATGGCCAGTGCTTCGCTGACCGGACCGGCCTGTCCACCGCAAATATCGAGGATCAGCCGCGTGGCGCGCTCCAACGCACGCCGAGTACCGCCGAAATCGACGCCACGTTCGAAACGATGTGCGGCGTCCGAAACGAAGCCATAGCGACGGGCACGGCCGGCGATCGCGGTGGGCGCAAAGAAGGCGGCTTCGAGGAATACCTCGGTGGTCGCCAGCGTAATGCCACTTTCCTCGCCACCCATGATGCCTCCCATCGCCAACGGGCGCTGATCATCGGCAATCAATACGACATCGGCCTGCATCTGCAGCGTCTGCCCGTTGAGCAGCAGGATCGATTCTGCCGGGCGCGCCATTCTGGCGTGAATGGCGCCACTCAGACGGGTATTGTCAAAAGCATGCAGCGGCTGTCCCACTTCGAGCATGACGTAGTTGGTGATATCGACCAAGGCAGAAATCGGGCGAATACCGCTTCGCTCAAGACGACGGCGCATCCAGGCGGGTGTCGCGGCCCTGCCGTCGACTCCGGCGATCACCCGACCGCAGTAGCGCGGGCAAGCCTCCGGGGCGTCCAGTACGATCGCGCGCGTGCTCGCGATGGTGGCCTCAACTGCCGTGACTTCGATAAAGCGGGCCGGCGTACCGGTCAGCGCTGCGACCTCGCGAGCGAGCCCTTCGAGCGACAGGCAGTCTGCCCGGTTCGGCGTCAGCTTGAGGGTCAGCAGACGATCATCGAGATCAAGATGGCGGCGGACATCCTCGCCTACCGGCGCATCGTCGCCCAGCACCAGCAAGCCAGAGGCGTCCTCCGCGATGCCCAGTTCCCTGGCCGAGCAGAGCATGCCAGACGACTCGACGCCGCGCACCTTGGCGACCTTGATCCTCAATCCATCCGGCAATTCGGCACCGGGCAGTGCGCACGGCACCTTGATGCCGGCAGCCGCGTTGGGTGCTCCGCAGACGATCTGCAGCACCTCGCCGGTACCGACATCGACCCGGCAAACCTTGAGGCGGTCGGCGTCGGGATGCTTGTCGACGGCGAGCAGATGGCCCACGACGACCCGGTCGAAGATCGGTGCGACCGTCTCTTCTTCCTCCACTTCGAGACCGGCCATGGTCAGCAGATGCGAAAATTCATGCCCCGTGCAGGCGGGATCGACGAAGCTGCGAAGCCAGGATTCAGAGAATTTCATGACTGCTCAATGTCAGAAGGGAGGTCATACGAACTGTCGCAGAAAGCGCAGGTCGCCATCGAAAAACAGGCGCAGGTCATTGACCCCATAGCGCAGCATCGTCAGCCGATCGGGACCCATGCCGAAGGCAAAACCAAGGTATTTTTCGGGGTCGATGTTGACGTGCCGCAAGACATTCGGATGAACCATGCCGCAACCGGCAATTTCCAGCCAGCGCCCCTTCAAGGTGCCGCTCATGAAGGCCATGTCGATCTCGGCCGAGGGCTCGGTAAAGGGAAAGAACGAAGGGCGAAAACGCACCTGCAGATCGTCGTTCTCGAAAAAACGGCGCAGGAAATCGCTGATGACGCCCTTCAAGTCAGCAAAGCTGACGTTCTCGCCGATCCACAACCCTTCGACCTGATGAAACATCGGCGAATGGGTGGCATCGGAATCCACCCGGTACACGCGTCCTGGCGCAATGACTCGAATCTCCGGCATGGTTTCCCGATCGGCATGCCTGGCAACATGCGCCTGCATATGGCGAACCTGGATCGGGCTGGTATGCGTGCGCAGCAGAACGCCCTCGGCCATCCCGCCCGCCTCGTCCTGCAGATAGAAGGTATCGTGCATCGAACGGGCCGGATGATCCACTGGGGTATTCAGTGCCGTGAAATTCTGGAAGTCGGCCTCGATCTCCGGACCGTCGGCGACTTCGAAACCGATCGAAGCAAAAAGAGCTTCAATACGTTCTAGCGTACGTGTCACCGGATGCAAACCGCCGCGGGCCTGTCCGCGACCCGGTAACGTCACGTCCAGGGCTTCCTCGGCCAGGCGCGCCTGCAGTGCCCTCTGCCGAAGCGCTTCGCGGCGCGCAGCGAGCGCTGCTTCGACCGCATCCTTGGCGTGATTGATGGCCGCACCGGCAGTCTTGCGCTGGTCCGGCGGAAGTTTGGCCAATTCCTTGAGCAATCCAGTGATCTCGCCGCTCTTGCCGAGGTAACTGGCCTTGACTTGCTCAAGCACATCCGGGTCATCGGTTGCCGCAAAGGCCGCCGACGCTGCATGGACTATTTGATCGAGGTTGTGCATGGTTCACCGAAAAAAAGGAGGCTCGCGCCTCCTTTCTTGACGCTCGTATGGCTTACTGTCCGAGCTGGGCTTTGGCCTGCACGGCCAAAGCAGCAAAAGCCGGCTTATCGAAAACCGCCAGATCGGCCAGCACCTTGCGGTCGACCTCGATCTGCGCCTTCTTCAGACCATTCATGAAGGTGCTGTACTTCATGCCGAGTTCCCGGGCCGCCGCGTTGATACGGGCAATCCAGAGGCTGCGAAACTGACGCTTCCTTTGCCGGCGGTCGCGGTAAGCATATTGCCCGGCCTTCATGACCGCCTGTTTGGCGACACGATAGACGTTCTTGCGGCGACCGCGGTAACCCTTGGCCAGATCCAGAATTTTCTTGTGGCGCGCGTGCGCCGTTACACCACGTTTGACGCGAGGCATCCTCTATCTCCTCAAGCGTAAGGCAGCATGGCACGAACCATGGCCTTGTCAGAGTGGTGCACCTCGGTCACGCCGCGTAACTGGCGCTTGGTCTTGGTGTCCTTCTTGGTCAGGATGTGTCGCTTGTACGCATGCGAACGCTTGATGCGGCCGCTGGCGCTGATCGTGAAGCGCTTTTTCGCCCCACTCTTGGTCTTCATCTTGGGCATTGAATGCTCCTGTTTATAGACATGCTGGCGGGTGTCCCCCGGCGGGAGCACTTTCAACCCGGCAGCACTTGTTGAATCGGTGGCTACTTTCTCTTGCTCGGAGTGAGCACCATGACCATCTGGCGGCCCTCCATCTTCGGCATCTGCTCAACCAGCGCAAGCTCCTGCAGATCGGTCTTGATCCGCTCGATCTGCCGCATGCCAATATCCTGGTGCGCCATTTCCCGACCGCGGAAGCGCAAGGTCACCTTGACCTTGTCTTCTTCATCAAGGAAGCGAATCATGTTGCGCAGCTTGATCTGGTAGTCATTCTCGTCGGTACCGGGACGAAACTTGACTTCTTTCACCTGTACCTGCTTCTGCTTGAGTTTCTGCTCATGCTGACGCTTTTGTTCCTGGTACTTGAACTTGCCGAAATCGACGATGCGACATACCGGCGGCTGAGCCATCGGGGCAATTTCGACCAGGTCCACTCCCGCTTCCTCGGCAAGCGCCAATGCCGCCCTGACGCTCATGACTCCCAACTGCTCGCCACCTACTCCGACGAGACGGACTTCCGGTGCGTTGATCTCTTCGTTAACGCGTTGCGCCTTTTGCAGTGCGATGGGTCCACTCCTTGTTTCGACAAAAGTTAAGCCGTGCCACTTCGCGCCGCAACTTCGTGAAGAAGTTGCCTGGCCAGAGCCTCGATGGACATCTGCCCGAGATCCTGACCGCCGCGTGTCCGCACGGCCACCAGATTGGCTGCCACTTCCTTATCGCCGACGACGATTTGATAGGGCAACTTGTTCAAGCTATGTTCTCGTATTTTATAGGTAATTTTTTCGTTGCGCAAATCACACTCGACGCGCAGACCAGCCTGGCGTAGTGTTTTTGCAACATGCGCAGCGTAATCGGCCTGCTTTTCCGAGATATTCAGAACCACGATCTGCACCGGCGAGAGCCACAAAGGCAGGGCGCCCGTGCAGTTCTCGATGAGCATCCCGATAAAACGCTCCATCGAACCCAGAATAGCGCGATGCAGCATCACCGGCGTGTGGCGCGAGTTGTCGTCACCGACGAATTCGGCGTCCAGTCGCTGCGGCATCGAGAAGTCGACCTGCATCGTGCCGCACTGCCAGGATCGCCCAATGGCATCTTTGATGTGAAATTCGATTTTCGGACCGTAAAAAGCCCCCTCACCCGGCAACTCCTCCCACGCCAGACCGGATGCCTGTAATGCAGCGCGCAACGCCAGTTCGGCCTTGTCCCATACCGCGTCCGATCCGACGCGCTTTTCCGGGCGCAATGCCAGCTTCACCGTCACCTCGTGAAAACCGAAATCGGCATACACTTTGCGCACCAGATCATTGAAAACGGTGACTTCGTCCTGAATTTGATCTTCGGTGCAGAAAATATGACCATCATCCTGGGTAAAGCCGCGCACGCGCATGATGCCGTGCAGCGCACCCGAGGGCTCGTTGCGATGACAGGAACCAAATTCACCATAACGCAGTGGCAGATCGCGATAACTGCGTAGCCCGGTATTGAAGATCTGGATGTGCCCTGGACAATTCATCGGCTTGATTGCGTACTCGCGCTTTTCCGACTCGGTGGAGAACATGTGATCCTTGAAGTTCTCCCAGTGCCCGGATTTTTCCCACAGGGTACGGTCGAGAATTTGCGGGCACTTCACTTCCTGATAGCCATTGTCCCGATAAACGCCACGCATGTACTGTTCGACTTCCTGCCAGATCGTCCACCCCTTTGGATGCCAGAACACCATTCCAGGCGCTTCGTCCTGAAGATGAAACAGGTCGAGTTGCCGACCGAGTTTGCGATGGTCGCGTTTCTCGGCCTCCTCGAGCATGTGCAGGTAGGCCTCCTGATCTTCCTTTCTGGCCCAGGCCGTCCCGTAGATCCGCTGCAGTTGCTCGTTGCGATGATCACCGCGCCAGTACGCGCCGGCCAGCTTCATCAGCTTGAACACCTTCAACCTGCCTGTGGAAGGGACGTGCGGGCCGCGGCAAAGGTCGACAAAATCACCCTCGCGATAGAGCGAGACTTCCTGATCGGACGGGATGGCATCGATCAGTTCCGCCTTGTAGTGCTCGCCGATCGACCGGAAGAAAGCGATGGCGTCGTCGCGCTGCCAGACCTCGCGCCGCACCGGCAGATCACGCCGGGCGATTTCTGCCATGCGCTTTTCGATTGCCGCCAGGTCGTCGGGCGTGAACGGACGCTCGTAGGCGAAGTCGTAGTAGAAACCGTCTTCGATGACCGGACCGATCGTCACCTGCGCCGCCGGAAAGAGTTCCTTGACTGCGTGAGCCATCAGATGGGCCGTCGAGTGGCGGATGATCTCCAGGCCCGCGAGATCCTTCTCGGTGATGATGCCAAGCTGCACGTCAGTGGTGATCCGGAAGGAGGTGTCGACCAGGCGACCATCGACCTTGCCCGCCAGGGCGGCGCGCGCCAGCCCGGCACCGATGCTCTGCGCCACTTCGGCAACCGTGACAGACTCTGCGAATTCCCTTTGTGAACCGTCAGGCAATGTGACAACCGGCATATAGATAACCTCAGCAAGAAATGGAAATGCCAGAGACCCTGCCTGGCTTTCCTGCCAGCATGTCGCAAACGCTGGACAGAAAATCGATACGGACATCAGGACGGCCCGGGCTGCTGTAAGCCCGAACTGCCGCGCCCGCGAGCGCAGCAGTCTAACATACTTGATTGAAGGGACGCACCGCGGGTCGAATGCAGCACTTCCATCTTCCGTCGCACACGTATCCTGTCGGAAAAATTTACACTCCCTCTGATCGCGAAGTGACGGGTCTGCGCCCGATTTCTGATTTAAAAGATGTTATTTTTATATGGCACACTACTTGCTCTCGCGATGCACGAGCGAGCGAACGGGGGGGAGACATGATTGCCCTGCGGTTTTATTGACTCATTGATGTGGGCAAGGGTATGTACAGTCGCGCTTGCTCCATCACATTGCCGGCTCGTGACCGGGACATCATCGGTCAACGGAATATAGAAAATTCCATAAGCCAACAAGGTACTCCTTAAATTCATTGAAAGGGCCAACATGAGACGCACGATCGCTTATTTGTCAGTTGCAGCAACAGCTTCCCTCTTCTGTAGCCAAGCCCTGGCCGCAGTAGTCGTGTACACCAACCGGGCCGCGTGGACGGCCGCCGCAAGCGCGCTGACCACCGAGAACTTCAATTCGTTTGCCGATGGAATCGCGGTGAACTCGGCGACGGTCTTCCCGAGCGGCATCTCGATCCCCACGGGTTCGTCGTTGGATATCAGCAGCTTTGCCTTCAGCAGCATCGGGCAAGGCAATGCGCTGAGCATATCCCCCACCTCGTTGCCGACGATCGCCCTGCCCGGAGCGCCGACGGCGTTCGGATTCGACTACGCCGATGTCGACTTCGGGACGCCGTCGACGATCAGCTTTGGCGCGTTTTCACCGGTACTCCCTCAGACCGGGGATGCCGACACTGGCATCACGCCGGACGACTTCGCCTTCTTCGGCGTGGTGGCTAGCGCCGGGGACATTCCCGGCGGCCGCTTTTCGATCGTGACCAGCGAGGGGTTGACGATCGACAATGTCTCCTTCGGCACAGCAGCGGCGGTGCCCGAAGGCGGCACTCTGCCGCTGCTGTCGCTTGGGCTCGTCGCTGCCGGGCTGGCGCGCAGAATGCGCCGATCGTAGCGTGTAGGCAGATGCATGATCGGCGTCGCGAACGCGACGCCGAAACAGTCCTTACGGAGTCTTTTTCAAAGCCCTCGTGCGAACCCAGGCCGTACAATGGTCGCCTGGGTAAGGTCGGGGTGTAGTCTGTTGAAGCAGAAATACTTAACGGCTCCCTACCGCTCTAGTCGCGCCCTGCCTTGAGCCCGTCGTAGCGTCCGGGCGCAATGATGGCACCCGGATCGAGTGCCCGCTTCAACCGGTCGACGGCGTCGCAGGAACCCGCTTCCCGTTGCGAGGCCAGCAACTGCATCCCTCGCACCGAAGCACGATACAAGGGGTAGCCCAGCTCGAACAGCCGGTGCACACCGGCCTCATAACACTCGATTCCGCGTCGGGTTTCGGCTTCATCCTCCGTATCGTATTCGATCGTATAAACCGCCGCCAGCGCACGCTCGTTGATCATGTTGACGGTGACATGGCAGTCAAAGTCGAAACGCCCGAAAAGTGCGTCCATCTCCTGGTTGAGCTGTGCGAGATCCTCCCGTCTGAAGGGGATGATCGGCGCCATCCACATGATGCCGATCCGCTCCCGCGCAAGATCGGTGTCGTCGGAGAAGTCCGCCGGCACGCCTGCCTGGTGGCGCCAATAGCACCCCCGCAGGAAGGCGCCGGTGGGTTTGCCGCTGTGCATGCCGGCAAGCGCCGCCCCGAGCCGGATCTTCTTTTCCAGTCCGTGGAAAGGTGCGAGATGACCGAAGTGGCGTGCGAACCACTGCCCCGCCGCCAGGATGTAACCCGGGAGAAAGACCACCTTGGCGTTAACCCCGGCCAAGGCCGCCTTGAGCAGTTTTTTGTGCAGGGCAACCTGGCGTGAACTTCCGTAAAACGCCCCCGACATCGACCACGCGCCGATGCCCGCTTCTTTCCGCAGCTGCGCCCTCACTTCCGGCGTCAGGCGGGCGTGCCCGGGCAGCCGGTCGCGTGGAAACGGCGCGTCTGCAGCGAACGCCCGGAGGTCATTGCCAATATGCGACACGCTCTGAAGGATCCGGTCCAGCCTGAGTTTCTGCAGCCTGGGAATGGCGTCGAGGAGGTTCTGGTCTTCCTTGAAGAGCACGATGTACGGGCAGAAAGACTCCGGGATCGGCTGCAGCCATAGTCCGAGCCGGATGACGATGCCGAAGTTCGACTGGGTGAAGATTCCGTCGAGGTAGGGACCGATGCCGTACGGGTACAGATGCGTGGTCTTGGCCTGCGGGTACTGCCCGAAGCCGGTACGCAGCACCTCTCCCGTTCCGAGGACGACCTCCATTCCCGAAATCGTCTGGAAGCGGTTGCCGTAGGGACTGTGCCCGAAGCCGCGCTCGACAATGTTGCCGATCAGGCTCGAATTCGGTCCCGCGCCCGTGCAATCGATCCAGAACGGCACGCCTTGTTCGGCCAGGTGGTGGGAAAGCTGCCGCTGGGTCACACCGGGCTCGATGACCACGTAACCCAGTTCGCTGTCAACCTGCACGATCCGGTTCAGTCGGCCAAGGTCGACGATGACCTGTCCGTCGAAGACTGCACACGCGTCGCCGTAGCCCCAGTTCTGACCGGTGCTGATGGGATACAGCGGGGTTCTGCAGCGGGACGCGATGCTCACGACTTCCACCACCTCGTCCCGCGTTCCCGGTTTCAGGATGGCGGCAGGGCGCCGGCTGAACGACGAGGTGCTGCGGGCATAATGGTCCCGTGTCCCGGCGTCGGTAAGAACATTGGCCTCACCCAGAAGCCCCCGCCACTCGTGAAGCGCACCGGACAGGTCGCTGCGAAGATCGAATGCACTGACGATGGGACTGGCGGTGTCGTCAGCCACGTGACTTTCCGTTCATCGATGAAAGGCCAGGAGGGTAGGAAAACCAGCCATGGAGTTGGAAGTATATGAGCCGCCATCAAGCGGCGTCAATCGAAGTGTATAATTCCCAAGGTGCTGACCGACGCTTTCCTGGCTGCCCGAAACATCGCCCGACAACGGCGGCGCTCTGCTTTTGCGCTCGCCGCCATCGCCTTCGGGGTGGCTGCCCTGATCGTCGCGAACGGTTTCATCGACTGGATCATGTTCAAACATCGGGAAACCACCATTACTTCCCAGTATGGTCATATTCAGGTGACCCGAAAGGGGTACTTTGAGGAGGGGACGGCCGACCCGTTTGGTTACCTCCTGCCGAAGAGTTCGCCCGTACAGCACGCCATCGAACGACTCCCCGAACTGCGCGTTCTCGGCAGACGTCTGGCGTTCAGCGGCCTGGTGAGCAAAGGCGACGAAACCATCTCCTTCGTTGCCGAGGGCGTCGAACCGGACAAGGAGCAGGTCCTGAGCAGTTCGCTGCGGATTCCCAAGGGCGCCAACCTGTCGGCCAATGACCCGAACGGAATCATCCTCGGCCTGGGCCTCGCCGCGAACCTGGGTATCGATGTCGGGGATACGGTCGTCCTCATGGCGAACACGGCCACAGGGAGTATCAATGCGGTCGAGTGTCGGGTACGAGGTTTTTTTGCGACGATGTCGAAAGCGTACGACGACGTCGCGCTCAGGGTCCCGCTGACGACCGCCCAGAAACTGTTGAAAGTGGAGGGTGCCCACACCTGGGCATTGTTGCTGTCAGAAACCGAGCAGGCAGATCTCACCTTGAGGACCCTGCGCCAGCGCTTTGCGAACGAGGGTCTGGTCTTTACCGAATGGATCGAACTTGCCGATTTCCATGTCAAGGCGGTGTCCCTCCTCGCCAAACAGGCGGGCGTGATGAGAGTCATCATCGCCGTGATCATCGTGTTGAGCATTTTCAACACGATGATGATGAGCGTCATGGAGCGGACGGGCGAGATCGGCACCATCATGGCTCTCGGACTGACCCGTCGCGACCTCCTGCGCATGATCGTCGTGGAGGGTGCGGTGCTCGGCATCGTCGGCGGTCTCCTGGGTCTGGCATTGGGAACCCTGCTGGCCTGGGTGATCTCCTACATCGGCATTCCCATGCCGCCGCCACCAGGACAGTCCTGGGGATTCATGGGCGAGGTCATGGTCACCGGCCGGCTCGCCATCGAGGCATTGCTGCTGGCAGTGGGATCGACGCTGATCGCCAGCATCATTCCGGCACGAACCGCTTCGGGGATGGTCATCGTCGACGCGTTGCGTTTCAACCGCTGAACTTTTCCCACAGAATCAGGGCCAGGCAGTGATCAAACTTGCTCTCCGTAATCTTCTCGGGCACAAGCTGCGTACGGGAATGACATTCGGTGCAGTCCTCTTCGGCGTCATCAGCCTCGTTCTTTCCGGCGGATTCATCGAGGACATGTTCATTCAGTTGCGCGAGGCGGTGATTCACTCGCAGTTCGGTCACCTCCAGATCAACGCGCAGGGGTTCTTCGAGAAAGGAGCACGGGCGCCGGACAGATTCATGATCGACGATACCGAGCCACTGCGACGGCAGGTCGCCAGGCTGCCGCAGGTGGCTGACGTGATGGCCAGGGTCAGCTTCTCGGGCCTTCTCAGCGCCGGTCGTACCGACCGTTCAATCATCGGCGAGGGCATCGAGCCGAACCGGGAGAGTAAACTGGGCACGTTCATCCGCATCGAATCGGGTCGCGCGCTCAACGATCAGGACCAGTACAAAATCATCCTGGGAAAGGGCCTGGCTGACGCGTTCAAGGTGGGCGTCGGGGACCGGGTGATTGTTCTGGTCAGTACTTCGGGTGGAGCCTTGAACACGCTCGAGTTTGAAGTCGTCGGAACGTTCCGGAGCTTTTCCCGGGATTACGACGGGCGTGCGGTACGCATTCCCCTGGCCGATGCCCAGGAACTCCTCAATGCCAGGGGGATCAACACCCTGGTCGTCTCGCTCAAGGATTCCCTTGATACGGTGCGGGTCGCCGAACTGCTCGCGCGGCAACTCGACCCCGGAAAGTTCGAAATCAAGAAATGGAACGAGTTGACCGATTTTTACGACAAGACCGTCACCCTCTACGACCGGCAGTTCGGCGTGCTGCGCCTGATCGTCCTGATCATGGTTTTGCTCGGTGTCGCCAACAGCGTCAATATGAGCGCTTTCGAGCGCGTTGGGGAATTCGGAACCATGATGGCGCTGGGCAATCGCCGGATCGACGTCTTCCGGCTGGTGATCACGGAGAACGTTCTGATCGGGGTGATCGGCAGCAGCACGGGCTTGCTGATCGGCGTCGTCCTGGCCTGGGTGATCTCGGCCATCGGCATTCCCATGCCTCCCCCGCCAAGCAGCGAGGTCGGCTACATGGCGCAGATTCAGGTCGTGCCGAAAGAACTCGTGCTTGCCTTTAGCATCGGCCTGGTCGCCACCGTGAGCGCTTCGATCTTCCCGGCACGACGCGTGACCCGCATTCCTGTCGTGGACGCGCTGCGCCAGAACGTCTGACCAAGTTCCGCGAAATCCTCGCCCTAGGCCTCGAGTCCCACCTCCTGAAAGGTCAGGCCAAGCTTGCCCAGCACTTTGGTCACCGTACGTTGCAGGAATACCTTGTTGCGGGCACCGAACTCCGCCATCTCAAAGGCGTTGCGCCAATAAACCGGATCATTTTCGCGGAACCGGATCATCTCGGCGAACTCCGGTTCGAAACTACAATAGCCGATCGTCTTGATGTCGATGGCGGTCATGATCGAAAGCACCTGATTATTGGTCAGAATGGGTGAGGAATCACGTTCCGGCATCAGGCTTTCCCGCTCGAGTTCGCCCAGAATGGCCGCCTTGTCGGGACGCCAGGCGACAAAGGGAAGCACGTATTGCGGAACACGATCGGGGTCCTTACCGGTACCGTCCCAGAACAGTTTCTGGTCTTCCTCGGTAAAAATGTCGGCAATCTTGAAACCCGACCGGCGCTCCATGCGGTCAGTCAGGGTGCGCGAACACATGTCCTCGAACGGCATCACATAATACGAATGGAACTGCATGATCAGTTCCTGTGCGAAATCGACACCCGCCAGGACCAGGGGAATATTCATGTCATAGGCGAAATAGAAGCCCAGCATCTGATTCAGGGTACCATCCAGCCGGTCGACCGTCTGATAGCTGCCCTTCATCTCGACATTCTTCAGCGTATAGCAGTAAAGCGTCTTGTAAACCGACGAACGCGGCTTGTAGACGATATGGTCGAGGTCCATTTTGGCAGCCACTTCCTTGCAACGATCCAGCGACAACTTGGAATAGAAGCCGTTGTCCCAGGTCATCAGCAGAACGCGCAGGCCGGGGTATTCCTTGCGCAGGCGAGACAGCATATAAACGCTGTCCTTGCCGCCACTGAACAGAACCAATGCGTCATAACGGTCGCGGCCCTTGCCCTGATGACTTTTCAGCAACTGGTCGAGTTCCTTGCGCTGATGTTCGACGTATTTCTTCTGCCAGAGGGTCTCCTCGTCGTTGGCGCGCAACTTGTTGTGCTCGTGGCACAGGTTACAGACACCATCGGTCAGCGTGACATAGGGCACGCGTGAGGAAATGACGCATTGGCTGCAACGTGCGGCGATCGAGTGTTTGAACAGGCCGCGCAATTTGGGCCAGATGTTCTGCGCAACGAAATCGAACTGGCGCAGGTCATTGAGGATTTGCTGGTCGATATCCTTGGCCATGGGGTCACTCCGAAAGAATGAGTTGTGGGATGAGAGCGAAGTCAGACGGCCTTGACAGGCGAAGTCGGCAGAATAACTCGTTTATGAACACGGATATGGTTCTGGCCAAATTTTTGACCGTCCAGTGCGTCTACCGCCAATTTTGGGTCGGACGTTTCCAAATCGACATAGGCATAAGGTTCATGGGTCGGATTGACCCAGTCCGCATGCAGATCAACCGACACGACTCGACCAAAGGGGCTGAACAGATTGCGGATAAACGCTTCGTCTGCTCGAAAGGGAAGGCTGCTGATGAAAATCGTTGCCATATCCAACTCCCATGCAATCTTTCTGAAATCGACATCGCCTGCCATCTGAAGCCATGGCCCCGGCGTACAAGACCTGAACCACCGGCACAGCCAGGGCGTTGAACGACCGCCAAGGGGATTCGATGTGGCACGGGCCAAGTCCCCCCTCGTTTTTTCGTCTTCCAAGGAGGCAGATTTCAGTCTACCAGTTTTTCGTCTCTATGTCGTTTGGCTGCCAATAGGCCAATAGGCCAATAGTCGCAGTCCCGCAGGCAGCCCCATGTTTTCCGTTGCACGGAGGCGCGGCTCAGGCGATCACCCCTCCCCCGAGGCAAACGCGACTTTCATAGACCACCACCGACTGCCCCGGCGTGATCGCCCATTGCGGCTCGGCGAAGCGGATCAGGCAGGCGTCGGCGCCGACCCGCTCAATCTCGCAGGCGGCATCGGCCTGCCGGTAGCGTGTTTTGGCGGTATACACCCAGTGTGTATGCGGCGCTTCACCGGCCACCCAGGACAAATCCCAGGCGCTCACTTCGTCGGCCAGCAACGCCGGATGGTCATGCCCCTGAACGACATAGAGGATGTTTCCGGCGACATCCTTGCGGGCCACGAACCAAGCCTCATGGTCGCCGTGGTCGCCGCTCTTGCCACCCTTGACACCGCCGATGTGCAGACCCTTGCGCTGGCCGATGGTGTGGTAGGCCACCCCGTCGTGTTCGCCAAGCACGCGGTCGTCGTCGAGGGAACGAATCTCGCCCTCGCTCCTGGGCAGATAATGCATCAGGAAATCCTTGAACGGCCGCTCACCGATAAAACAGATACCGGTCGAATCCTTCTTCAGCGCGACATGCAGACCGGCTGCCTCGGCAATCTTGCGGACGTCTCGCTTGTACAGGCCGGCCAGGGGAAACAGCGTCTTCGCCAGTTGCTGCTGATTGAGCCGGTACAGGAAATAGCTCTGGTCCTTGGTCCCATCCTCGGCCTTGAGCAACTGCCAGGCGCCCTGGAACTCGCGCACGCCAGCATAATGGCCGGTGGCGATACGCTGCGCACCAATCTTCAGCGCGTACTCGAGAAAAGCATTGAACTTGATCTCCGAGTTGCACAGCACATCCGGATTCGGCGTGCGGCCCGCCTGGTATTCCTTGAGGAAGTGCGCAAACACCCGTTCCTTGTATTCTCTCGCGAAGTTCACCACTTCGACCTCGATGCCGAGCGTATCGGCAACGCTGATCACATCGATCAGATCCTGGCGCGAAGAGCAATATTCGTCGCCATCGTCATCTTCCCAGTTCTTCATGAACAGGCCGATCACATGCCACCCCTGCTCCTTGAGCAGCCAAGCGGCGACCGACGAATCAACGCCACCGGACAAGCCTACGACGACGGTTTTTCCCTTGTTCATCTTCGTACCCTGTTAGACCGTTAGTGTTCGACCGGCGAACCATCACCGAGGCCGCCGGCGACCACCGTTTCCCCCCCACTCTCTTCCCGGCCCTGGCCGTCGAGCCAGTCCGGCAGCGCCATCACCACTGCCGGGCGACCGTTGTCACGAAACCAGCTATCCACGACATAACGTGCTGGCTCCGCAGTCGAAGCAGGCGCTGTCGCCAGCAAATCGAGTTCCTCGATCTGCGCCGAATAGTGAAATTCGAACAGATAGAGCACCCGTCGCACCGGCTCGAGAACGCGGTGGAAAGACAGCCAGCGATGACTTTCCAGCAGCCGCAGCAGGCGCGTCGTAGTCGTTGAGTGATCGATGCAGTCCATCCGCCCGAAGGCGCCATCATCGGCAAAGTTGCCCCCGCGGTCCGCCGAAATCGGTGTCTGTTCGCCCGCCCAGCCCAGCATCCAGCCGATCGCCAGCGACAACCTGGCGCGCTCCTCGGTGGCATTGCGGGCAACGCCGAGCAGATCACGCACCTGCGTCAACTGCCCGGCACTGAAGTTCACCTCGGCCTCGGCCACACACCCGTAGTTGTAGCAGACGCTCAACGAATCCGCCGACACCGCTGAAGCCAGGCCCAGCAGGATCAATGGCATCAGCCAGCGCACGTGTACTGGTGCAACAGTTCGAGCGGATAGCGCCGGCCGACGAGCCAGTCCTCGATGCACCGGAGAACCATCAGACTGCGGTGCTGCGCCTGGCGCTCCCGGATTTCATCGAGCGTCAGCCAGTGCGCCGCCAGGATACCTTCGTCGAGTGCTCGCCGGGAATCGTGTGCGGTGATCTCGCCACCGAAGGCAAAACGCAGATAGCTCACGTCCCTGGTTTCGTTACGGTAATTGTAGACTCCGATCAGGAACTGCGGCGTCAGGGTATAAGCCGTTTCCTCAAGGGTCTCGCGAACCACGGCATCGATCAGGGACTCGCCGCATTCCAGATGGCCCGCCGGCTGGTTGTAACAGACCCCGTATTCGGTTTCCTCCTCGACGAGCAGGAAGCGACCATCACGTTCGAGCACCGCAGCGACGGTGACATTGGGTTTCCAGACCATGGCAGAAGCCTTGCAGGGCGGTAAAGACGCCATTTTACCGCCAACCGGGAAGCGAAATCGGCTAAAATTTCCGCTTCAGGATTTCCGGCAAAGGGAGAGCACACCATGTCCATGGCGGATCGCGACGGCTTCATCTGGTACGACGGCAAACTGGTGCCATGGCGTCAGGCCACAACGCATGTGCTGACGCACACCCTACATTACGGCATGGGAGTTTTCGAAGGCATTCGCGCCTACAAAGCCGAAAAGGGCACCGCCATCTTCCGTCTCAAGGAACATACCGACCGTTTGTTCAACTCGGCCTACATCTTCCAGATGAAGATGCCCTACGACAAGGAAACCCTGCTCGAAGCGCAAAAAGAAGTGGTACGCGCCAATCAGCTCGAATCCTGCTACCTGCGGCCGATCGTCTTCTATGGCTCCGAGGCGATGGGCATTGCCGCCACTGCGGTGAGTACGCACGTGGCCATCGCTGCCTGGCCGTGGGGCGCCTACCTCGGTGCCGAGGGAATGGAAAAGGGCATCCGTGTCAAGACCTCGTCATTCACCCGCCATCATGTGAATATCAACATGTGCCGCTCGAAGTCGGTCGGCACCTACACCAACTCGATCCTTGCCCACCAGGAGGTGGCACACGACGGTTACGACGAAGCCCTGCTGCTCGACGTTGACGGCTATGTGGCCGAAGGCGCCGGCGAGAACGTGTTCATCGTCAAGAAGGACAAACTGTATACCCCGGATCTGACCTCCTGCCTCGAAGGCATCACCCGCGCCTCGGTCCTGCAGCTCGCCGACGAGCTGGGCATCCCGGTCATCGAAAAACGGATCACCCGCGACGAGGTGTATTGTGCCGACGAAGCCTTCTTTACCGGCACGGCGGCCGAGGTGACCCCGATTCGCGAACTCGACAATCGCCAGATCGGTGCTGGCCACCGCGGCCCGATCACCACCCGCATCCAGAATCTCTTCTTCGACTGCGTGAATGGCCGCATGCCAGCGCATGCAGACTGGCTGGCCTACGTCTAACGGTCATGACTTTT
>DIME01000011.1 GCA_002425405.1 Candidatus Accumulibacter vicinus
AAGCCGCCCGCCACCGTCCGCAAGGCGCCCACTCCAGCCGCTGCGCCGGCGCCGGCCAGTAAACCGTCGAACGTCGAACTCTTCTGAGCCGCCACCCTCCCCGTTTCGTCAGGGTTTGCTGTAGGGCGTGACCAGTTCGCCCTGCATCCGGTATCCGGAAGCGCCCCAGGGCGAGTCGGAACGGGCGATGGCCAGTGCCCCGCTGACCCACACCGCGGCCATGCTCTGCAGGCCTTTCAGCGGTTTGGCGAGGATCACATGGATGATCTGGTTGGCGGGCGGTGGCGGCACGTGAATACAGGCGCCGAAATAGGGGACGAGCAGGAACTCGGAAACCTCGTCGCCCTTCTTTTCCAGCACTACCATGAAGCCGGCGATGCGGATGCGCTGACCGCGCAGGGATTGCTCGACGGGGGCGTTGTCCCAGCTTTCCCGGAGCCGCTGCAGTGCCTCCATGGCGCGCGGGTCGGAATCCTTGAGCGTGCGCAGGTCGAGCCCCTTGAAAGCCTGCTGGGGGTCCCACTCCTTGGGGACCAGTGCGTCCCACGGCGTCTCCTGGTAAACCGCCGCGGGCGCGCTGGCCGATTTCGATGGCGACAGGCGATCGCCGACACGATAATCGCTGCGCGCATCGGCAGCGCAGGCGCTGCCGGCAAGGCTCAAGGACAAGGCGGTTAGCAGCGCAAGACTGGCCACGGCCGCGATCGGGCCAGAAAAGAACGCAAGGATTCGCATGCGGGGGGTCCTTTACAGGCGGGGAGTCAGGCCATCGGCCAGAGAAATTCGGTAAGCACGGTAGCCCGGCAGCAGACTGGCGACCAGGCCAACGGCGACGACGGCGCCGAGGAGGGCCAGTTCATCGGACGAAATCCAGCGGGCGCGGATTGCCAGCCCGTAATGCGCCTGCGCGAGCGGGCCCAGCAGCGCGGTCAGCAGGGCCAGCAGGGCGGCTCCGAGCAGCGCGCCGAGGACGGTGACGAACAGGCCTTCCGCAGTCAGCAGGACAAAGATTTCGCTCGGCCGCGCGCCCACCGAACGGAGGATGGCGAGTTCGCGCCGTCGTTCACCGAGGCCGGCGAGGACGACTGCCACCAGCCCGGCCAGACCGACCGCCACGACCATCGCCGAGACGGCGAGCAAGGTTCGCTCGGCGATGCCGACCACCTGCCAGAGCTGATCGAGCGCGACGCCCGGCAGTACCGCCAGCAGGGGCTCGGCAGAACGGGTGTTGAGGTCGCGCTGCACCTTGAACACCGCCGCGCGGCTTTTCAGTCCCACCAGCACGGCAGTGATTTCCTGCGGCGTCAGATCGAACTTGCGTACGTATTCGGCGGGGATCGACAGGCCCGGCAAGGGCGCGCCGCCCTGCCAGTCGAGGTGGATGGCCTGCATCGCTTCGAGGCTGATATGGACGCTGCGGTCCACCGGCGTTCCGGTTGGGGCGAGGATGCCGACCACCGTGAACGGCTTGTCGGTGTGTTCGGCCAGGCTGACGTCGCCCATGCCGTGACTGAGGACGATCCGATTGCCGGGACGGTAGCCCAGACGTGCAGCCACCTCGGCGCCAAGCACGGCATCGAAGATCTCTGCAAACGGCTTGCCTGCCGAGAAAGCGAGGGCCTGCGCATCCCCGTACCGAAAGTGTTCGAAGTAGGCCGACGAAGTGCCGATGACCGGGAAGCCGTGATGCGAATCGCCCAGCGACAGCGGGATCGACCAGGCGACGGCCGGATTCTCGGCGATCGCGCGGTAGCTTTGCCAGCGGATGTTGTGGGTGGCTTCGCCGAGGCGAAAGACGGCGTAGAGCATCAACTGCACCGGGCTAGTGCGGGCGCCGACGACCAGGTCGGTGCCGGCAACCGATTGTGCAAAGCTGTTGCGCGCTTCGTGGCGCACGCGCTCGACGCCGAGCAGCAGGGTGACGCTGAGGGCCACGGCGATCAGCGTCATGCCCAGCGTCAGGCGCCGGTTCCAGGCGCTGCGCGCGGCCAGCAGGAGGAGCGGACTCATGCGGCTCTCCCTTCGCCGCAGGCCGGGCTGATCGACGCCAGCGAGAGCTCGCGGTCGAAACCCACGGCGAGCCGCCGGTCATGACTGACGAAGAGCAATGTGCTGCCCGCCGCCCGGCACTCGCCAGCGAGGAGCGCGAGGAAGGCTGCCTGCCGCTCGGCGTCGAGGGCCGAGGTCGGTTCGTCGGCAATGACGATCTCCGGGCGTCCGATCAGCGCGCGCGCTGCTGCCACGCGCTGCTGCTGGCCGACGCTCAGGCGCGTGACGCCCTGTCGGTGCAGCGCCTCCTCAAGATCAAGGTGGGCCAGCAAGCGCGCAGCCTCGTCGTGCAGCGAGCCACCGGCCGCCATCGCGCGCGCGCGTCGGCGCGCCGAGAAGCGGCATGACAGGAGAACGTTATCGACTACCGAAAGATAGGGAATGAGATTGAACTGCTGAAAGACGAAACCGACATGGTCGGCGCGAAAGCGGTCGCGCGCCGAGGGCTTGAGGCGTGTCAACTCGCTGCCGAGCAGCCTGATCCGCCCAAGCTCGGGCACCAGCACGCCGCCCAACAGCCCGAGCAGGGTGCTCTTGCCGCTGCCGCTCGGTCCATAAAGGAAAATGCGCTCGCCTGCACGGACCTCGAAGGCCGGAATTTCGAGGCAGAATTCACCTCCCCGCGACCAGCGGAAGCGCAGGTTCTCGATCTCGATGACGGTTTCCGACGTCATTCCGGCCTACCAGGCGATGCGCCGTTGCTGTGGCGAGAGTCGGACAGCCGATTGTCCGCGTGGCCCCGCCACCTGCGCGTCAACTCGCTGCAGCCTCGGGAAAGCCTGAAACAGACCGACTTCGAGCGCACGCAGGGCTTCGGGATGCTCGCAGCGAAAAACGAACTCGCCATCGAGGTCGGCATGGCCGTCACCGGCGGACGGCTTCGTCGGCTCCAGCACCGGCGATTCCAGTTTCACCGACAGCGGTGTGCAGGCGGCGGCCGGCGAGGCGATGAACAGGCTGGCCGGTTGATTGAGGCGTTCAGCCATTGCACGCACGGCGGCTTTCTGCTTTTCGGTACGGGGCGCGTGTTCGAAACCGACGAAGTTGTTGAGCGGGCTTTCGAGGTTCAGCGTCAGGTTCTTGCCGTCGATGGCCACCTGCAGGCTGGCGGCACCATGCACGTGGGCGGCGGGTTCGCCGGCAGCGGCGGAAAGCGGCCACAGACAGACGCTGGCGATGAAGAGGCAGGGTAAGCGGTTCATGGTAGAGATTCCTTGATCAGTTGTGTGGAGACTGCGTATCCCCCCAGCGCGAGGGCCGCCATCAGCCAGACGATGGTCGGACCGCTCGGCAGATCGAGTGCCGTCGACACCAGCAGTCCACTGGCGTAAGCGAAGATGCCGAGCAGCCAGGCAGCAGCAAGCCGGCCCTGCAGCATGCGCCGGGTCGCCAGCGGCGGAACGATCAGCGTCGCGAAAACGAGATACAGACCGACCAGTTGCACGGATACCGTGACGGCGATGGCGAACAACCCATAAAAGCCGGCGCGTCCCAAGCGTTCGCGCCAGCCGAACCAGAGCACGAGGATCACCATGTAGACCACGGCGTGCCACAGCAGCCGGCTCGGCTGCACCCAGAGAATCTGTCCGATCAGCAGGTCGCGCAGATGCTCGCTGCCGTGAACGTTGCTGGCCAGCAGCAACACGCCGCCGCTGGCCGCAAGAACGAAGACGACTCCGATGGTCGCCTCCTGCACCTCCGGCCAGATGCGCTCGGTCCAGGTCAGAAGCAAGGCGCCGGCGAGTGCCGCCGCCAGCGCCGCCACCTGCACGGCAGCCCCTTCCGGCTCGAATCCGAGCTGATCGGCGATCAGCACGCCGCAGCCGGCGATCTGCGCGATCGCCAGATCAATGAAGACGATGCCACGCGCGAGAACCTGCATGCCGAGCGGCACATGCGTTGCCGTTACCAGCACCCCGGCGACGAAGGCCGGCAGCAGGATCGATGGGTCAAACACGCCTGGATTCATTGGCCGCCTTTTTGCAGCCGCTGGATGGTGTCATCGAAGAGTCCGAAGAGATCCTTTGCCGAATCGTCCCCGCCGACGGTGAAGGGCAGGACCACGGGAGGGATCTTCGCACGTTCGGCGATCCACCGCGATGCCCGGTCGCTCTGGTACGCCGCGCGGACGACCATCCTGGCCGGCTGCCGTTGCAGCAGGGCGAGGACTGCCGAGAGGTGCTGGGTGGTCGGCTCGATCCCCGGCTTGGGTTCGAGTGCGGCCACCTGCTGCAATCCCAGCCAGGCATTGAGGTAGGCAAATGCGTTATGGTGGACGACGATGGCGGTACCACGCAGCGACGAGGCCCGCTTCTCCCATTGGGCGATCGCCGTGCTCCAGCGTTCTGCGAATGCCTTGTGGCGCGCCTGGTAATACGCGGCATTGGCCGGGTCCAGATCCGCCAGACGGGCGGCGAGCGGCGCAGCCACGCGCGCGATGTTGTGCGGGTCGAGCTGGATGTGCGGATTGCCGGCCGGATGCACATCACCGTCGGCGCGGTCGAGGCGCAGCGGCTTTTCGAGCATGCTGACAAAGGCCGTTGCTTCCAGGTAGCCGGGCTGGCCGGGTTGCACGCGTGGATTGCCGGCCTGCCGCAGGAGCAGCGGCAACCAGCCCACTTCCAGCTCGGCGCCGGTGGCGATCACCAGGTCGGCGCTGCGCGCCCGTGCGATCAGGCTGGGTTTCGCTTCGACGTGGTGCGGATCCTGCAAGGCGTTCGTCGCGGCGTAGACCTTCACCTGGTCGCCGCCGAGTTCCTCGGCGAGGGCACCCCACTCGGGAACGCTGGCGAAAATGTTGAGCGCAGCCAGCACCGGCATCGCGAGAAGCGTCAGCACGAGACCCAGGAGGAAGGACCTGAAATGTCTTTTCATGGTCTCTCCTCGCTCAGTAACTGTGCGCACCATGCGCGCCCAGGGTCAGGATGTACTGGACGAACAGGATGTTGTCGGTGAAGTCGGGTTGCAGCTTGCTCTGCTGATACTGGATGCGAAAGCGGCTGAATTCGGACGGCGTGTAGTCGAACATCAGCGAGTAGCGCTTCGGATTGAACGACGAAGCGCCCAGGTAGTCGGCGTTGCCGCCGTAGTCGACCCGTCCGGGATCGAGGGAGTCGTAACGCGCTCCCACCCGCCACTCGGGCATGAACTGGTAGACCCCCTGCACATAGAAACCATTCTGCCGCGAAGTATTCCTTGCCGTGTTGGTCAGACCGAGCGCGCCGTCGCTGTCGTAGCGCAGGTCGCCGCGTTCCTTGCGCCAGAAGTACTCGCCCTGCAGCTTGAAGAGGGTTTCCCTGGCGTTGCCGTTGGGCGCGTACTTCCAGACGAAATCGGCGATCGCGACCTGGCTGCGGCCGCTGAATTCCAGTTGGGCCGGATTGCCGTTGCGGTCGATTTCCGTATGGGTCCGTTCGTTCGGTCGCAGTGTGAGCCACGACAGACCGGCCCGCCAACTGTTACTGACGTCGATGTCGCCACCGACATGTGCGTGCAGCGCGCCACCGCCGATGCCGTTGCGGCCACTGCTGCGTTCGCTGCCGGGAAAACTCGATCCGTCGCCGACTTCGGCGCCGAACTGCAGATAGGTGTCGGTCGGTGCAAGCCATTTCACCTGCAGGCCGTCGTTCCTGAACTGGCCTCCGAAAAAGGCCTGATAGACCAGCGGCGCATCATAGAAATCCCAGGCATGCTGGTGCTGGTCGTTGAGGTAGCCGACGCTCGACAGGAAGCGACCGAACTTCGGCGTCACGCCGCCGGGTAGGGCCGTGAACACGCCGTACGCTTCCTCGACCTCGACGTTGTTGTCCGGCGTCAGGGCAAGGATCAGATTGCCGAAGAACTTGTGGTCGACGTTGGCGGAGAATCCCAGTTCCGATTCCGCGATGCTGAAGCCGCGTTTGCCGGGGCCGATGTCGCCGCTCGGGACGAAACCGGCGATCGCGTACTTGTCCGGGTCCTTCGACTGGTTGATGTAAGCGCCCTGCAGTACGGCATAAATGGCGGGATTGAAGGCGCTGTTGCCGGCGCTGACGGCCGCTGGCGTTGCCGCCGGCGAAGCGGCCGGCGGCGGCGCCGGGGCCTTGGCGCTCCTCGCCTCGGCCTCCTGCAAGCGGCGATCGAGGGCCTCGATGCGGGCTTCGTAGCTTTGTTTCAGTTGCTGGATCTGCGCCTGGATCTCGGCGAGTTCGGCGTCGCTGGCGGCAGCTACCGGGGGCGCGCCGAGCAGCGCCAGCGCGCATGCGCCGGATACCTGAATGAATCTGGACATGCTTCTTCATCCTCTAAACGTGGTTGATCTTCGCCGGCCCGGAGGGCGGCGAAACCGGACGGTTCAGAGTTGCGCGGGCGGGGCGCGACTGGAATAGTAGGCGGGAACGCCGGCCGGGCGGATGGCCGTGCGAGCGTCGACCAGGACGAAGTCGCCCAGCGTTTGGTCAAGCGGCGGCGGGTGGCCTGGTGCGGCATTGGCCGCTGCAGCGAGCAACAGACACTCGACGCAGAGCGCATCGCTGTCCGGGTCCTGCAACCCCTTTCCCTGCATGGCCTGCCGCCATTCGGCGAGATGCTCCAGCTCGTGCCACCGCACCTCGTGCTGCACGCCGAGCAACAGGAGAGCCATGACCACCGCCAGAATATTGCGAAGCATCGCGGCTGCCCGCTGCCTGGACAGGGTGGATGATGCCGGGCGACGCCGGGCGGGCGGTTTCATGCGCGCCCGGCCCACGGCTCGGCGGCATGGTCGAATCGCGGCAGATCAGCGATCTGCTGCCGCTGGCGAGTGTGCAAACACGCAGCAGCCATCGCCGCGCCAGCGTCACGGGTGGCGCCATTGATTGCCGAGAGGACGTAAGCAGGGGAATGTCTCACGACAGATATGGAAACACAAAACCCTTGCTAACGCAACATTGTTGCGTTTACGTGTTGCCAACAGCTAAAACCATGATCAAGGCGAGTCGACGCCGGCCTTCGCCGCCCGCATCGGCTGCGGCCAGGGTGTCAGCGGTATGCTGCACAGTGTGCCGGTGGCGCTGCATGCCTGGCTGTCGCCTCCCGGGGAGATGCAGGCAGCGCCCACAGCCGCGATCGTTTGCGGTGGCGACACCGACAGCGTGGCCGCCATCGTTGGCGCCCGCGTTGGCCCCGACAGGTTCCCCGCGCATTTGCTCGATGGCCGCGTACGGTCCTGCTCGGCGAACCCCTAGCGGGATCTGCCGCCCCCCTTCAGCAAAACCCACAAGGCGCCATCACCACCGTCGCTGGGTGGTGCGTGGCAGAAGGCCAGCACATCCTTGTAGCGACTTAGCCAGGCCTTGACCAGGTGGCGCAGAACCCCTTCCCGCCCCGGCGAGCCGTGGCCGCGACCGTGCACGATGCGCAGACAGCGCTTGCCGGCAGCCAGTGCTTCGGCAATGAACAGCGACACCTGCGCGTGCGCCTCGTGGCGATTCATGCCATGCAGATCGAGATGATCCTGGATGCTCCAACGACCGCGGCGCAGGTCACGCAACAGGGTGCGCGGCAGCCCGCTGCGCAGGAACGAGTCGGCGCCGCCAAGGTCGAGCCAGTCGTCGATCGCCAGGGGGGCATGCAGCAGTTGTACCAGAACCGCCGCTTCGTCGAGTTCGCGCTGCCGTGGTCGCGGACTCGGCTTCGGTGCATCCAGAGTGACCCGATCGAGCTTGCGCAAGGGCGTCGCGCCGTCGACAGCGGCGCGAAAAGCAGCCAGGTCCTCCGGGCTGGGTCGCGGTCGCAGCGTCATCGCAGACATCGCTCCTCACGCCGGCCATGCCTCAGCCAGCCAGTCCAAGACTGTCAAGATAACGTTCGGCATCGAGTGCCGCCATGCAGCCGCTGCCTGCCGAAGTACAGGCCTGTCGGTAGATGTAATCCTGCACATCGCCGGCAGCGAAGACGCCGGCGACCGACGTTGCCGTGGCATTGCCGTTTTGCCCGCACTGGGTCAGCAGGTAGCCGCCCTGCATGGCCAGCTGGCCGACAAACAAGTCGGTATTCGGTTTGTGGCCAATGGCGATGAAGACCCCCGCCAGCGGCAGGTCTTCGGTATGGCCGGTCAGCTTGTCGCGGATGCGCATGCCGGTCACGCCGGACTGGTCACCGAGCACTTCGTCCAGCGTGCAGTTCCAGCGGATCGTCACCTTGCCGGCTTTTTCCTTGGCAAACAGTTTGTCGTGCAGTATTTTTTCACCGCGCAGCTTGTCGCGGCGATGCACGAGGGTGACGTGACTGGCGATGTTTGCCAGGTACAGTGCCTCTTCGACCGCGGTATTGCCCCCGCCGATGACGGCGACCGGTTGGTCACGATAGAAGAAACCATCGCAGGTGGCGCAGGCGGAGACGCCGCGGCCAGCAAAGGCTTCTTCGGACGGCAGGCCCAGATACTGGGCCGAAGCACCGGTGGCGATGATCAGGGCATCGCAGGTGTAGGCACCCGAATCGCCGATCAGCACAAACGGCTTTTCGGTCAGCCGGGCGGTATGGATATGGTCGAAGAGGATCTCGGTTTCAAAGCGGCGAGCATGCGCTTCGAAACGCTGCATCAGCTCTGGCCCCTGCACGCCCTGTGCGTCGGCCGGCCAGTTGTCCACGTCGGTCGTGGTCATCAACTGCCCACCCTGGGCCATGCCGGTGATCAGCACTGGTTTGAGGTTGGCGCGTGCCGCATATATGGCGGCGGTATAGCCGGCGGGCCCGGCTCCAAGGATCAGCAGGCGGCAATGGCGGGTGGCTTGGGTCATTTCGATGGGCTCTGGTCGTGGGTCACGGAAAAATTATAACCGGCAACGCTGGCCCCTTCGCGGCCAAGTTCATTGCGGCAGTGCTTCGAAAATCTTCGAGGTGCCTTATAATCGCGGCGCAAGCCCTTGATAGAAATCACTTCACTTGATGAAAGAATGGCCCATGAACACTGCCGTTGAGCAACCTAGGAGAGGACCCAGCCTGACTTTGCTGCACAGCATCCCGATATTTGCCGGCGTTCCCGATGCACAACTCGAACAGATCGCCAAGGTCGCCTTCCATCGTCGGGTACCACGCCAGACCACCATCGTCCGCGCCGGCGACAGTACCGATTCGCTCTATGTGCTGATCAGCGGCGGCGCCAAGGTGCTCAACAGCGACGAAGAGGGACGGGAAGTGATTCTGACCCTGCTTGGCCCCGGCGAGTTCTTCGGAGAAATGGGGCTGATCGACGGCAGCCCGCGTTCGGCCGATGTCATGGCCACCGAGACCTGCGAATTGCTGGTCATTACCAAGAACGACTTCAAGCGCTGCCTGGCCGAAAACTTTGACCTTTGCCTCAATATCATGAAAAGCCTCGTGCAGCGTTTGCGCGAAGCCGACCGCAACATCGAGAGTCTGGCACTGCTCGACGTCTACGGCCGCGTTGCCAAGTTGCTGATCGATTTTTCCGAAGAGGAGCGCGGTCAGCGCGTGATCCGGCGACGGCTGACCAAACAGGATATTGCCAAGATGATCGGCGCCTCACGCGAGATGGTCAGTCGAGTCATGAAGGATCTCGAAAACCGCGGTTACTTCCGGGTCGAAGAAGGCCGGACCGTGATTCTCGAAAAACGCCTGTCTTCCCCGACAGGTCCCGCTTCCCAACCGTAACTCCCTACTACTCCAGAACCCACTGATGGCTTTGCTGAACAAACTTGCCGGCAGGATGCCCTTGCCGTCCAGGGCACCGAGTCCGCTCCCGGAAAAAATCGCCGCCCTCCTGCAGGAGTCGCGATGGCTGGTCCTGATCGTTGTCGCCACCTTCCTGGCGCTTTCGCTGTGGGGCTACCATCCATCCGATCCCGGCTGGTCGCACGCCGTACACACCGCAACTCTGCACAACCCGGCTGGCCGTAGCGGCGCCTGGCTGGCCGATTTGATGCTTTTTGTCTTTGGCTTTTCGGCGTGGTGGTGGATCGTTCTGCTGCTGGTCTTTGTCTGGTGGGGGTATCGACGTCTCGAAGGCCAGCACCCGACCGACCGACGTCCGCTGTACATTTGCCTGGCCGGCTTTCTGGTCCTGATCATCGCCAGCAGCGGACTCGAGAACCTGCGTTTCTATACGCTCAAAGCAATGCTGCCGGTTGGCCCCGGCGGCGTCATCGGCATCGAACTCGGCGCTTTGGTCGTGCGTTATCTGGGTTATACCGGTGCGACGCTGACCCTGTTCGCTCTGCTGATGCTTGGCTGGAGCATTTTCTCCGGAATGTCGTGGATTACCACGGCCGAACGTGCCGGCGCACTCCTGGAAGCGATCGTCGTGGGCATCTACCAGTGGCTCGAACGCCGGAAGGACCGGCGCATCGGACGCGAAGTCGCACGCGAGCGTGAGGCCGTCATCGAGGGCGAGAAGAAGCGCGGCGAATCGCACGAACCCACGCTGACCAGTTCCCGCCCGCTCCCGGTCAAGACCGGGAAACGCAGCCAGGAACCGACCCTGAACGACGAGCGCGACCTACTTGCGCCGCTACCGCCCACAGCGGGCAAACCCATCGACGACGAGCCGATCTTGCACGACGATCTCGACCCGCCTGCATCGCTACGGCCAGGAACCGGCACGCCCATCGATGACGACGAGCCGATCCTGCACCGCGAGCTTGACTTGCCTGCATCGACACGACCAGGAGCCGGCACGCCCATCGATGACGAGCCACCCCTGACCGAAGCTCCCAAAACCATCGCGCCGCTGCTGTCAAACGGGGAAAAACGGACCGAACGTGGGCGACCGCTGCCGCTCCCGGAAGCCATCGAAGCGCCCCCGTTGCCGCCTGTGCATCTGCTTGAACCAGCCCCCTTGCAGAGCAGTCGGGTCAGTCCCGAGACGCTTGAATACACCTCACGTCTGATCGAGCGAAAACTCGCCGATTTTGGCGTGCATGTGGCGGTCACCGCCGCCTATCCCGGGCCGGTGATCACGCGTTACGAAATCGAGCCGGCGGTCGGCGTGAAGGGTGCCCAGATCCTCAATCTGGCCAAGGATCTGGCACGCTCGCTATCGCTGGTGTCGGTGCGCGTCGTCGAGACGGTCCCGGGCAAGTCGTCGATGGCACTTGAACTCCCGAATCCCAAGCGGCAGGTGGTCCGCCTGCTGGAAATCATCTCCAGCAAGGAATATCACGACATGGACTCGCCGCTGACGATGACGCTGGGCAAGGATATCGGCGGCCAACCACTGGTCGTTGACCTGGCCAGGATGCCGCATCTGCTGGTGGCCGGAACGACTGGATCGGGCAAATCGGTCGGCATCAACGCGATGATCCTTTCTCTGCTCTACAAGGCCGGGCCAGACCAGGTGCGGCTGATCCTGGTCGACCCGAAGATGCTCGAACTGTCCATCTACGAGGGCATCCCGCACCTGCTCGCACCGGTGGTGGTGGACATGAAACATGCCGCCAACGCCCTCAACTGGTGCGTTGGCGAAATGGACAAGCGCTACAAGCTGATGTCGGCAATGGGCGTTCGCAATCTGGCTGGCTTCAATCAACGCATCCGTGATGCTGCGAAGAACGGCGAGAAAATCGCCAACCCGGTGTCGCTGACCCCGGATCACCCCGAACCGCTGTCCTGTCTGCCGTTCATCGTGGTGGTCATCGACGAACTCGCTGATCTGATGATGCTTTCCGGCAAGACCGTCGAGCAACTGATCGCCCGTCTCGCGCAGAAGGCGCGCGCCTCGGGAATCCATCTGATTCTGGCGACGCAGCGACCATCGGTCGATGTGATCACCGGCCTGATCAAGGCCAACATACCCACCCGCATCTCCTTCCAGGTGTCGTCAAAGATCGATTCACGCACCATCCTCGATCAGATGGGAGCTGAAACCCTGCTCGGCCAGGGCGACATGCTCTACCTGGCACCTGGGACCGGCTATCCGACACGCGTCCATGGCGCTTTTGTCGCCGACGAAGAAGTGCATCGGGTGGTCGACTACCTGAAAAAAACGGGGGTTCCGGATTACGTCGAGGGCGTTCTTGCCGGGTCTGGGGCAGACAACGAAGGCGATGACGCCAGCGGTGGCGAAAGCCAGGAGAGCGATGGCGAAGCCGATCCGGTCTATGACCAGGCGGTCGAAGTGGTGCTAAAGAATCGCCGTGCATCGATTTCGCTGGTACAGCGCCACTTGCGCATCGGCTACAACCGCTCGGCGCGCTTGATCGAAGCCATGGAAAAAGCCGGGCTGGTTTCTGCCATGGATGCCCGTGGCGGTCGCGAAGTCCTGGCCCGCAGGGAAGAGGAATGATTCGCCGCACTCTCCTCGCCGCCGCCTGCCTGCTGGCTGCCCAGGCAGCCGACGCCGGAGCGATCGACAAGCTGCACCAGTTCCTCGAATCAACGCGGACGGTACGCGCCGATTTCGCGCAGACGGTGGTGACCAAGAACGGACGCCAGGCGCAAGCGTCTAGCGGCGTCATGATGTTTTCCCGCCCAGACAAGTTTCGCTGGCAGATCAAGAAGCCCTATAGCCAGTTGCTGGTGGGTGATGGCGAGAAAATCTGGATCCATGATCCGGATCTGCGCCAGGTGACGGTCAGGAATGCTGGCACGGCGATCGGCGGGACGCCGGCGGCACTGCTCGCCGGAGATAGTGCGATCGAAAGGAACTTCACCCTGCGCGAAGCGGGTGATCATGATGGGCTGGAATGGCTCGAGGCGATTCCCAAAGCGCAGGACAGCGGCTTCGAGAAGGTCCGTCTCGGTTTTGCCGATAAGGAGCTCAGGGCAATGGAGTTGTTCGACAGCCTCGGCCAGATCACCTTGCTGCGCTTTGTTCACCTTGAGCGCAATCCGCCCCTGGCTCCTTCGCTATTCCGCTTCGTCCCGCCGGCCAATACCGATGTGATTGGTGAATGAGCGGTCCGCAGTCGCTTGACTTGAAGTTCCAGCCCCGTATAATGCGCACTTCCTTGGAGTCGTCAGCAATGTTGATTTCGATGAAGGCGCGTAGCTCAGCTGGTTAGAGCACCACCTTGACATGGTGGGGGTCGTTGGTTCGAGTCCAATCGCGCCTACCAAGTGCATCGTCAGTGCCGCTTTGGCATTTCGCGGATGCCCTTGGGAAAAGTATTCAATCGCAAGAACTCATCAACAGGCCGCCTACAGGCGGCTTTTTCGTTGACTGCCGATGGGTCGCGTGCGCACCGGACATGCGAAAAAGTTCATCGCTGGCCTGAATCCAGGCTGCGCCGCTGCCGGGCTGTGCGACCATCGGTTCCAGGCTATGCTGCTGACGCGCGATGCGCTAACATGGATCGCTGAAGCCAGAAGCCAGGCGGACGACTGTCACGCCATCCGAATGGGTGAGCCGAGGTCAGGCCGGCGTACTCAAGCGCTTTCCCTGATCGATGGTCAAACAGAAACTGAAGGAGAGAGATGAACATGGACAAGCTTGCCGGACGAGTTGACGCAGAAACCGAGGCGATGCTGTTGTCCGCCCCGCCGGAACAATACATGTCGCCCGAGCAACTGGCTTTTTTCCGCCGGCGGCTGCTCGAAGAAGAACAGGCCTTGCTTTTGGCGGTGAAGAAGACGGCTGGCCACCTCCAGGAGAGCGCAACCAGTTCCGACTGGAACGATCGTGCCAGTGCCGAGGAAGAGCACACCCTTGAGCTGCGCGTTCGCGACCGCGAAAGAAAACTGCTCCAGAAAATTCGCGAAGCCCTGAAACGCATTGATGAAGGCAACTATGGCTGGTGCGAGGAAACCGGCGATCCGATCGGCCTTCCCCGGCTGCTGGCGCGACCAACGGCGGCCCTCTGCCTCGAAGCCCAGGAGCGACGTGAACTGGTGAAGCGCCGTTTTGGCTGATTTCCAATGCCACAGATTACCGCCAACAATCTTCAGATCGAATACGAATCCTTCGGTGCCGAGTCGGCGCCGGTGATCCTGCTGATCATGGGGCTGGGCGCGCAATTGGGGCGCTGGAACACCGAACTCTGTGAGGCACTCGTCGCCCGCAACTATCGCGTGCTCCGTTTCGACAACCGCGATTGTGGTCTGTCAAGCAAACTCGACGCAGCCGGCATTCCGGAAGTGGGCCGGGCACTGCGCACCGGCACACCGTTGGTCGCACCCTACACGCTTGAGGACATGGCGGCGGACAGCGTCGGTCTGCTCGATGCACTCGGGATCGAAAAGGCGCATATCGTGGGGGCGTCGATGGGCGGCGCGATCGCGCAGATTGTCGCGGCACGCTATCCGCAGCGCACACTGTCGCTGACCAGCATCATGTCCACCAGCAGCCACCCCGACCTGCCGCCACCGACGCGCGAGGCTGCACAGGCGTTGATGGCCCCCCTGCCGCCGACACGTGACAAGGAAGCGCTGATCGAAGACGCCATCCGACGCCAGCTAGCCGTCGCCAGCCCCGATTTTCCGAGTTGTCCGGAACGTTTGCGGGAAGTGCTCAGCGAAGAGCATGCGCGCGGCTTCCACCCGCCTGGGGTAGCGCGGCAATTGGCGGCCTTTCTGGTCAGTGGTGACCGGCGTGCGTTGCTGGCAACGATCAAGGCGCCCACACTGGTCTTGCACGGGGCCGAGGATCCATTGATTCCGGTTGCTTGTGGCTACGACGTGGCAGCGCACATCCCGGGCGCGAAGATGCGGGTGATCGAGGGACTCGCGCATGATCTCCCGCTGGCCCTCACCGAGGTGTTCGCCGATGCGATTGCCAGCGTGGCACAAGCGGCGGAACGCTGATCTACCCGCGCTTGCCGTTCCCTCTGCCGCTGCCCCCCGTACATTGACTGTAGGGTGCTTGCGGACGCCCCGGCACAGCAGCCAGTGAACGCCATTCTCGCATCCGAACCGTTGATTTTTATCGACCTGGAAACCAGCGGCGCCAATTTCGCGAACGACCGGATCATTGAAGTCGGCCTGATCGAAGTGGACGCGAATGGCGCACATGAATGGAGCGTCCTGGTCAATCCAGAAACGCCGCTTTCTTCTTTCATCACCGGGCTCACCGGCATCGATGACGCGATGCTCTGCTCTGCCCCCACGTTTCGGCAACTTGCACCGATACTGCTCGACCGGCTGCGCGGACGCTTGTTGATTGCGCATAATGCGCGCTTCGACTACGGTTTCCTGAAAAGCGAGTTCGCACGGCTCGGCGTGGATTTTCGGGCATCCAGCCTGTGTACGGTCAAGCTCTCACGCAAGCTGTTTCCCGAGCATCACCGCCACAACCTCGACACCCTGATGATGCGGCATGGCCTCCGCGTTGCTGGCGCTCGTCACCGTGCGCTGGCCGATGCGCGCGCGCTCTGGGACTTGTGGCAGTGCTGGCATCAGCAACTGCCTGCCGCAACCATCGAAAGCGCGGTCGCGGCGATTGTCGGTCGCCCCGAGTTGCCACCGCAGATCGACGCTGCGCTGATCGATGACCTGCCCGAAGCGGCAGGTGCTTATGCGTTTTACGGCAGGGACGGTCGCCTGCTGCTGAGCCAGCGCAGCAGCAATCTCCGCCAGCAGGTCCTGGCACATTTCACGCCGGACAAACGCGACACGGCCCTGATCCGCGACATCTGGCAGGTCGGGTGGCGTGCTGCAGCCGGTGAGTTTGGCGCGCGCCTGCACCAACTCGAACTCGCCCGCTCGGTGCCAGAGGCCCACGCGGCGGCCAATGGACTCTGTTCGTGGCAACTACGGCAACACGCCCAGGGCGATTTTCGGCCGCAACTGGTTTTTTCCGAGGACATCGATTTTGCGCTTGCCGACGATCTGTTCGGCCTGTACCCGGCTCGTCGCGAAGCGCTGCGCAGCTTGCGCACGCTCGCTGACGCACACCGCCTGTGCTACCGGCAGCTCGGGCTTGAAGAAACAGGACCAGGGGAAGCCTGCACCGCCTACCGGCAGAAGAACTGCCGCGGCGTCTGCATCGGCAAGGAAAGCACCGGATTGCACAGCGCCCGCCTGCTGACCGCAATCGCCAAGTTCAGGGTCAGGACCTGGCCCTACCAGGGAGCAGTGGTTCTGATCGAGCGAGATGGATTCGGCATGCGCGAGGACCTGCACCTGATCGATCGCTGGCGCTTGCTGGGCACGCTGCACAGCGAAGAAGCCCTGCAGGTACGTCTGGCTGATGGCCCGACTGCGAGCCCTTTCGACCCCGATATCTACCGGCTCATCCACAAGGTTCTGCAGGCGGGCAAGCTGCGCGTGCGCCCCTGCCCAGGGTTCTCACTTTGAGCGCCCGACAGCCTCCGGATTGCCGGGACGCCCACCGGCCTTGCGCAAGAGGTCGGCGATGTCGGTGTTCTCGGTCTTCAGCGCCCAGTCGATGGCCGTCGCACCCCGTTCGTTGGCAAGGTTCGGATCGGCGTTGTTCTGCAACAGGAGTTCGACGACTTCGAGATGTCCAAAGCGTGCGGCAAACAGCAGCGCCGTCGAACCGTTGTCGGTCGTTGCATTGACCTCGGCCCCCTTCTTGAGCAGATAGTCGACCACCGCCGCATGGCCGTTGAAAGACGCGTAGATCAGGGGTGGCCAGCCGTACAGGTTGACGTCGGCGCCCGCTTCAACCAGACGTTTGACGAACGGCAGCTTGCCCTTGTAGGCAGCCAGGCTCAGCGCGGTCTCGCCGTTGCGGTTGCGGGTATTGATGCGGGCGCGACGCTTGAGCAGGTAATCGAAGAAATCCATGTTGCTGCGCTGGACGGTCTGCATCAGCAGCGTGTTGCCCAGGACATCAACTGAATTGACATCCATGCCGCGGTTGATCAACTGGATTGCCCACGGCGTGTCACCGGAGATCAGCGCCTCCTCCATGTCTTCGTACACTCCGGCCGTGGCCGAGGCGGGGAGCAGCAAGGCAAACAGCAAGGCGATCATTTTCATTGAGGAACTTTCGTGCGGGCATCCGGAAACAGTCGAAAAAAATTGCGGGTGGTGGCGTCGACCAGGTCCTGGTAGCTCAGGCCACGCAGTCTTGCGATCTCTTCGGCAACGTGTTTCACATAAGCAGGCTGGTTGGTCTTTCCCCGATACGGTACCGGTGCGAGATAGGGTGAGTCGGTTTCAACCAACAGGCGGTCAAGTGGCACACGCCCTGCCACCTCCCGCACTGTCAGCGCATTCTTGAAGGTGACGATGCCGGACAGGGAAATGTAAAAACCCTGATCAAGCGCCGCTTCGGCGACCTGCCAGGTTTCGGTGAAGCAATGCATCACCCCGCCAGCTTCACCGGCCTCCTCTTCCTGCATCACTCGCAGAGTATCGACCGCCGCCTCCCGCATATGGACCACCAGTGGTTTGCCAGCAGCGCGGGCGGCACGAATGTGCGTACGGAAACGCGCTCGCTGCCACTCCGGAGCATCCTTGTGCCAGTAGTAATCCAGCCCGGTCTCACCGATGGCAATGATTCGCGGATGGCGAGCCAGTTCGACGAGTTCGTCAAGCGTTGGTTCGCGAACCCCGGTGGTCTCGGGATGAACGCCAACCGACGCCAGAATCATTGGCCAGGCCTCAGCCAGCGCCAGCACCCGCGGCAGGTCTTCGAGCGTAACGCCGATGCACACGGCACAGCCCACACCATTCTCGTGCATCAATTGAAGCACCTGCTCGACATGCGCGGACAACTTCGGGAAATCGAGGTGGCAGTGGGAATCGACCAGCATCCCCATCAGACGGTATGGGTCGGGCGACCGGACTGCATCACGCCGCCGAGCAGTCCTTCGATGCGCCTGCGCGCCTCGATGCCACTTTCGTCGTTCTTGAAGTGCACCCCAATCCCCTGGACCTTGTTGTTATGCGCGCCGACCGGAGTGATCCAGACGACTGTACCGGCGATCGGCAATTTGGCCGGGTCCTCCATCAGCGACAACAGCATGAACACCTCATCGCCCATGCCATAGTTGCGGTTGGTCGGAATGAAGATTCCACCGTTGCGCAGAAGCGGCATGTACGCCGCGTACAACGCCGACTTCGAGTTGATGTTCAGCGACAAGACGCTCGGGCGCGGTGCTGCAGGGGCTACAGGCTTGCCGGGGTTTGCTTCTGCCATATCCTTCTCAAGGGGTTCGGAACAGCTGCACGTAACTCAGGAAAAATTCCTCGAGAAACAGGCGGCTGTTCAAGGGTTGCTCACATTGAGCCTTGTATTGTATCGCCTTTCGGTGCAATGCCAAGAGTCTGCGGAGGTCGGTGGTTTGCGCCAGACCTTGCAGCAGCGGCATCTGCCCCAGAAAATAGCGTGGCGGCAGACCCTCGCTCGCCAGGCTGAGGTCGAACAGCCACCTCTGCGCCCAGTCGACAACGCGTTTCAAAGGTGCCGGGCGCTTTTCAGCCTTGACCAGCTTGTCGAGGCTGGCGGCGGCCGCCAAAGGGTCGAGTTCCCGGCCACGCGAGACCTGCGCGAGCAGCGAATCGAGCAGTACGCGTTCGCCACTGCCGCTCAGTGCAAGCGCCAGCAGCGGCGAACCGCCAGCCAGTGCCAGCCAGCTTCCGGCATCGCTGACCCCGGCATCACGCAGCCACTGCCGGGCAACCCCATGCGCCGGGCTGGGCACGGGCATCCTCTGACAGCGGCTACGGATCGTCGGCAGCAAGCGGTGGGGTTCGCTGGAAACCAGGAGAAACAGGGTCGCAGCGATCGGTTCCTCCAGTGATTTGAGAAGCGCATTGGCGGTCGAGCGATTCATGGCCTCGGCCGGGTTGAGCAACACCACGCGCGCGCCATGGCGGTGCGTACCGACATGCAGGAAGTCATCGAGCGCCCGCACTTGATCGATCGTGATCTGCTGGCTGGGCTTCTTCTTGCCCGTCTCTTCGCCCTCTCCGGCTTCAGCCGCCACGTCGGCAACGAGCGCACCCGGCTGCAACAGGCGCAGATCCGGGTGGTTGCCTTGCGCCAGCCAGCCGCAGGCCAGGCATTTGCCGCAGGCCTCGCCGGAAGCAGCAAGGTCTTCGCAGAGCAGTGATTCAGCAAAAGCGCGAGCCAGCTCGAACTTGCCGATTCCCCGCTGACCGGCAATCAGCAGCGCGTGCGGCAGTTGCGCTCGCCGCGCGCGAAGTTGTTGCCAGGCCGCTGAATGCAATTCGATGATATTCATAAACAGTGTCTTGCAATCGTTTCTTGAATCAGTTTCTGGATCACTTCCGGAGCCTGGACAGCGTCGATGACATGCATGCGCTGTGGCGCGGCGGCCGCACGTTCCAGATAAGCCTGGCGCACGCGTTCATGAAAATCGGTCCGCTCCTGTTCAAAACGGTCGAGGTCACGTGCCTGGGCCGCGATGCGCCGGCCAGCGATGGTCGACGGCAAATCGAACAGCAGGGTCAGATCCGGCTGCAGATGAGGATGCACCCATTGTTCGAGCTGCGCGAATTTCAGCCTGTCGAGGCCACGTCCGCCGCTCTGGTAGGCGTAAGTGGCATCGCTGAAACGGTCGCAGACTACCCAGTCGCCGCGTTTGAGGGCCGGTTCGATGACCCGTTCGAGGTGCTCGCGGCGAGCCGCAAACATCAGTAGCGCTTCCGTCTCAAGGTGCATCGCCTGATGCAGCAGCAATTCCCGGAGTTTCTCACCAAGCGGCGTCCCTCCCGGTTCCCGGGTGGCCAGCACCGTCCGGCCATGGTTGCCAAGGAAGGCCGCGACGTCGGCCAGATGACTGCTCTTGCCGGCGCCGTCGATGCCTTCAAAGGTGATCAATTTGCCGCGCGGTTTGTCTTCACCTTGACTCAAGGTCTGCCCCCTCTCTGATAGCGCGTTACCGCCTGGTTGTGTTCAGGCAGCGTATTTGAAAAATGGCTCGTGCCATCGCCACGGGCCACAAAATACAGCGCGTCGCTGAGCGCCGGGTGCAGTGTCGCGCGCAAGGCGGCCAGACCGGGCATGGCGATCGGTGTCGGTGGCAGACCGGCGCGTTTGTAGGTATTGTAGGGCGTATCGGCGAGCAGGTCGCTTTTGCGCAGGTTGCCGTCGAAGTGGTCGCCCAGGCCATAGATCACGGTCGGGTCGGTCTGCAGGAGCATTCCCTGGCGCAGACGGTTGACGAATACCGCGGCCACCAGCGAGCGATCCTGGTCGCGCCCGGTCTCCTTTTCGACGATCGAAGCCATGATCAAGGCCTGGTAAGGATCACGATAAGGCAGACCGACTGCCCGCGCGGACCATTCGCGCGCCAGATGCCGCTGCATCGCGCGGTAGGCGCGCGCCAGCAGTTCGACATCGCTGCTTCGTTTGGCAAAAAGATAGGTGTCGGGAAAGAAGAGTCCCTCGGCGGCAGTCTCCGGCACACCCAGCAGGCGCATGATCTCGGCTTCGGGAATGCCCGTGGTTTCATGGCGGAGTTCCGGATGCGCATCGAGGCGCTCGCGCATTTGCCGGAAGGTCCACCCTTCGATGAATGCCAGTTCCGCCTGCGTGAAGTCGCCCCGGGTCAGTTTCCTCAACAGTTGCAGTTGCGTCACGCCGTAGGCGATTTCGTAGCTGCCGGCCTTGATCGAAGCTTCGACGCCCAGCAGCCTGGCAAGCAGGATCAGCGCCCAGGGATCGAGTTCGACACCGGCCGCAGCGATCTCACGGGTCGCGGCGCGCAGGCTGCTGCCGGGCGTGATCGTGAAATCGACCGTCGCGCGCTCCAGACTGATCGGCGTCAGCAGCACGCTGGCGAACAGCGCGCCCAGCACGAGGCACACCACAACAAGAAAAACGAATAAGCGACTGAGGACTTTGCGCATCAATCCTGCGCAACCGGCAGGCTGCGGGGCGGGAACGAGGGAATGAACCTGGAGTGGCTCTATAATAGCCGAAACGCCCTGCCCTGAACCCGACTCGCGGGTGGCGGATCGCCGACCAAGGGCTTTGACGGTCAAGATTTGATGGAAATGAGGCAACAATGAACTCGATCTGGCAGGACATTCTGGGATCTTCCGGAGCACACCTCGAAAACGGTTTGCTCAACGATTTCGGCGATGCCGCCGCAGAACTGGCAGCGGCCGCTACGACGACCATCGTTGCGCCCCTGGGCCACCTCGGCGTGATCAGGGTCAGCGGCCCTGAAGCCGCCACTTTTCTGCATCATCAATTGACCAGCGACGTCAAGCATCTGGCCAGCGATGCGGCACAGTATTCGGCCTGGTGCACGGCCAAGGGGCGGATGCTCGCCAGCTTCCTGATTTTCCGCATCGGCCCCGACTATCAGTTGCAACTGTCTGCCGATCTGCTGCCGGCGATCCACAAGCGTCTGCAGATGTTCGTTCTACGCAGCAAGGTGAGCATCGGTGACCTGTCCGGCGATTGCGTACTGATCGGCGTCGCCGGTCCGCAGGCCGAAGCGGTACTGCAAACCGTCATGCTGCCAGTACCTGCAAGGCCTTTGAAAACCGCCGTTTTCGCTGCTGGGGCCGTGGTCCGCCTCGATGACCAGCGTTTCGAAATTCTTGTCAATCGCGACGCCGTCCCGACGCTATGGCCGGAACTGCTCACACAGGCCCGACCGGTTGGCACCACCGTCTGGCAATGGCTGGATATTCAGGCCGGCGTGCCGCTGATCAGCGAGCGCACCAGAGAGGAGTTCGTTCCGCAAATGGCCGATTTCGAGCAGCTCGGGGCGATCAGTTTCCACAAAGGCTGTTATCCCGGCCAGGAAATCGTCGCCCGCACGCAGTACCTCGGCAAGGTCAAGCGTCACCTCTACCGCGCCCATGCGGCCACGCCGATGGCGGCCGGCGATGCGATCTTCTCGCCGGCCAGTCCCCAGCACCATTGCGGCATGATCGCCAACGCCGCACCAGCGCCGTCGGGTGGCTACGACGCCCTGGCGATCGTTCAGGAGAACTTCGTCGGCGCCGGAAATCTGGAACTCGGCGCTCCGGGTGGCCCGCGCCTTGACCTTCAGCCCGTGCATCGCTCCATCCCTACGCCTTGAGCGCAAGCCACAATGTGCCTGATTGTCCTCGCCTGGCAGGCGCACCCCGACTATCCGCTGGTCGTCGCCGCCAACCGCGACGAGTTCTTCGCTCGCCCTTCAGCGCCCGCCGCTTTCTGGCAGGAAGCCCCGCAGGTGCTCGCCGGGCGCGACCTCGAGGCCGGCGGTACCTGGCTGGGCGTCAGTCGTGCGCAACGTTTCGCGGCCCTGACCAACTACCGTGAGGGCGGCAAACAAGACCCCGCTGCACGCTCGCGTGGTGCACTGGTGGCCGATTTCCTGACCGGCAACGCCAGTCCGGCGGCGTACCTGGCCGAGGTCTCGGCAGCCGCCGCCGACTACAACGGCTTCAACCTGTTCGTTGGCGACGACCAGCGCCTGGGCTATTTCAGCAACCGCGGTGACGGCCAGCCGCGCTGGCTGGAGCCTGGCCTCTACGGCCTCTCCAACCACCTCATCGACACCCCCTGGCCGAAGCTGGCCAGCGCCAAGGCGACCTTTGCTGCGGCCCTGTCTGGACTGCCGGCGCCGGCACCGTTCTTTACGCTGCTCGCCGACCAGGAAATCGTCCCCGATGCCCACCTGCCCGAAACCGGCGTTCCGCTCGAATGGGAGCGTATCCTCTCGGCGGTCTTCGTTCGCTCCGAAAACTACGGCACGCGCGCCTCGACGCTGCTCAGCAGGCACCGCGACGGGCAGACCACGCTGATCGAGCGAAGTTTCGATGTCGACGCCCAGGCCACCGGCGAGGTCTGCGAGCGCTTTCAGTCCTCGCTGATATCGACCGGCGTGTAGGGCGGCACCAGATCGAACAGTTCGACAATGTCGGCGTTGCGCATGCGAATGCAGCCGATCGATCCGGGGCGGCCCATCGGTGTCGTGTCCGGGCTGCCATGGATATAGACGTAACGGCGCATGGTATCGACCCGGCCCAGCCGGTTTCGACCGGGTTCGCAGCCAGATAACCAGAGGATGCGCGTGAGGATCCAGTCGCGCTGCGGAAATCGTTCGACGAGTTCTGGGCCGTAGATCTCACCCGTCGGTCGGCGGGCAGAAAACACGGTGTTCACCGCTTCGCCGGCACCAATCTTGGCACGGATCAGGTGCCTGCCGCGCGGTGTACAGAAGCTGCCCGAGAGTTCGCCTGGGCCGTTCGTTGCCGTGGACACCGGATAGCTGCGTAGCGCCTGCCCGGAGTCGTCCGAGAGGGTCAGCGTCTGCTGTTTGATGGAGATCGCGATGTGCATGCTCACTCGCGGGTTCGCCGCGCCGCAAAGAAATCGGCAAGCAACTGCCCGCATTCGTCAGCCAGGATGCCGCCGACGACCGCCGTGTGATGGTTGAGGCGCGGCACCGCAAAGAGATCGACAACGCTGCCATGCACACCGGTCTTGGGATCGCGTGCGCCGTAGATCAGCCGGGCAATGCGTGCCTGCAACACCGCACCGCCACACATCGCGCAAGGTTCGAGAGTCACGAACAGTTCGCAGCCAGGCAGGCGGTAGTTTTGCAGATTGCGCGCGGCGTCGCGTAGGGCGGCGATTTCGGCGTGCGCCGTCGGGTCGTGTTCGCCGATCGGCGAATTGAAACCGCGTCCGACGATCACCCCATCGCGAACCACCAGCGCGCCAACCGGAACTTCGCCGAGGCACTCGGCAGCCCGCGCCAGAGAAATCGCCTCGCGCATGAAAAATTCGTCGTTCATCGACGCATTCTACTGCAGCATAGAAGCAGGCTGCGGAGAATACCTCGATCTGAAACGGACTACATCCCCTGACGAAAAGCGAGCACTGGTACCCAGCGACCTCTGAACGTAGGCTGCGACACCTTCACTGCTCTCCAATCCATATCATCAGAGAAGCGCATGTTGTCGTCTGCAGGCTCTCTTGATTCACCCTCAGCTCCTGAGCCACTTGCGCAGCATGTGATCGAAAACAATGAAAAGGATCATGCAGGCCATGAGCGCGAAGCTGGCGTTGGCAAACCCGTCGAAAAACTGGGGCGATGCAACGGGCGATGCTTCCTTGATCGAGTAATGATACGACGCGCCCGCAGCCGACAGACTACGTTCTGCCACCTGTCCGTAGGCTTCCTGGATATTGACCGCCGCCAGCTTCATGGTCTCGGTTCCGCCAGGAGTTTCGATCGTCGCGATATAGGTTTTCATGGTTTCCTCAGACTCTCAACGCACACCATACATGGCATCAAAAGTGGCTATTGTTGTTGCGCCATACAGTCGGCATCAATTCAACAAAACCGTTGCTGCCCTCTCATACGAGAGCCATGTTTCAGCTGTGGGAAGGAAACCAAGTACCCGCACGAATGTGCCTGGGGCGAGGTAACCCAGCCACCCTCCTGTCATTCCAGGTTAGGGTCTGCAGCTTTGCGTCCGGGGCTTTCACCCCGTTTGCCATTTGTCTCGTGAAGCCATTATATGTCTGGGCCGCAAACCTGCCGTGAAAATTCTCACGCCCGCACCCAGGTAATTACCTGCTCAACCAGCATTTCGATTTGACATGCCACTCGAACAGCGGCAAGCCCAGGGAAGCGGCCACCTCCTCGGCGAGCATGGTCTTGCCGGTCCCCGGCTCACCCTTGATCAGGAGCGGGCGCTGCAGGGTGATCGCGGCGTTAACGGCGAGGGTCAGGCTTCAGGTCGCGGAACGTGACCAAATGAGGTACCCTTCATCCCTGTTCGTACCGCATCACCCATCGATCATCATCACTCGAAACGTCCGGCCACTCTCCGCGAGATTTAACCTATGGCAGCCCAGGCCGCACCAGGCGACGACTACGACACGCCGTGGAAGGACGCGCTGACGCGCTACTTCCCCGAGTTCATGGCCTTCTACTTCCCGCTGGCCCATGCCGAAATCGACTGGCAGCAGCCGCACGTTTTTCTTGACCAGGAACTCGCCCAAGTGGTACAGGATGCTGAACTCGGCAAGCGCCTGGTCGACCGCCTCGTTCAGGTCACCACGCTGGCCAGTGGCGAACAGTGGGTCTACATCCACGTCGAAGTCCAGGGCCAACACGATGCCGCCTTCCCCGAGCGCCTGTTCACCTACAACTACCGGCTCTACGACCGCTATCGTCGCCCGATCGCCAGCCTGGCCGTGCTGGCCGATGACCGCGAAAGCTGGAAACCAACCCACTACGGCTACCAACTGTTCGGCTGCGAGGTCGGCATCCACTTCCCAACGGTCAAGATCCTGGACTACGCCGGCCAGATCGAAGTCTTGCTGGAAGATCCCAATCCCTTCGCCCTGGTCACCTCTGCGCACCTGTTCACCCGCAGAACGAGGGGTGACCCGGAACAGCGGTACGCGGCAAAATGGCAACTGGCCAAGCTGCTCTACGAACGCCATTGGGACAAGCAGCGCATCATCGACCTGTTCGGCGTCATCGACTGGCTGATGCGATTGCCGAACGAATTGGAGCAACGACTCCTGCAGGAAGTCTACACACTGGAAAGGAACGTCACCATGCCCTACGTCACTTCTGCCGAACGCTTCGGAATTGAAAAAGGACGACAGCAGGGGCTGCAGCAGGGGCTGCAGCAGGGCGAAGTCGCCCTGCTGCAACGCCAGCTCTCGCGCCGGTTTGGTCCCCTGCCTGACGCTGTCCGCGCCCGACTGACCGGCGCCAGCATCGATCAATTGGAAACCTGGGCGATCAGGGTGCTGGATGCCGCATCATTGGACGAAGTCTTCGATCAGCGAGCGTAGCCCGTAGCCCGGATGGAATGACATGGAATCTGGGGAAACACCGCATCTCAAACCACCCTGCAACCCGTCAGCGGTTCCGCCTTACGAAGGAAGACGGGGGGGTCATGAAATTACCGGTGCGTGATTTCAAGACCTCGCTGCCTGCTCTCGCTGCCGAACACCTACCAAGGAAAAAGCACATGACCACGGTTCAGATCACATTACCCGACCAACTTGCACAGGAAGCCCAGCGCGCCGGGCTGCTGTCGTCCACCCAACTGGAACGTTGGTTGCGCGAGCAACTCAAGATCCAGCGCGTCGATGAATTATTTTCGGCAATGGACCGCATGGCGGCCATTGACCAACCTGCCGTAATGTCGCCCGAGGAAGTGGCTCAGGAGATCGCCACGATGCGCGCCGAGCGGCGCGCCAAGAGCGGAGCTTGATGCGGCTGGTGCTCGACACGAATGTGGTCACTTCGACCCCGCAGCTCCTTGACCATCAGATTCCCCTTGGCCATACTCCAGACCATGATGAGCACGATCACTTTCGACACCCTCAAATTCGTCAAGCGGCTGGAAGCGGCAGGGGGGGCCTCGTCACAACTTGCCGAAGCCTTGGCTGAAGCACTTGACAGGTCTCTGGCGACCAAGCCGGACATCGTGCGACTGGAAAACCGAATTGAGCCCCTGGAGATGAAGAGCGAAAGCAAGTTTTCACTGTTACCGTGGATGATTGCCGTCCTGATCGCTCTGGCCGTTGCCAACTTCGCCCAGCAATTCTTCTGAGCCTTCAATGAGGGGGGAAAGGGCCTTTTTTCCTTCTGCCTTGGCGTGAAAAGAAGAACGGGTCAGAAAGGAAAAGCGTGATTTCAAGACCCCGACCCTGGACCCTGCCGTGCGCTCTCAGGGCGTCACCCGGCGTGTGGCGATGATACCGGGGACGCTACGCCCACTCGACGGAAACCGCCACTCAATGGCGACGCCGCCGTACCCCCAGCAGCCCGGCTGCCAACAACATCAGCGCCAGGCTCGACGGCTCGGGCACCGCGGCGGCCCCTAGCGGAGTCATACCGACAGGAACCGGAGCAACCGTGTCCGAGTAGATCGACGCCACCTTGGAAGCATCGAGCGCGCTGTCATAGAGCCTAACATTGTCGATGAGCCCAGTGTACCAACCGGTCGGCGCTCCCCCAATCGTCAGGCCACCGACCAGGAAGGAGGCTGAAGTCGGATGGATGATATTCCCCCCGCTCGACGACGACTGGAACAGGCCGTCCACGTAGATCGCCGACGTTTGGCTGGTGGTGCCATAGGCCATCATTGACCACCGTTGAAGAGATACCACTGCATGGATACGCGGCATATATATGCGCCTTGCCGATCGTGCTGCACCCGTCAGCCACGTCATTTATTGCCAAGAAATATCCAGCAACGACTCCTGAGTAGTGCTTCCCAATGGGAAGAGACGCATCCGTATCGCCCGGATTGAGCTTGACCCATACTTCCGCCGAGAAACTTCCACCAACGAAACCGAAATGGTCGCCCATGGTTTGTCTTCTGGTGCGGATGATTATCGATACCGCTCGCCAAGTGTAAAAAATTTCGACACCCGGAAGCCGTCAAGGGGCTTCCAGGAGCGAGCCGGTCGCGCTGAAAGCCCCAGCAAGGGCGGGAAGCGGGCTTTGCGCGGAGTGTAAAAAAACTGGCCGCCGGAATCGGAACGCTCGGGGCTGCCATCCAGGCCACGCTGCAATCAGCGGCCGACGTCGGACTCCGGACTGACCGGCATCGCCGCCCTCCCCTTCAGCGCCAGGCCTTCCGCAGGCCATTGGCCTACTTGCTCAACAACCTCATTCCCCGCTCCAGCCCATCGAGCGTCAGCGGAAACATCCGCCCGCCCATCAGATGGTAGATCAGCGAAGTCGATTGCCGGTATGGCCACGACTGTTCCGACTCGGGGTTGAGCCAGATCGCGTGCGGCCAGGTGTCGGCCAGGCGGCGCAACCAGGTGGCGCCAGGTTCGGCGTTGTGGTATTCGAGGCAGCCGTTGGGCTGTAAGAGTTCGTAAGGACTCATCGACGCGTCGCCGACGAAGATCAGCTTGTAGTCGTTGCCGTATTTGTGCAATACGTCCTGGGTGGCGATGCGCTCGCTGTGGCGACGGCGATTATCCTTCCACAGACGGTCATAGACGCAGTTGTGGAAATAGTAGTGTTCGAGGTGCTTGAACTCGCTGCGGCAGGCCGAGAAGAGTTCTTCGCAGACGCGGATGTGGTCGTCCATCGAGCCGCCGATGTCAAGGAACAACAGCACCTTGACGGCGTTGTGACGTTCCGGACGCATGTGCAGGTCGAGCCAGCCGGCGTTGCGCGCGGTGCCGGTGATCGTGCCTTCGAGGTCGAGTTCATCGGGAGCGCCCTGGCGGGCGAAACGGCGCAGGCGGCGCAGCGCGACCTTGATGTTGCGCGTGCCGATTTCAACACTATCGTCGAGGTTGCGGTATTCGCGCTTCTCCCAGACCTTGACCGCCGAGCGGTTCTCGCTCCTGCCGCCGACGCGGATTCCCTCGGGATGCGTGCCACCGTGTCCAAACGGCGAGCTGCCGCCGCTGCCAATCCATTTGTTGCCGCCGGAATGCCGCTCCTTCTGTTCGGCGAGGCGCTGTTTGAAAGTTTCCATCAGCTTGTCCCAGCCCAGTTTTTCGAGTCTGGCGCGTTCGGCGTCGCTCAGATGCCGCTTGACCGCCTGCCGCAGCCACGCTTCGGGGATCAGGACGTCCATCCCCGGCAGCGCCTCGACTCCCTTGAAGTACTCGCCGAAGGCGCGGTCGAATTTGTCGAAATGGGTCTCGTCCTTGACCAGGGTGGCACGCGACAGCACATAGAAGTCGTCGATGCTCTGTTCGATGACGTGCTGCTGCAGCGCTTCGAGCAGGGTCAGAAACTCCTTGATCGATACCGGCAGGCGGCTCGCCTTGAGGTGCAGGAAGAAGTCGATCAGCATCGTCGCTGCCCGCGTGGCCTCAGCGGTTCTGACGCGCCATGAAAATCAGGCGCTCGAAGAGATGCACGTCCTGCTCGTTCTTCAGCAGCGCGCCGTGCAGCGGCGGGATCGCGGACTTCTGATCCTTGCTGCGCAGCACTTCCGGCGGAATGTCTTCGGCGAGCAGCAGCTTGAGCCAGTCGAGCAGCTCCGAGGTCGAGGGCTTTTTCTTCAGACCCGGAATCTCGCGCAGTTCGAAGAAGACCTCCAGTGCTTCGCGCAGCAGCGTCGGTTTCAGGCCGGGGAAGTGCACGTTGACGATCCTGGTCATCGTCTCCTTGTCGGGAAAGCGGATGTAATGGAAAAAGCAGCGGCGCAGGAAGGCGTCCGGCAGTTCCTTCTCGTTGTTCGAAGTGATGAACAGCACCGGCCGGTGGCGCGCGCGCACCTGCTGACGGGTTTCGTAGACGAAGAACTCCATGCGGTCAAGTTCGCGCAACAGATCGTTGGGAAATTCGATGTCGGCCTTGTCGATTTCGTCGATCAGTACCACCGACGGCGTTTCGCATTCAAACGCCTGCCAGAGCACCCCCTTGACGATGTAGCTGCCGATGTCGGCAACCTTCGCTTCGCCAAGCTGCGAGTCGCGCAGGCGCGACACCGCGTCGTATTCGTAGAGACCCTGCTGCGCCTTGGTCGTCGATTTGACATGCCACTCGAACAGTGGCAAGCCCAGGGAGGCGGCCACTTCTTCGGCAAGCATGGTCTTGCCGGTCCCCGGCTCACCCTTGATCAGGAGCGGGCGCTGCAGGGTGATCGCGGCGTTGACGGCGAGGGTCAGGTCGCGGGTGGCGACGTAGGTATCGGAACCGGAAAAGCGCATGGGAGTGATCCTCTCGAAGAGGATCTGATTCTACCCGTAAATTTCACGACAGGGAGCGGACGGCAGCGCTTCAGCGCTTCGGGTGCGATTGAAAGTGTTGGTCGAGGTCCGCACCCTCGCCACTGGCCCCGCCCGGCGTCACCGCCGGGCGGGGCTTTGGGTGCTTCCCTCCGGGCCGCCCGCACCCTCCGGCCTGTCTGGCGCTTCGCTACTCCACCGTAAACAACCCCCGTTTTTTACTGATCAAGCTCTCGCCCGCCAACCCGAAAAGGCAAGTGTCAGGGATTGGCACCGCGCCCACCACGGACGATAATGCGTGCAGGCTGAACGACCGGGGAGGATCGATGACCGCGCCGACGACCGTGCTCGAACGCGCAACGCGACTGCTGCTGCCGCTGCTCGATGAAGATCGCCGCGGCACCTGGCTGACGCAGGCCTTCTACGGACAGGACAAGGACGACGCGCTCTACCACGCAATCGACCAGCGCGGCGCCACCGACGCCTTCACCACCCGCTGCGTGCGCCAGCTTCTCGAGCGCGGCCTCGTAGGCTCGCGGCATGCGCTGTCGCTGCTGCTGGAAGTGATACGCGAACACGCCGGCGACGAGCGGCAGGCGGACTTCGCCGAACTGATCCGCGAACTCGACGCGAGCTGCCAGCGACCGCTCGACGCCGGCTGTCCGTACCGCAACCTGAGCGCTTTCCGCGAAGACGACGAGCCGTTCTTCTTCGGCGGAATGACCCCCTCCGAACGCGAGCTGGCGATCAGCAGCCCGGCGGAGGTCGCCAGGCTGCGCTTCGAGCCAGGTCTGGTCGGCCGCATCCTCGGCGACGTCGGCGACGAGCCGGGCAATCTGCCGCTGCTCGAGTTCTGCCTGACGCAGCTCTACGCGCGCCGCCAGGACGACCACCTGTGCCAGGCGGCGTACGAGGCGATCGGTCGCGTGCACGGCGCGATCGTCCAGCGTGCCGACAGCGTCATCGACGCCATCGAGCGCGACGCTCCTGGCAGCGAGGCGATCGCGCGCGATGTCTTCCTGCAACTCGTGCAACTCGGCGAAGGCAGCGAAGACACGCGCCGGCGCGCGCCGCTCGGTGACTTCGACGAGCGCTCGCGGCGGCTGATCACCGAGCTGGCGACGGCGCGCCTGCTGGTTACCGGCCGCGACGCCGGCAGCGGCCAGGACACCGTCGAAGTCGCGCACGAAGCGCTGATCCGCAGTTGGCAGCGCCTGCGCGACTGGCTGCAGCAGGACCGCGACGACCTGCATCAACGGCGCGAGATCGAGCACGCGGCAGCCGCCTGGCAGGCGCACGGCGAAAGCCACCGCTGGTCTGACGAACGGGTGATGCTCGAAGCCGCGCCGATGCTGCACCGCCTCGGCGCGCGCTTCGACCTGACCCGGAGCGAGCGCGATTTCCTCGGCCCACTGGCGCAGGAAGAAATGCTCGCGCTGCTCGACGATCCGGCGACGACGCACGCCGAGCGAGCGCGCATCGGCGACCGGCTGGCACTGCTGCCCGGCGGCGACCCGCGCCCCGGCGTCGGGCTACGCCCGGACGGCGCCCCGGAGATCGTCTGGCACGCGATTCCGGGTGGCGAAGTCGAACTCGAGATCGACGCTACCGGCTGGTTGCGCCGCTGGCGCGGCCGCCCGCGTCTTGCGGTCGAACCCTTCCACATCGCGCGCTATCCGGTAACCGTTGGCCAATGGCGCGCCTTTCTCGAAGCCACGGATGGCTACGACCGGCTGATCCGTTCCGTGTATCGCGTGGAACCCGCCGCGCAGCGAGGCCGCGACAACCAGCCTGCGGTTTCGCTGAGCTGGTTTGAAGCGATGGCCTATTGCCAATGGGCGAGCGCCCTCCTCGGCCATCCCGTGCGCTTGCCGAGCGAGTGGGAGTGGCAGCAGGCGGCAACGGGTGGCAACCCGAGCCGGCAATACCCCTGGGGCGATTGGCAGGAAGGGCGGGCCAATACCGACGAGAGTCAGCTCTCCCGAATCACCGCCGTCGGCGTCCATCCGCAGGGGGCCTCGGCCGACGGCGTGCTCGACCTGGTCGGCAACGTCTGGGAGTGGTGCCTCAACCAGCATGATTCTCATCCAGGCCTGGGATTTTCACGCCGGCGGCAACTTCGTCCTCGAGATGGATCGCGCCGCCCGGCAATCCCTGCGCACGATCGCCATCCTCTCCAACGACTACCTGGCCGCGAAATTCACCGCCGCCGAATGGGCCGCGGCCTTCGCCCGCGATCCGACCGGCACCGGCGGCGTCCTGCTGCCGGTACGCGTCGGCGACTGCCAGCCGGAAGGCCTGCTGCGCGCCATCGCCTACGTCGATCTGCTCGGACTCGACGAAGCGAGCGCGAAACGCACGCTGCTTGCGCGCGTCAAGGGCGAGCGCCTGAAGCCGTCTTCTCCGCCCGGCTTTCCCGGCCAACCGGCAGCGCGCAGCGCTGCCGCACCCGTCTTCCCGGCAGCAGCGGCAACCAACGCGGCGCTCGCCACTCTACGCGCGCTGCGGCAGGCGCTGCGCGCCGGCCAGGCAATCCCCGAACTCTCCGCCAGCGCGCTGCAGACCCTCCTGCGCCACGTCCCGCGCACGCTCGACGACTACCGCCTGGCGCGTATCGCCGAGTGGTCGCAGCCGCGCTACGCACTCGACAGGCGCTTCACCCGGCTGACGCTGCTGCTCGATCAGGGTCCGCAAGCGCAGGGGACGCGCTGGCAGGCGCAGCAGCAGACCTTCGACGACCTGCGCGACGTGCTCGCCACCGCCAGCGAGCCGGCGCTGGTCGTTCTCGGCCCGCCCGGCTCAAGAGCACGCTGCTGCGCCGGCTCGAACTCGACCTCGCCGTCGACGCGCTGCGCACGCCGGCCGGCGAGGCCACGCCGCTGAGCTTCTTCGTGCCACTGAACCGCTATCGCCCGACCCAGCCTGGCGAAGCGCTGCCGGCACCGCGGCCATGGCTGGAACAGTCGAGGAATTCCTCGGCGTCTACAACCCGCAGCGCAGCTCGGCGTTGTGGCAGCAACTGCGCGGCACGCCGCAGCTCGACCTGTTCCGTTCGCCGTTCTACCTCCGCCTGCTGCTCGCCCAGGCCGGCGACGGCGGGCCGGCGCTGCAGGGCCGGGCCGGGCTGTTCACCGGCTTCGTCCGGCAGGCCGTACAGCGCGAGATCGAAGCCGACAACCCGCTGTTTCGCCCCGGCGCACTGCTCGACAAGCGCGACCACGAGCGCCTGGTCCAGCACGCCTGGCGCAACGCCACCGACCTGCCAGCACGCGGCGCGCTGCTGCCAGCACTCTGTCAGCTCGCCTACGGCCTGCAGGCACGGCGCGCGCCCGGCGAAGCCTCGCGCGTACGCGTGCCTTACGACGACGCGCTCGCACTGCTCGACGGCGAGAAGTACGCGCCCCTCGGCGACGAGTTGCTGCACGCCGGCGTCGCGCTGCAGGTGCTCGAAGTGCAGTGGGACGACGTGCTCTACGTCCATCAACTGCTGCAGGAGTATTTCGCCGCCCGCGCGCTGACCGGCCAGCCTCGCCCCGAACTCGTCAGCACCGCCTGGCGGGCCGACCAGATCTCGCCGAGCCTGCCGGACGTGCTCGTCGGCCTCGCCGACTCCGACCCGTTGCCAGCGGCGCCGGCGACCGGCTGGGAAGAGACCTTCGTGCTTGCTGCCGCAATGGCGCGAAGCCCCGAGGACTTCGTCAGCGCCTTGCTGGCGGTGAATCTGCCGCTCGCCGGCCGCTGTGCCGCGCAGCCCGACGTCGTGCTGTCCGACGCGCTGCGCCGACGGCTGCAGCAGGCGTTGATCGAGCGCAGCCGCGACCCGGCCGCCGACCTGCGCGCGCGCATCGCCGCCGCGCGGGCGCTGGGCGAACTCGGCGATCCGAGCTTCCAACGCCGCCACGGTCCGGACGGGGACTACCTGCTGCCGCCGGTGGTGACGATTGCGGCCGGCAACTACCCGATCGGCAGCAACGAAGGCATCTACGAAGACGAATCTCCGGCACACCAGGTCGAGGTTGCCGCCTTTGCGATCGGCCGCTTCCCGGTCACCAACGCCGAGTGGCGCTGCTTCCTCGACGCTGGTGGCTACGACGACGAGCGCTGGTGGCAAGACGAAGCGGCGCAGCGCTGGCGGCGCGGCGAGGAAACGGCGGAGGGGCCGAAGCAGGAGCGGCGCGAGTTTCGCCAGTGGCTGCGCGACAACCCGCAGCGAATCGGGGAACTGCTCCGGGAAAGCGGAATCACCTCGAAGCAGGCTGAGGACTGTGAGGCGATACTGCAGATGTCCGACGCCGAATTCGAGGCGCTGCTCGATACTTGGTACCCGAGCGGCAGGCAGGCCGAACCCGCCTACTGGAACGACCCGGCGTACAACGACGCCGCGCAGCCGGTGGTCGGGGTCTGCTGGTACGAGGCGCGTGCCTACTGCGCCTGGCTGTCGGCGCAGACCGGGCAGTTCTGGCGGCTACCGAGCGAAGCCGAATGGGAAGCCGCCGCACGCGGGCGCAGCGGCCGGCGCTACGCCTGGGGCGACGACTTCGACGCCGGCTGCTGCAACACCTTCGAGAGCCACGTTCGCGGCACGACGCCGATCGGCGTCTTTCCGGGCGGCGACACGCCGGAAGGTCTCGTCGACCTCAGCGGCAATGTCTGGGAGTGGACCAGCAGTGCCTATCATCCTTACCCCTACGCGCCCGATCTCAGGCGCGAGGGTACCGACACGGCCGACGCCCGGCGCGTGCTGCGCGGTGGCTCCTGGAACAACAACCGCGACAACGCGCGCTGCGCCTACCGCAACCATAACGACCCAGGCAACCGTAACAACAACCTGGGCTTGCGGTTGGTGTGTGTCTCCCACATCGTGCAGGCCTTCTGAAAACCCGGTCCGCGAGGGCCGGGCCGGAAATGCCAGCCGACCACGGTCGGCTGGCCGAGGCGAAGGCGCTGTGGATGGCGCAGGCTGGTCCCGTCCGCACGGATTGCCCACCAGGGCGCGCGCCGTCGGGCATATATCCAACAGAGGCGCCTCCCGGGCGCAAGCCCCGAGGCGCCTCGCCCTGCCCTAGCGTGCGCTCTGCTTCAGCCAGCCGCCGAGCAGCCGGCCAAGCTCGGCGACCATGCCGCTGACGTGCTCGTACTGGCCGGCGTTGAGCCAGCGCCAGTCATAGGCCAGGCGGAGGTACAGCCGCAAATGGTTCAGCGCTGCGTCGGCCTGGCGAAGCGCGTTCAGGCGAGGCGCGCCGCGCTGGTTCTGCGCCTTGAACAGCGCTTCCTGCAGATCGAGGGCGGCATCGATCAGGCGTTGCGTGACGGTAAGGCGGAAAGCGCGCGGGAACTTCTCGGTGCTCGTCAGGGACCGCTTGCACCCTGGGTCGCCGCGGCGGCCCAGGGCCATCCTCGTGCTGCGATTCCGGCGAGGTTTGCAGGCTCCGTCGGCACGCTTTCCCCGACTCACGACTGCTGTCAGGGCCTATCAGAGCCTGGAACACTGGCGGAAGTGGCGTTGGATCTTCTATCCTTGGTCCTACGGCGTGCGCAAGAATGCGCTACCGGAGAATTAGTTCAGAAACAAGACCCCACTTTCCAGTGTGCAGAAGCGGGAGGTCGGCGACAAGAGGCCAAGCGGCTCTTCTTCTCTGAAACTCCTCAACCTGATCGAGCGCCAAGGGTTGGAGGCTGTGCTGTAAGGGGACCCTGGATCGCTTGGCTTCTTAGGCGAACACCATTGTCATGGGGTGTCTCGGTGAGTGTGATGACCCCGGGGTTTAACGTTTACACTCTGTCCACGATTTGACTGCTATTTGTTTTCCTCTAAGGGGTCTGGCCCCTTTGTTCCTTCTATCCTTTCCAAGGAGGCTTCACCATGAGCGACAACGTCGACAATCTGGTTCTTGAGCACTTGCGCGCCTTGCGGGGTGGACAGGACCGCATCGAAAGCGAGTTGCGAGAGGTCGCCGCCCGGCTTACTAGCCTGGAAGCGAGCACTGCCGCTGGCCGACGCGATAGCGCGCACAACTACGAGGAAATCATCCGGCAACAGTCAAGTATCGATCAGATCAAGGCGCGCATTGACCGGATTGAAAGACGGCTGGACATCGCGGGTTGAGAAATCACCGAACAGGCAAAAGAAAACCTGACCCTGCTCACGCCTTGCGCCGCGCCTGCCCGCCGGAGGGCTCCGATTCCCGCATCGGGGCGGTGGCCTTCATCTACCCCGCTTTGGCGCGTTGCGCAATCCGTGGGAGCACTTCCACTGCCTCGTCATCGAGGGCGTCTTCGCGGCGGACGCCTCGGGGGCGGCGACGTTTCACGAAAGCCGTGCCCCGACCAGATCACCGACGCCTGCGCGGTGCGCAAGATCCTCTCGCACTTGGGCGAGCCGACATCACCGCCGCCTATCGCGCCGGCCCGCGGCCCGCCGCTGGGGGAGATGGCCGATGCCGACCACGGCGAGTTCGACCCGTCAGCTCAACCGGCACCGGACGACCCATTCGATCAGCGCATCGCCTGGTAAAGGGCGCACGAAGACGATCCGATCGGGCTCGTCAGGGACCGCTTGCACCCTGGGTCGCCGCGGCGGCCCATGGCCATCCTCGTGCTGCGATTCCGGCGAGGTTTGCAGGCTCCGTCGGCACGCTTTCCCCGACTCACGACTGCTGTCAGGGCCTACCGCCTGCAGCAGCTCACGTTCGACCGCCAGGGGCGTCTTGCCGGGGGCCAGCCCGGTGCGATTGGCGACCCGAAAAATATGTGTATCGACAGCGATCGTGGCTTCGCCGAAAGCGGTGTTGAGAACCACGTTGGCGGTCTTGCGACCGACCCCCGGCAGGGCTTCGAGGGCGGTGCGCGAGTGCGGGACTTCGCCGCCATGTTGCT
>DIME01000013.1:0-4777 GCA_002425405.1 Candidatus Accumulibacter vicinus
AGGCGATGTCGGCTGCCACCAGAATCGCCAGCTTCTCGTTGCCGGTGGTGATGATGATCAAGGAATGCATCAATCGCTCCTATGAAAGCTCGCTGTCGGAAGGCCTGCTCTTCGAACGCCGCACTTTCCACTCAGCTTTTGCTCTAGACGATCAGAAAGAAGGCATGGCCGCATTCGTCGAAAAACGCAAGCCTTCCTTCACCAACCGTTGAACCTGAAATCCGCAGATGAACGCAGACTGAGCACAGCAGCAGAATCAGCGCGTTTGCGAACAGGCTAAACTCAACTCGCCATCCGGGTAGGCTTGGCGTTGAAGAAAAGCCTTTGTAATATCCACCGATTTGCGTTCATCTGCGGACGAACTGCTGCTATAGATTCGGCCTCAAATACCCCGGTCGAGCAGACGCGGTAATCGTGGTCGACGACCGCGACGTGATAGTCGATGCCGACCCGGACCCCCTTCCATTCGAAAAACTCATAACGCGTGTGCGGTAACGGCCGCAAGGCAGGCTGATCCAGTTCGCCGAAAGCCGACTGGCGGCAACCGGATAGATGCTGTTCACGAGAAATGCTGCGGTGTATGCGCACTTGTGTTCGGGTCATGTGGCACAATATAAGGATTACTCAAGGCTCACGACCTGGTTTGCTCATCGTCAGACGAACAACTATCAATACACAGGAACCCGGATGACATCTGACATGCTCCAAAAGCATTTCACTCCCTACTCGCCGAAACCTGGCGAGGAGTTCATGAACAGCGATCAGCTGGCTCATTTTCGTGGCATCCTCGAAGCGCTCAAGCAGCAGTTGATCGAGGACATCGAGCGTACGGTGCATACCATGAAGGATGAAGCGACGGTTTTTGCCGATCCCAATGATCGCGCGAGCCAGGAAACCGACATCGCCATCGAACTGCGCAACCGTGACCGGGAACGCAAGCTGATCAAGAAGATCGAGGAGACGATCGACCGGATTGACAGCGGCGACTATGGGTACTGTGCCGCCTGCGGGGTCGAAATCGGCATCAAGCGTCTGGAAGCGCGACCGACGGCGACGCTGTGCATCGACTGCAAAACGCTCGAAGAAGTGCGGGAAAAACAGATCGCCAAATAGGCGATACCGGCAGACGGGCGCTGGGCTCGCACTGCACAGGCAGTCGGCCAGCGGCAAGGACGCCTTGGCGTCCTTTTTTCTGCTGTTGATCAGTGGCCTATGACTGTGCGGCGGTAGCGCCGCCCTCTTCGGCGCTCAGGGCCTTCATTGACAGCCGTACCCGGCCTTTCTCGTCGGCTTCCAGAACCTTGACACGTACCTTCTGGCCTTCCTTGAGATAATCGGCAACGGCGTTGACGCGTTCGTTGGCAATCTGCGAGATGTGCAGAAGGCCGTCACGACCGGGCAGGATGCTGACGATGGCGCCGAAGTCCAGCAGCTTCAGTACCGTTCCGTCATAGACCTTGCCGACTTCGACGTCAGCGGTAATGGCCTCGATGCGAGCCTTGGCAGCGTCGGCGGCGTCACCGCTGACCGAAGCGATGGTGATCGTGCCGTCGTCCTTGATGTCGATCGTTGTGCCGGTTTCTTCGGTAATGGCACGGATCACCGCACCGCCCTTGCCAATCACATCGCGGATTTTCTCGGGGTTGATTTTCATCATGTACAGGCGCGGTGCGTAGCTCGATACCTCTTCACGGTGTCCGGACATCGATTCCTGCATCTGTTTCAGGATGTGCAGGCGGGCTTCGCCGGCCTGGGCCAGCGCGACCTGCATGATTTCCTTGGTGATTCCCTGGATTTTGATGTCCATCTGCAGTGCGGTGACCCCCGACTCAGTACCAGCGACCTTGAAGTCCATGTCTCCGAGGTGGTCTTCGTCCCCGAGAATGTCGGTCAGCACAGCAAAGCGATTGCCTTCCTTGATCAAACCCATGGCGATTCCGGCCACGTGTGCTTTAAGCGGAACGCCGGCATCCATCAGTGCCAGCGATGCCCCGCAGACGCTGGCCATCGAGCTGGAACCGTTTGATTCGGTAATCTCGGAGACGACGCGAATGGTGTACGAGAACTCTTCGGGTGAAGGCAGGACCCCCAATAGGGCGCGCTTGGCCAGCCGGCCATGCCCGATCTCGCGACGCTTCGGCGTTCCGACACGGCCGCATTCCCCCGTGGCGTAGGGCGGGAAGTTATAGTGCAGCATGAAGCGCTCACGGTATTCGCCGGAGAGTGCGTCGATGATCTGTTCGTCACGACCGGTGCCGAGCGTCGCCACGACCAGCGCCTGCGTCTCGCCACGGGTGAACAGGGACGATCCATGTGCTCGCGGCAGCACGCCCGAACGCATCGCGAGCGGTCGAACGGTTCGTGTATCGCGTCCGTCGATGCGCGGCTCGCCGGCCAGGATGCGGCCGCGGACGATCCGGGCTTCGGCAGCGGAGACCATGTTGCGGACGGCGTTGGCGTCAGGGGCATCGTCGCCGGCGGTCAGGACTTCGACTGCGTAGGCGGTGATTTCCTTGATCCGCTGGCTGCGCAACTGTTTGCTGCTTATCCGGTAGGCCTCCTGCAGTTCGCCGTCAACCAGTGCATCGAGCTTGCCATGGACGGCTTCGTTTCTCGCCGCCGGTGCCCAGTCCCATTCCGGTTTGCCAGCCTGATCGGCAAGTTCGTTGATGGCATCGATCGCTGCCTGCATTTCCTGGTGTCCGTAAACTACGGCACCGAGCATGACTTCCTCGGAGAGTTCCCGGGCTTCCGACTCGACCATCAGCACGGCTGCCTGCGTTCCGGCGACGACCAGATTGAGCAGACTCGATGAGAGTTGTGTGGCACTCGGGTTGAGGACGTATTGGCCGTCGATATATCCGACGCGGGCGGCAGCGATTGGTCCGTCGAAAGGGATGCCGGAGATCGCCAGGGCAGCCGAGGCGCCGATAATGGCCGGAATGTCAGGATCGATTTCGGGGTTCAGCGACATCACCATCGCGACGATCTGGACCTCGTGATAGAAGCCTTCGGGAAAGAGCGGGCGCAGCGGACGATCGATGAGTCGTGAGGTCAGGGTTTCCTTCTCCGAAGGACGGCCCTCACGCTTAAAAAAGCCACCGGGAATGCGTCCCGCAGCATAGGTTTTCTCGATGTAATCGACGGTCAGCGGAAAGAAATCCTGACCGGGCTTGGCCATTTTATTGCCGACGACAGTGACCAGCACGACCGTGTCGTCCATCGACACCAGCACGGCCCCGCCAGCCTGACGTGCGATTTCGCCGGTTTCCAGGATCACCTGGTGGGCCCCGTAGGCGAAGCTTTTCTTGACGATATTAAACATTGTTCCCTTTCTCAATAGTCTGGCGCGAGCCTGCCCGCGACTCCGGCAGGCGACCGACGCCCGATTTAGCAAACTGCAATAGCAGAAACAGCGGCGCAGCCCGCGAGGGGCTGGCCGCTGACTGCTTTTCGAGTTGCCTGCAGATCCGATCGCGGTAAGGATCGGTGAGCGGGCCTATTTGCGCAGGCCGAGACGCTGAATCAGGCTGCGGTACGAATCGACATTGGTGCGCTTCAGATAGTCCAGCAACTTGCGACGACGGCTGACCATACGCAACAGACCACGCCGCGAGTGATTGTCCTTCTTGTGCTCCTTGAAATGGCCGGTCAGGTCATTGATACGTGCGGTCAGCAGCGCCACCTGGACTTCGGAAGACCCGGTATCGCCGACGGTACGCTGGTAATCGGTCATGATTTGCGCTTTTTGCGTCACATTGATCGCCATGTCAAACTCTCTTTCTGGGAAACGGCGCCGCCCCGGTTTGATAGAGCCAACGCCAGATGGATGAAGGTGTTATTCGCTTGGCGAAGCGAGGCGGGCATTGTAACTGTTGGGGGGATGGGCGGCAAGGAGCAGCTTTCCGCCAAATTCCGCGATTCCGGATATCGTCCGCCTTAAACAGGCCCGTGCATTCGCCGCGGGTGAATTGACCGCCCTGTCCGGCGCATCGGCGCCAGATCCTCGGGCGAAACCTCGGTGGAGGGTTGCAACCGGTTCACGCCCGGCCTGCCACACTGTCGGTCCGGGTCTGTCGAACCCCCTCGCCTCGCCCGACTCCGTGATACTCGATACCCAGACTACGTACCAGAACGGGGTCAAAAAGGTTTCGACCGTCGAAGATCAAGGGCTGCTTGAGCAGCGCCCGGATCTGCTCAAAATCCGGACTCTTGAACTCGCGCCATTCAGTGGCGATCAACAGTGCATCCGCGTCTTGCAGCGCCTCGGCAGGGTGGCTCGCAAAGCTCAATCCAGGAAGGTCGCCGAATACCCGACGCGCCTCGTCCATCGCCACCGGATCGTAAGCCCGAATCGTCGCACCGAGACGCAGCAGTTCATGCACGATCACCCGGCTCGGTGCGTCGCGCATGTCGTCGGTATCCGGTTTGAAGGCCAGCCCCCAAAGCGCGAAGCTGCGTCCCTGCAGGTTTTCCGCGAAGCGGGCGAGCACCTTGTCGACCAATACCCGCTTCTGGATGTCGTTTACCGCCTCGACGGCTGTCAGGACACGAAGATCGATGCCAAATTCCTGGCCGGTGCGCACCAGCGCCTTCACGTCCTTGGGAAAACACGAGCCACCGTAGCCGGTGCCGGCATAGAGAAAGTGCGTGCCGATACGCGGATCGCTGCCGATGCCATGGCGAACCAGTTCGATGTCTGCGCCGACGCACTCGGCCAGCCGAGCCAGTTCGTTCATGAAGCTGATGCGGGTGGCCAGCATGGCGTTGGCGGCGT
>DIME01000013.1:5018-13690 GCA_002425405.1 Candidatus Accumulibacter vicinus
ATGCGCGTCGCCAGCATGGCGTTCGCCGCGTACTTGGTGAGTTCGGCGCTGCGCGTATCCATCAGCAGCAGCTTGTCGCGGTTACGCGAAAAAGGGGCATAGATCGCCCGCATCAGCAGCGTCGCACGTTCATCATCGGCACCGACGATGATGCGGTCGGGGCGCATGAAGTCATCGACCGCGGCGCCTTCCTTGAGGAACTCCGGATTGCTGACCACGGCAAATTCCATGCTCAGCCCGCGCTTGGCCAGTGCGCCCTGCACGGCAGCGCGAACGCGATCGGCAGTGCCGACGGGTACCGTGCTCTTGTCGACGATCACCTTGTAGTCGGTCATGTGCTGCCCGATGTTGCGTGCAGCAGTGAGCACATACTGCAGATCGGCCGAACCGTCCTCGTCAGGAGGCGTTCCGACACCGATGAACAGCAGCGTACCGTGATGTACCGCGGCAGCGATGTCGGTAGTGAATTGCAGACGTCCCGCTACGGCATTGCGCTTCACCATTGGCTCCAGGCCAGGCTCATGGATGGGTATCCCGCCGTTGTTGAGGATCGCGATCTTGCGTTCGTCCACATCCAGACACAGCACGTGGTTACCCATCTCCGACAGGCAGGCGCCAGTGACCAATCCGACGTAGCCGGTTCCAATCACGGTAACTTTCATGGAGTGAAAATGTTCCTTTCAGAGCTGGTAATAGTTGCGATACCAATCGACAAAGCGCGCGATGCCTTCGGACAACAGCGTGCCTGGCGCAAAATCGATCCATTTTTCGAGGCGGGAAGTGTTGGCATAGGTGACCGGTACGTCGCCCGGCTGCATCGGCAGCATCCGCTTCTCGGCCTTGCACCCCAGTCGCTGCTCGATGCAGCCAATGAAGCTCAGCAAGGGCACCGGTTGATGATTGCCGACATTGAATACGCGGTATGGCGCATCACTGGCGGACGGATCCGGACTGTCGGGAGTATAAGTCCGATCGGGCCCGGGGATCCGGTCATTGACCCGCAGCACGGCCTCGACGATGTCATCCACGTAGGTAAAGTCGCGCTGCATCTGCCCGTGGTTGAAGACATCGATCGGCCGCCCTTCGAGGATCGCGCGAGTGAACAGGAAGGGCGCCATGTCGGGCCGGCCCCAGGGACCATAGACGGTGAAGAAGCGAAGTCCGGTGGTCGGCAAACGATAGAGATGACTGTAGGTATGCGCCATCAGTTCGTTGGCCTTTTTGGTCGCAGCGTAGAGGCTGACCGGATGGTCGACATTGTCGCACTCGGAGAAAGGCATGCGTGCATTCCCGCCGTAGACGCTGGAACTCGAAGCGTAGACCAGATGTTGAATCGCATGATGGCGGCAGCCCTCAAGGACGGTCATGAAGCCGACGAGGTTGCTATCGACGTAGGCGTTGGGATTGGCGAGCGAATGGCGCACACCGGCCTGGGCCGCCAGATGGATCACGCGATCGAATCCTTCGCTGGCGAACAAGGTCGCCATGGCTACCCGATCGGCGATGTCCATCTCGATGAAGCGGAAGTCACCCTGTCCTGCCAGGCAGGCAAGGCGGGCGCGCTTGAGAGTCACTTCGTAATAGTGATTGAGGTTGTCGATGCCCACCACCGTGTCGCCACGACGAAGGAGGCGCTGTGCGGTGTGCATGCCGATGAAACCGGCAACACCGGTGACCAGGAGTTTCAAGGTATGGGACTCCGGCAAGCGGATAAGCCCTGACCGTTTCCCGTCCTGGCAGGGTGCATTCCGGTGGGCCCTCCGGAATCGATCGATGAGCACGGAGCATGCGCCGTGCATTGCCCATTGCGCCCCCCGGCTCCTCCCCCAGGTTCGGGAGAAGAGAGATGCTCGACCGGGGGGATCACCATCGCTGCCGCCGCCCCGATGGCCCGCACGTCGGCATAGCGCGGCAGCATTCGTTTGAATTTCGCCAGCCGCTCCAGATGCTCGTCCACATCGGACTGCGTCAGTTTGCTTGTCACATCCACCAGCACCGCCTCATACCAGCAAATCGATCTGTATACCCTCGTTATGCCCGTTCAGCAACCAGCTTGTCCAGTAGCGCAAGCATCTCCATCGCCAGGGCAGTGCGGTCGTATTTCCTGGCCGCCACGAGACCGTTGGAGCGGTATTTCTCGTACCTTGGACGGTCATTTTTCAAGACCTTCATCTGGGCCACCAACTCCCCGGCGTTTTCAGGCTCGAAGACAATCCCGACATTCTCCGCACACACCATATCCGCCGACTCACCGGCCACGCCGTGCAGTACCGGCAAGCCCATTCCCATGCACTCGAATAACTTGGAGGGAATCACCGTCGTGAACAGCTCGGTCTTCCGAAGATGAATGATCGACACATCCAGCAGCGACCAATAGCGCGCCACTTGATCCTTGGGCACGGTGTCCACAAACGTCACATTCTGCAGCCGACGCCTGTGTGCTTCATCCTGCAGTGCCGGTTTGCGGGCACCGTCGCCAAGCAGGATGAAGTGAAAATCTTCTCCGAGGCCCTCGGAAATGAATTTTTCCGCTGCGTCCAGAACTGTCTCCAGGTGGTGTGCCAGGCCATGGGTACCCACATAGCCACCCACGAACTTGCCTTCAAGGCCCAGTTGCCGGACCAGGGAGGGATCCTTCGGCATCGGCTTGAAGCGCGTCATGTCCACACCATTGGTTACCACACTGATCTTGTTGCCATCAATGCCACGCCCGATCAATTTGTCACGGAAAGCGTGGGTCACCGTGACAATCAGCCTGGCCTGGCGATAGAGGAACCATTCCAGTTTTTCCAGCCAGCGGATGGCGGCTGAATCCTGCATGGCCCCCACGGCCTTGATCGACTCGGGCCAAAGGTCACGCAGCTCAAAAACGAACGGTATCCGCTTGAGAACGCTCAATACCCATGCCGCGCAGACCGTGAAAAACTGGGGGGATGTGCCGACGACCACATCCACGCGCCGGACGAGGAGTCCAGCCAGGGTAGCGGTCACCATGAAGCTTTGATAATCGAGAATTCGTTTGACGAAGCCCTCGTTGGCCGCAATGTAAGACCAGACCCGGATTAACCGAATCCCCTCGATGATTTCAGCCTGCCAAAGCCGGTTGCGATAACCCGCATAAACGCGACCCTTTGGAAAGTTCGGCACACAGGAAATCACCGTCACCTGATGGCCTGCCTTGACCCACTCGCGGCAATGCTCGAAGGTGCGGCTGGCAGGCGCATTCACTTCCGGCGGGAAGTTGTCGGTCAAGAACAGGATATGCATCTCACTTCCAGGAAAAATCGACGATCAGTTCAGCGCTGTCGAACTGGATCTCGATGCAGTGACTGGGTACGCATGCCCCGAACTGCGGGTGCCAGGTCGAAGGCACAACGTTCGCCGCACCGCCGGAGACAGACCAAAGGATGCGGTGACCACTCTGCAGATGCAGTTCCTGATTCCCCGCGACCTGAACGTCTGGATGCAGATAAAAACGACAGACGGCCTTCCGGAATTGTCCGGATAGCGAATCGATCATGCGCAGGCGACCGGTGGCGAACGTCCATTGGCGCTGATGAATCGGACGGCCCGGCAGACGCCGATATCCGTCATGCGCGCAACGAATCCGTAGTTCCTCGCCTTCCATCCCCGGCTCTCGCCAGATGTCCGGTACGCTGGGCCGGGCCCGGCGCGCGACCCGGAAGCCGGCCCAGACTTCCGACGAATCTTCACCATCGATCTCCACCGTATTGTGTGCAGCGGTACTTCGCTGGCGCTGCCGTTCGGTGTCCTCGCCGTAACGGGACGTTCCGGAATTGACCAGGACCCGCTGCCCGAAGAGACTCAACTCAAAGCCGAGCGTGTCCGCGTGTGCATGGCCAGGCTGGTAAGTCGGTCCCACGGCTGCCACATCCAGCAAGGCCTTGCCGCCCTGCCCGAGAAGGACGGCGATGTAGCCGGTATCCCGAAGATGAGTGCAGGACAAGACTTCGGTCAAGCCTTTGCTTCCAAGGCAACCCAGCGCTCCGGCGTAGGCCTTGATGGGTTGAAACTGCGGCGCAATGCCAAAAGCCGCATCGTTGAAAAAGGAAATTTCCCCGTCTGGATGGCACATGCTTTCGAGCCAGGTGAGTCCCCGTTCAATCACGCCACGCCATGCTGCGGCACGTTCGAGCAGTTCAGGGACGCCACTTCGCTCAGCCAGGTTCACGAGATCGCACATATCCCAAAGCAGGGTCGAGTGATACATCGGAGAAAGTTCAAAATGGCCACCATCCGGCAGAAACTGCTCGCTGATCTCCCGGTCCAGGATGCGCAAGCCGCTCTTCAACCACCGCCCTCCCTGGTCGCCGGCGAAAAACGCTCCGGCGAAGGTCAGCGCCTTGCCATTGGCAAACAGGTGGTTCGCGAGAATGTGGCGTTCCTCCTGAGCCGCAAGGGCCTGCGCCTGCCTGCCCATACTGACGAGCCACTCTGGAGAGACTTGCGTTTGCCTGGCACACCACTTCACCAGGTTCCCGATCCGCAAGGAAAGTGGGTAGGGTTCCCAGCCATGACCGGCAAGTGGTGGATTGTCATCGATCCAGCGTCGGATCAGCCATCCTTGCTGATCGGGGCGTGCATCTGCATCCACCGCGTTGAGATCGTCAAGATAATGTAGGTTATAGAGCCACAGCTTGGTCTTGTTCACCGCATTCCAGTCACCGGCCGTCTCGACGCAGCCGCGCTCTCCAAGAAACTCGAATACGCCTTGGTCGACCTGGCTACGCGGTGCAACCAGTGGCGCCACCCAGGGCCGGACCCAGGATCGCCGAGGAAGCGCGGTAATCGATGCCAGGGCCTGCCGGGCGACCAGAGGCCTGGCCAAGCGGTAATACAAACGGTAGGCAATCTGCTCACCGCGCAGATGTCGGACGGTGTGGAACAAGCGCAACAGGTGCCCGGACCCGATCAGCAGTTGCTCAAGTACCGCTACAATCTGCCGGCCGGTTTGCCGATCCCTTTTCAGCACGATTTTCATGAAATGCGGGCGTGCCGGCAATGATCTCGATCAGCCAGCAACAACGAGGGCAACGATTTCGTCACGAGTCATCGGAGATTCGCAGCCACCTCAATGCTGATCCGGCTGACCTCCAGCACTTCAGTCAGCGCGATTGGGGCGAACCCACCCTTTTCGATGACGCTGACGAACATTGCCGCACAATTCCTTTGTCCCTTGTCTTGCCGCCACAGGTTCATCTTCGTGAAGCCTGGCCAACCGAATCCCGTGAGCTTGCGGAAATTGTCCAGTTGCAATACCCGGCCGGCGGCAAAGACCTCCAGGCGCTCCTTGGGATAGGACTTGCTACCGTTGGCGAAGTAGTGAATCGTGCCTATCGACCCATCGGCGAACGCCAGCTGAATGGTCACCGTATCGGCGGTCGCCGCCTGCATACGAACGCTGTGATGGGCGGTAATCTCGACTCCGGCCAGGAAACGCAACAGATCGATGAAGTGGCAGCCCTCGCCGATCATCCGCCCGCCCCCCACGGCCAGGTCCTGGGTCCAGTGTTCAGTGGGAATGGCACCGGCGTTGACGGTCATCACAAAGGCCTTGGGACCTCTGGCGCCTTCAAGCAGCGACCTGATCTTCTGTACTTGAGGAGAAAACCGGCGGTTGAAACCGACCATCACCACCAGAGAACGGCCAGTCGCCACAGCGATTGCATGCGCTTGTTCAATCGCTGCCAATTCTTCATGCGTCATGGCCAGCGGCTTTTCCACGAAGACGTGCTTGCCGGCTGCGAGCGCCCGACAAACCAGAGCGGCATGGCTGTCGTGGCGAGTCGTAATCACCACCGCGTTAACCTGCGGGTCGGCAAAAATACTCTCGGTGTCGGTGGTGCTTGCTTCAAAACCATGCTTGCGACCGGCATGGAGGCCACTGACACCGCCATTCGACGCAACCACCTTCAAGCGAGCACCGGCTGCCTTGAAAGCCGGGATCAATACCGCCGTGGCATAGTTACCCGAGCCAATAAAGCCCAATGCCGCGGCCCCGGCAGCAGCATGCGAACCTGCCAGTCTGACGCTGGCGCGACGCACTTCAACTTCCGACTTCTCGGCAGGCGTCGGATACCGCAAGAGGATGCCCAGCGAGGGTGCTGGACCGCCGATCAAGGCATACGCTTCCTCTGCCGCATCAATTGGAAAGCGGTGGGAAATCAGTGGCTGCACGTTCAACCGGCGATCCGCGAGCATGTCCAGCACAGCCTCGAAATTGCGCTGCTCGGTCCAGCGCACATAGCCTACCGGATAGTCCTGACCTTTCTCTTCATAATTCGTGTCATAGCGGCCCGGCCCATAGGAACAAGACACCTGAAAAGTCAATTCCTTCTCGAAGAAGTCGGCGCGTGAGAGTTCAAGCCCGGTCACCCCCACCAGCACGATGCGCCCGCGCTTGCGACTCATCAACGCCGCCTGGTGCACTGGCGCATTACTCTTGGTGGAAGCCGTAATCAGCACCGCATCCACTCCACGCCCGCGGGCAAAGGCTTGTGCAGCCACGACCGGGTCCTCGCCAGCCGCGAGATTCACCACTTCCGCGCCGAACTCTCTGGCCATGGCCAGTTTTTCGGCATCGAAGTCGATCCCCAACACCCGACAGCCATGGGCACGCAGCAACTGCACCGCCACCAGACCGATCAGCCCCAGCCCAGTCACCACCACCGCTTCGCCGAGAGTGGGCTGAATGAGCCGTATTCCTTGGAGTGCAATCGCGCCGATCACCGTAAACGCCGCTTCCTCATCGGAAACGCCGGGGGGAATTTTTGCACAGAGGTTGGCCGGAACGGAGACCACCTCGGCATGTTTACCGTTCGAAGCCACCCGATCACCGGGTGCAAAGCCGGTCACCCCACTTCCCGTCTCCATCACTACACCGACATTGCAGTAACCGAGAGGCAAAGGCTGATCAAGCTTGTTGAATACCGTCTCGACGGTCGGCATCAAACCGTCGGTCTTGATCTTGTCCAGAACCATGCGCACCTTGTCGGGCTGCTGGCGTGCCTTCTCGATCCAGCCGGCCTTGCCGAACTCCACGAGCATACGCTCCGTGCCAACGGAGACCAGAGACACGGTGGTTCGGATCAATACCTGGCGGCGCATCACCACCGGGCAGGGGGTCTCGGCAACCTCGGTCGCACCTGTTTTAAGTGATTGCAGAATCTGTTTCATGACCGACCTGAAGGCCCGGTTAATCGTTTGTGTTCTTTGGAAAAGCTGAATTCAAAAGAATGATCGCCGTTTACGACCATTCTGGCTATACAAAGCATGAGCAAGGTGGAAAGCTCGACCTCACGCCACTCCCGTCTTACCTCGGAAAATGGTTGAATAATCGCCATGTTATGGCCGACATCTTTCGGCCAGAATCTCTTCTTTTGCAACTTATCCCCCTGCCAGATAACAAGCTGGCGGAAATCATCAATCTTCGCGATCAGATCACCCTGCTGAATATTGATGGTCTCGTTAATTCCCTCGAAAGGCTCTCCGCGAGCCGTGAGAATGATGTTTATCAGGTCACCCCGCTCACTTGTGAGCACAATCACCATATCTTCGTCCCGCGTCACCGCATTGCTATAAACGGTGGTGATTTGCCATTTATCCGGCAAGCTCGACCAACAGAGCATATGCACTGCCAGATCCAGCCAGTGGCCCACATTACCGCAAACCCTTGTCCCTTCTTCGGGCTTACGATACCAATGCTCAGGCCCTAGCACATGCCCGCTGATGAAACAATTCAGGGTCAGTGGTTGGTTCACCCCTGCCATCCAGGGATGCAGATGGCGCACCGCGGCAGAAAATGGCCGGTTGTATCCAGCAAAGATCTGCCCACCCGTTCTCCGGATGGTTGCATTGAGTCTTTGTAACTGCTCGATACTGACGCTAATCGGCTTTTCCAGGTAAACGATTTTGCCCGCCAGAAGTCCTTGAACTGCATAGTCCGTGTGCGAGGCATGATTGGAAGCAATATATAGAAACCTGACTCGCTCGTCATTAATGACCTCCAGAGCCGAAACATCATCTTGTGCAAGACCGAAGAAGGAGGCAAAAGAGCGCTGATTATCGACATTGATATCGTAGCAAATGGCAAACCGATTCCCATATCGTCGCCAGATTGAGAAGCCAATGGTTGCAAAAGCAAACTGCCCACAACCAATAATCCCAATATCCGCCTTCTTACTTTTCCATAGCCTGGCGGAAAAACCATTTGGTCTTACTCGACCAAGAATCTTGAATATTGTTTTCCCGAAACCATAAATGGTCATGAACCGAAGTACCTTGCCTACTTCGGAAATTGTTCCACGCTCACTCATTGTCATGATTCACCCCCTATGCGGCTCCGGGATGACAGGCAGCACGGGGAGTTCCAGGATGACGCTGTCCAGAAGAGCAGCAGGACACCGCTTCCGAGCGGGTGCCGTGGCTGAGGTGGCGCGCAATCGACCAGTGCTGCCGCGCCTGTTCGGCCGCATTGTCGGTGAATGGGGCAGGTGCGGCTCGTCGACTTCGTTTTCTTCCTCGCCCGCGCCAGGTTTCTTCGACGGCGCCTGGCTGGCCGGGTTCTGATTCAGCCGATCCTGCAATTCCTTGACGTCGTCCAACCGGCGGATGGACACTTCCTGCAATCGCTCCGCCGGCAGCTTCTTCAG
>DIME01000013.1:13955-16238 GCA_002425405.1 Candidatus Accumulibacter vicinus
CCGGCAGCTTCTTCAGCCACTCGGCGTTCATCTGCAGAAGGTCGTATTTGCGCAGGTGCATGGCGTTGGGTCGACGTTGAGTGGCAGAATTTTGCTATATAAATTACTGTGTTGGGAAAATTTTTCGGGGAAATCTTGAACGAGTACTGGCTCTGGCCCACCGAGCGGCTGCTTTGCATCAGCGGCACATGACAATGATGGGAGAGCCTTGGAACGGCTTTGGAGCGATCGCGGGAGCAGGACAATATCGTCCAGGTCGACGTCACGGTCGCCGGTGACCATGAAAGCAATGGGTACCAGGGAGCGTCGCAGAAAGAATTCAGCCCTTTCCGTGGTCTGTTTGTACTACATTTGCTTGCCATCGTAAGCGCTGCTGAAAAAATCTTTCCACAATCCGGCAGTGACCGTGCGAGAAATTCCGTCATGTGAATGTCGAAGGACTGATCTGAGGCCGCTTAAAGTGATTCCGGCCCGCGCCTGCCAGCGGCCAGAGGGATTGCTGGCTTGCCGGTAGTCGGCAAGTTGCGGTCTGGGACTGTGCGAACGAATACGAATCGTATGCCGGACGACCCCAGGCGTTTCGGTCAGATAGTCAGATAACATGCCACCACAGGAGAATCCCATGGGCGATCTCTCGACCACACTCGACAGCCGCTATACGGCCAACTCGGGACGCGTCTTTCTGAGCGGCACGCAAGCTCTCGTTCGCCTGCCGATGCTGCAGCGCATGCGTGACGAGGCGGCCGGGCTGAATACCGCAGGCTTTGTCTCGGGCTACCGTGGCAGCCCGCTGGGAGGACTCGATCAGGCGCTGTGGAAAGCTCGCCCGCATCTCGACGCCCGGCGCATCGTTTTCCAGCCGGCGGTTAACGAGGACCTTGCAGCCACCGCAGTCTGGGGAACCCAGCAGCTCAATCTCTTTCCCGGCGCCAAATACGAGGGGGTCTTCGCCATGTGGTACGGCAAGGGTCCGGGTGTCGACCGCTGCGGCGACGTTTTCCGGCACGCCAATGCAGCCGGTTCGGCGAAGCATGGCGGTGTCCTGGTAATCGCCGGCGACGATCACGCCGCCAAGTCCTCGACGCTGCCGCACCAGACCGAGCATGTCTTCAAGGCGGTGATGATGCCGGTCCTCTATCCGGCAAATGTCCAGGAATACCTTGATTACGGTCTGCACGGCTGGGCCATGAGCCGCTACTCGGGCTGCTGGGTGGTGATGAAGGCGCTGGCCGACACCGTGGAGACCTCCGCCTCGGTCTCGATTGACCCGCTGTCGACACGGATTCGGCTGCCCGACGATTTCGAGATGCCAAAGAACGACCCGCACGCACTCAACATCCGCTGGCCCGACCCACCGCTGCAGCAGGAAGCCCGCCTGCTCAACCACAAGCTTTACGCGGCGCTGGCCTATTGCCGCGCCAACCAGCTCAACCGGGTGGTGATCGATAGTGCCGACCCGGCTTCGCCAGCCCGCCTGGGAATCATCACTGCCGGCAAGGCCTACCTCGATGTCCGCCAGGCGCTCGACGAACTCGGGATCGATGACGAACTGGCAGCGCAGATCGGCATTCGACTGTACAAGGTCGGCATGGTCTGGCCACTCGAAGCCGATGGCGTGCGCCGTTTTGCCGAAGGACTCGAAGAAATCCTGGTCGTCGAGGAAAAACGGCAACTGCTCGAATACCAGCTCAAGGAGGAACTCTACAACTGGCGCGAGGATGTCCGGCCACGCGTCGTCGGGAAGTTTGACGAAAAAGGCGAATGGGCGCTGCTGCCCACCGGTAGCGGGCATCTGACGCATGGTGACTGGCTGCTGCCGGCGGCCGGCGAGTTGTCGGTGGCACAGGTGGCGCGGGCACTGGCGGCGCGCATCGGGCGCTTCTTCACTTCTTCGGCAATCGAGGCTCGACTGGCGCTGCTCGAAGCCAAGCAGAGCAGCCTCGCGCAGGGGCTGCTGCCAGCGACCGGCTTGTCGGCGATCCAGCGCACGCCGTACTTCTGTTCCGGTTGCCCGCACAACACCTCGACGCGCGTACCCGAAGGTTCTCGCGCCGTCGCCGGTATCGGCTGCCACTACATGGTGACCTGGATGGACCGCAATACCGCGACCTTCACGCACATGGGCGGCGAAGGCGTGACCTGGGTCGGGCAGGCGCCGTTCAGCCACGAGAAGCACATTTTTGCCAACCTCGGTGATGGCACCTACTTCCACTCCGGTCTGTTGGCGATTCGCCAGGCGGTTGCCGCCGGCGTCGCCATCACCTACAAGATTCTGTACAACGA
>DIME01000075.1:0-12391 GCA_002425405.1 Candidatus Accumulibacter vicinus
CCAAAGGCTATGCCATCGGTTCCGCGGGTCTGGCCGCGCTGGTTCTTTTCGCCGATTACACGCATGCACTGGAAACCCAGTTTGGCGGCAGCTTGCGTTTTGATCTTTCCGATCACATGGTGATCATCGGTCTCTTCCTCGGCGGCCTGATTCCCTACCTCTTTGCCGCCATGGCGATGGAAGCGGTGGGCCGGGCAGCCGGTGCAGTGGTTGTCGAAGTTCGCCGGCAGTTCAAGGAAATCAAGGGCATCATGGAAGGCAAGGCCAAGCCCGATTACTCGCGCGCCGTCGGCATGCTGACCGTCGCAGCGATTCGGGAAATGATCGTTCCCTCGCTGCTGCCGGTGCTGGTGCCGGTAATTGTCGGTCTGCTGCTTGGCCCGAAAGCGCTCGGTGGACTGTTGATGGGGACGATCATCACCGGCCTGTTCGTCGCCATCTCGATGACCACCGGTGGTGGTGCCTGGGACAATGCCAAGAAGTACATCGAGGACGGCCATTTTGGTGGCAAAGGCTCCGATGCCCACAAAGCGTCGGTGACCGGCGACACCGTCGGCGACCCCTACAAGGACACGGCTGGTCCGGCGGTCAACCCGCTGATCAAGATCATCAACATCGTTGCCCTGATGATCGTTCCCTTGATGGTGCCGCCTGCCTCGGTGGCCAAGCCCGTCGCGGCGGCTGCGGTGGCGGTACCGGCAGCCAAGCTGTACTTCGCGATGGGTGCGACGGAAATCCCGGCCGACGCTGGCAAGACTCTCGAAATCGTCGTTGCCTATGCCAAGGACCATCCGGCTGCAAAGCTTGCCATTTCCGGATTCCACGATCCGAGTGGCAGTCAGGCGGTCAACGAAGAGGTCGCCAAGAAACGCGCAATCGCCGTCCGTGATGCCCTGAAGAACGTCGGTATCGCCGAGGAACGCATCGAGCTCAGGAAGCCTGTGGTCACCACCGGTACCGGAGATCCTGCCGAGGCCCGTCGCGTCGAAGTCAGCGTGCAGTAATTGCCCATATCAAGGAAAAAGGCCGCTTTGCGGCCTTTTTCGCGTCCTCTTGCAAGACCCCGTGCGTCGGCTACCCAGCGTTCAGCAATGGATTGAGGGTGTACGTGCCGGTCAGACTCGCATCGGCCAGAATGTGCCCCTGCATTGCCGCGCGCAGCTGCTGGCCGGTCAGCTTGCCATCGATGTCCAGTCTGGCGACATCCAGTGCGAAAAGCGTAAACACGTAATGGTGGACGATCTCGTCGTTCCAGGGCGGGCAGGGACCATCGTAGCCGTAGTAGTCGCCACGCATGTCATTGTCGCCGGCGAACCAGTGGGTATAGTCATTGATTCCCTGGCGTGCGTCATGCGGAGCGTGCGGACCAGGTTTGCCACGTGGCGTGACATCATTGGAAAATTCGCCTGCCCTGATCTCGCCGAGTGTGGCCGGCAAATCAAGCAGCACCCAGTGAAAGAAGTCCACCCGCGCCAGCGATGCCGGAACCGTGCGGTCTTCCTGATTGACGTCATCGCCCTGACTCGGCACATCCGGGTCGTGGCAGATCAGGGCGAACGAGCGGGTTCCCGCCGGCGCACTGCGCCATGCCAGATGCGGGTTGCGATTGCTGCCCAGGCAAACATGGTGTTCGGGGTCGGGAATACAGAATGCAAACTCACCGGGGATCGGTTGCCCGTCACTGAAGCTGCTGCTGATCAATATCATCGTAAATCTCCTCCTGATTGATTACTCGGCCGCACTGCGTTTGAAGTCGCGCAGGCGAAAACCTGCGACCCATAGTGTAGCGAAATAGACGCCTGCACCGAAGCCGACCGCCACGGAAAGACGCAGCAATCGTTCTCCGAGGCGCCAGTTGAGCCAATCGACCGTTGGGCCGATCACAAACCACAGCGCAGCGCCCATGCTCAGCATGGCGAAAGCGAGCCTGCCGTAGAATAGCAGCCAGCCAGGCTGCGGGGTATAAATGCCTCGCTGGCGAAGACCGCGGTAGAGCAGCGTGGCGTTGAGGCTGGCAGCCAGCCCGATCGCAAGGGCCAGGCCGGCATGTTGCAGCCAGCCGATCAGGAGCAGGTTCAGCACTTGCGTAACGAAAAGGGTCAGCAGTGCGATCCTGACCGGAGTACGGATATTCTGGCGGGCGTAAAAGCCGGGCGCCAGCACTTTGACCAGAATCAGGCCGAGCAGCCCGACACTGTAGGCGACCAATGCGTCACGCGTCCTGAGCACGTCGTTGGCGGTGAAAGCGCCATGATGGAACAGCGTGGTAATCAGCGGCACGGCGAGCATGCCGAGTGCCAGAGCCGCTGGCGCCGCCAGCAGAAAGGTCAGCCGCAAGCCCCAGTCGAGCAATCGGGAATATTCATCGTGTTGCTCAGCAGCATGGCACTTGGCCAGCGAGGGAAGCAGGATGGTGCCGAGTGCGGCGCCGAGCATGCCGGCCGGAAACTCCATCAGGCGATCGGCGTAATAGAGCCAGGAGACGCTGCCGGTACTCAGGAAAGAAGCAAAAACGGTGTTCAGCAGCAGGCTGACCTGCGCCACGGAAACGCCAAGCACGGCTGGCGCCATCAGGCGAAAGATGCGCCTGACCCCCTCGTCGTGCAGATTGATCGAGAATCTTGGCAGCATGCCAAGACGCTGCAGGCTGGGGATCTGGAAAGCGAGCTGCAGGGCACCGCCAAGAAAGACGGCCCAGCCGAGTGCCATGACCGGCGGGTCGAAGTAGGGGATGGCAAGGAGCGCCATCAGAATGAACGAAACGTTGAGCAGCACCGGCGTGAATGCGGGTACGGCGAAGCGGCTCCAGGTATTGAGAATGCCACCGGCCAGCGCGACCAGCGACATGAAAAGGATGTAGGGGAAAGTGATGCGCGTCAGTTTGACGGTCAGGGCAAACTTTTCGGGGTCATCCGTAAAACCCGGGGCCGAAAGGTACACGAGCACCGGTGCGCCCGCCATGCCGAGCAGGGTTACCGCCAGTACGACAAGAAACAGCAGACTCGCGACACGGTCCACCAACTGCCGGGTCTCCTCGCCTGAACGCTGGTTCCGGTATTGACCCAGGACCGGAACGAAGGCCTGCGAAAAAGCGCCTTCGGCAAACAGGCGGCGCAACAGGTTGGGGAGTTTGAAGGCGACAAAGAACGCGTCGGTCAACGCCCCGGCACCGAAAGCGCGGGCGATCACGAAATCGCGGACAAAGCCGAGTATCCGCGACAGCAAGGTCATGCTGCTGACGGTGGCGAGGGTCTTCAGGAGGTTCATGGTCTATCCGGGAGCGCCTCTCAGGCGCAATCCCGTCATCTTAGCGCCTGGACCTCGGCAAGCAAAACGCGGGACACGTCTTCCGGGCAGCCAGCACGCATCTGCCTGCTTACTGGCTGGTCGCCGCTTGCTGGAGTGACGGATGGTAGCCGCTCAGTTCCATGAAACCGACGCCGCGATGCGAGCCACTCAACTTGACCGCACCTTCCCAATAGACGTTCAGCGTCGTTGTCCGGGCGTCGAACTCACTGGCCCGGATCACCGGGTCGACTTTCAGCTTGAGGCCCCTGGCGGGTACCGCGATCGTCCAGTGGACCGGATAGAGCACTCCTCCTGAAGAAGGGCTTTTCCAGGTGCCGCGGGAGCTTGCCTCGAAGTCGGATGCGCCGAGTGCGCTGACCTCGCCGTCCTTGCTATAGGTTCCCATGCGCAGTACTGGCTCGCCCTGGCGATCGAAAAGTTCGAAGATCATCAGGTCCGCACCATCCGTCAGTTGCAGCGCAAACCAGTTCCAGCGCAGCTTTGCCGCTTCAAAGTCACCCCACTGATGATCGAACCAGACTTCGCCATGCACCTTCCTGGCAGTGCCGCCAATGGTCAGAACTCCCTGCGCAGCCATGCGTGGGCGCGAAGTGTAATAACTCTTGCCGGCGACACCGAAATCCAGCAGGCCGGCGATCGGCGTACCCGGTGCCTGGTGCAGGAGCGGTTGGCGGCTGTCATTGAGCTGCAGATCGAGCGCAAAATCCTTGCCGGCCATCTTCGCTGCATGTTGCGCGCCCTCGCCCTGCAATTGCCAGCTGCCGAACTTGAAAGCAAATCCGTCGCGGCGTCCATCCGATGGGTTGCCTGCGGTGCGTGCCTGTTCGGCATAGAGCTTCTCGGTCTGATGGTCGAGTAGTGAGCCGTGGAATACGGTGTGAGTGAGCGTCCCTTTGCGCAGGAAGGCGGCGATATGAAACGAATAACGTTCGCCTGAGTCGGTCTGCAGGTGGCCACTGTAGTACCACCATTCGGTCAGCATTTCATGTGCAGCATCGTCGGCGGGTAGCTTTACCGGCGGCATCGTGGCGGACGCAGGTGTCGCCGGCTGTTCGGTCACCCCACCGGGACTTGCAGCCAGGGGTATCCTGTCGGAGCGGGAGAAGAGGACCCAGCCGACCGCCACCATCATGATCAGCCAGCCGGCAATGATCAGCCAGCGATAACGCCTGAACCAGCGCGACGAACCAGGGCGGGTCTTGCCACGGCTGTGCTGGCGAATTCCATACGAGCGACTTGTTCCAGTGTTCATTCGAACAGCTCCTCTCGTTTCGTCAGTGTTTGACCGGTATGCGTAGCGTCTATGTCGATCCCGATCTTTCCGCCCATACTCGCCGGCGAGAGGAAGCCGATGGCAAAGGTCTGGGTCAATGCTCAGTCGGCCAGTTTACCTTCAACGAAGTCGATCAGCGTCGCAAGCGAAGCGAACACCGATCCGTCGATCTCGTCGTCTTCGACCGTAAACCCGAAATGTTCTTCGAGTGTGGTAATCAAGGAGACTACCGCCATCGAATCAAGTTCAGGAATTGCGCCGAGCAAGGGGGTGTCGAGCGCGAATTCACTCGCCCGGCCCTTGAGGCTCAAGACTTCGTCAAGAACGGCGACCACTTCGTTTCTGATATCCATGTAAGCTCCTGTCAGGGGATTTCCCCGCTGGCCGCCCGCTGGGCAAGCGAGGTTGGTGATTGAGCGGCGATTATACCGAGTGCAGGAGGGCGCTTTGTGCAATAGCGCACGTCGCTACCGCCACTACAGGTCGATTCGGCCCTGCATGGCAACGCTCCAGAGGTTCATAATAGAGTGCTCGATGAACGCCTCTCCAACCCACTTGATTCCCGATCGGGCGCAGACGCTCGTGGTGCTTCGGCTCCTGCGGCAGCGTCGGCCCATGCTGATGTTGAAGGGTGACGATGATGGCTATGGCAGCCGTTGGTTGCTCGATGGTCAGCAGGTTCAGCCAGTGATCGCCAAGTACCTGATGGATGCTGGCTTTATCGCCGATACCGGGGCGACCGAATTGGGTGCCCGAAAGCTCGCCTTGACCGAATCCGGCACCCAGCTTCTGGAGAACGGCCTGCTCTGGTGGAAGAGCCTCGGCTTCCTTCAACGCTTGAGAATCATGATCCTCGGTTGATGGAAACAGGAGCCTTCCAGCAGCGGGCGCGCGCGCCAGGGAAGCCTTTTTGACCCGGTTCTGCTTTTACTGGTCGGGGTTTTGCCGGCACGCACCCGGGAAAAATCCATGAATTGACCGCAGTTGATGGGGGAACATATACTCCCGGCGCTGCCATTGCGTTTTTCATCCCATTCTTGCTAGGGACCGTGCTCATGGGTCTGCGACTGAAATTCAACCTGGTGCTTCTGCTGGTCTTTGGCGCCGGCATGGGCATGTCGGCGTACGTTTCGCACCGCCTGCTCGACGAGAACGCCAAACAGGAGACGCTGCGCAATGCCGGCCTGATGATGGAGTCCGCGCTGTCGGTGCGCGGCTACACGGTCAGGCAGGTGAAGCCGCTTCTCGACTCCCAGTTGGAACAGACTTTCCTGCCGCAGACGGTGCCCGCCTATGCCGCCACAGAGGTGTTCAGCAACCTGGCCGTGAAGTATCCGGACTTCACCTACAAGGAGGCGACGCTCAATCCTACCAATCCACGCGATCGCGCGGTGGAATGGGAAAGTGATCTGGTGCAGAAATTTCGCGCTGACGGCAGTGCCAGAGAACTTGCCGGCGAGCGAGAAACACCGACCGGCCGCATGCTCTACCTGGCACGGCCGATTACCATCACCGACCCGGCGTGCCTGATCTGCCACAGCGTTCCCGACGCAGCACCGGAATCGATGATCAGAATCTACGGCCCGAACAATGGTTTCGGCTGGAAACACATGGAGACGGTTGGCGCACAGGTGGTTTCAGTGCCGATGTCCGTGCCGCTGGCCAATGCGCAGCGCACCTTCAACAGCTTCATGCTCTCGCTCGGCGGCATCTTCCTGGCCACTTTCGTGGTCCTCAACATCATGCTGTCCATGCTCATCATCAGGCCCATCTCGAGCATGTCGGCAGCCGCCGACAGGATTTCCACCGGCGACTTCTCGGTGCCGGAATTCCCGTCGCACACCGGGGACGAGATCGACGTTCTGGCGAACTCCTTCAACCGCATGCGCCGCAGCCTGCAAAAAGCCATCAAGCTGATCGAGAGCTGAGCGCGGAACGACCACGCCATGTCCCTCCCTGAATTCATCGGCAAGTACGAGATCCGCCGCGAACTCGGCAAGGGTGCGATGGGCGCAGTTTACGAAGGTTTCGACCCGGTCATCAAACGTCCGGTGGCGATCAAGACGATTCTCGCCGAGTACCTGGCCAACGTTGAATCGGAGGCCGCAGTGGCACGCTTCAAGCAGGAGGCGCAGGCCGGAGGGAGACTGCAGCATCCGGGCATTGTCGGTGTATACGAATACGGAGAGGACGAAAGAGGGGCGTTTATCGTCATGGAGTACGTGCAGGGAAAGTTGTTGCGCCAGTGCATGCGCGAGCGCGGCCACTTCGAACTGATCGATGTTTTCGAGGTAATGAAGCAACTGTTCGCAGCACTCGACTATTCGCACCAGCACGATGTCGTGCATCGTGACATCAAGCCGACCAACGTCATGGTCCTGGGCGGGATGAAGATCAAGGTCATGGACTTCGGGGTCGCCAAGATCGAGAATTCATCGCTCACGCAGGTGGGCACCGTGATTGGTACGCCGACGCACATCTCTCCCGAGCAACTGCTGGGCTTGCCTGCCGACCACCGCGCCGACCTGTGGTCGGCCGGGGTCATCCTCTACGAAATGCTGACCGGGCGTGGGCCATTTCTCGCCGAGACGCCGGTCGCGGTGATGCACAAGGTGATGAACGTCGAGCCTGCACCACCGTCAGCAATCGTACCTTCACTGCCACCGGTTTTCGACGCCGTGCTCAGGCGCGCGCTGGCGAAAAAACCTGACCAGCGTTTCCAGAGCGCCCGCGAATTCAACAACGCGTTGTTGGCGGCCTTCATCCAGAGCAAGCCGGTGGCCAGGCCCCCTGGCAGCAGCACCGACAGCCTGCCGCCGCCCGAACCGGTCGCCGGTGGCGCCAGGAGTGGCCGCGCCGGCACGCGATCTGCGAGCGCGTCAACGCCGCTGCCGCTGCCCCAGGAGGCGCTGGACGAAATCGAGTCCTCGCTGATCAGGTCGATCGGTCCGGTCGCCAAACATCTGGTGCGCAAGGGGATGATCCAGGCCAGGAACATCGAGGAATTCTGCGCCACGCTCGCCGAAAACATTCCCGAAGGCGTCGAACGTACCGATTTCCTGAAGCGTATCGAGCAATTGAAAAAGGCCACTTCCGCATCGATGCCGCCAAGGTCGACCAACCCGCCCGAACCGACATCGGCAACACCGGTGGGGGTTTTCGATCCCGCGACACTTGCCGCGGCCGAGAAACGCCTCGCGCAGTACGTCGGACCGCTCGCTCGAGTGCTCATCAAGCGGGCAGCCAACGATTCAGGCAACGTCCAGGAACTCTACCGAAAGCTCTCCGAGCATATCGACTCCGAACCCGAGCGCGCTGCCTTTCTCAAGGGTTTCGCCTGACCGGTCAGCTGCACAGACCTGCCGGGCGGGACTGGTGCTAAACTGGCGCATCGCCAAATGGAGTCTGCCATGATTGTCATCGAACAACAGCCGAAGCGGGTCGAAGTCACGGTGTATGCGGAATTCACGCTTGCCGACTACAAGGAGTTCGAGAATGCCGTCAATTTCGCGATCCAGTTCGAGGGGCCGGTCGACCTGTGGTTCGATCTGCGCGAAATGGCCGACTTCACGCTCGATGTGGCCTGGGAAGATATCGTCTTTGCGCGTGCGCACGCCAACGACTTCAGCCGTATTGCCGTCCTGACGCATAGCCAGTGGGTAGCGTGGAGCGCCTGGTTGTCGCAGATTTTCGTTCATGCCCAGATGCGCGTCTTCGATGAGGAAGTCGAGGCACGTGCCTGGCTGGCTGAAGAAGAGGGACTGGCGTGAGCCATACAACGCTGGTCAGCAGCGCCGTCCTTGCCGATCATCTCATCGACCCCGGCTGGCGTGTCTTTGATTGCCGTCATCAACTGAGTGATCCGGCTGCGGGCCGTCGGGCCTACGCGCACGCTCACCTGCCGGGCGCCTTCTTCCTGCATCTCGACCAGGATCTGTCGGGACCGATGAATGGTCGCAACGGTCGTCATCCCTTGCCTGATCCGCACCTGCTGGCCGACAAGCTGAGTGCCGCGGGCGTCGCCATGGACACGCAGGTGGTCGCCTATGACGACGCCGGCGGCGCCTTTGCCAGCCGGCTGTGGTGGTTGCTGCGCTGGCTTGGCCATGATCGCGTCGCGCTTCTCGACGGTGGCATCGATCGCTGGCGGGCGGAGGGGCGGCCTCTGGCCACCGATATTCCGAGTTCACCGCCGGTGGTGCTGAAAGTCGATCTGCGTGACGTGCTGACCAGCAGCGACGCGGTGCTCGCCAGTCTTGGGCAGAGCAGCTTCTGCCTGATCGATGCGCGTTCCCCTGACCGCTTTCGTGGCGAGAACGAAACCCTCGATCCGGTCGGCGGGCATATTCCCGGCGCACTCAACCGCTTCTTCCGCGACAATCTCGACGCCGACGGCTGCTTTCGCCCGGCCGGTGAACTGCGCCGCGAGTTTCTGGCCCTGCTGGCCGGTCGTTCGCCGGCGCAGGTGGTGATGTCTTGCGGTTCCGGCGTCACCGCCTGTCACAACCTGCTGGCGATGGAGGTTGCCGGATTGCCGGGCGCGCGCCTCTATGCCGGTTCGTGGAGCGAGTGGTGCAGTGATTCGGCGCGGCCGGTGGCCTGCCAGGCTCCCGCAGTCTGACGGTCATGACTTTTCCAGGCCTCTCGATCATGAAAGTCATGAACACGCGGCTTTCACATTAACAACAGATCGGCCGCGGCAGCGGCGATCTGGTCGAGCGACAGCGCACCGTCCGGCCGGTACCACTGGCTGCTCCAGTTGAGCATGCCGAAGAGCAACAGGCGCAGCGGCGCTGCCGAACTGCGGAGTTTGCCGCTGGCTGCCAGTTCGTCAAGCGTTGCCTGCCACGTTTCCTGGTAGCGGTCGGTGACCGCGGCGATTTCGGCCCTCGCCGCGGCGTCGAGCGCGCGCGATTCGTAGAGCAGCATCGGCACCTGGCAATTGCCCTCGAGGAGGTTCCCGAGATGGACGCGGATCATCACCCGCAGGCGCTGCGCAGGGTCGACAATGCCCTCGCTGGCTGCCTGCAGGCGCTGGTAGCCGGTCTCCAGGCCTGCGATCATTGCCGCCTTGAGCAGTTCCTGCTTGCTGCGGAAATGGTAGAAGGGGCTGCCTGAGCGCATCCCGACCGCCCTGGCGATGTCACGCGTGGTGGTCGCGTCAAAACCTTTCTCGACGAACAGGCGGGCCGCCGCTTGCAACAGTTCTTCGCGGCGGTTCGCTTCCAGCGGGCCTTGCCGTTTGCGGCCGGCCGGCATGGCGATCAGAGCGTCGCCGCCAGGCGCGTTCCCTGATCGATGGCGCGTTTCGCGTCGAGTTCGTTGGCGACATCGGCGCCGCCGATCAGCGACAGCGGCACGTTGGCGGCGCGCAGACCGGCTTCGAGATCGCGGCGCGGTTCCTGACCGGCGCAGACGATCACATGCTCCACCGGCAGGCACTGCGGCTGGCCATCGACGATGAGGTGCAGGCCGGCGTCGTCGATGCGCTCGTACGTCACCCCGGAGAGCATCTGTACGCCACGCTTCTTGAGCAAGGTGCGACGAATCCAGCCGGTGGTCTTGGCCAGCCCGTCGCCGACCTTGGCGGCCTTGCGCTGCAGCAGCCAGACCTGGCGTGGTGTGGCTGCCGGGATCGGTGGCCGGAGGCCGCCGCGGTTGGCGAACTCGGGGTCGATCCCCCACTCGCCCTGGAAGCGCTCGAGTTCGTCGCGATCCTCGTCGGTATGGGTCAGGAACTCGGCGACGTCGAAGCCGATGCCGCCGGCACCGATGATCGCCACGCGTTCGCCAGCGACGCGCAAGCCTTCGATCAGGTCAACATACGAGATCACCTTCTCGTGCCCGATACCGGGCAGCTCAGGCTGCCGCGGCACGATCCCGGTGGCGAGAACGACATGCTCGAAGCCGGCATCGGCCAGATCGGAAGCTTCGCAACGCTTGCCGAGTTCCAGGGTGACCCCCGCCTCTTGCAGGCGGTGATCGAAATAGCGCAGCGTCTCGCTGAACTCCTCCTTGCCCGGGATCCGGCGCGCCAACCTGAACTGCCCGCCAATTTCCGCCGCTGCATCGAACAGGGTGACCCAATGGCCCCGTTCGGCAGCGGTCAGCGCGCAGGCCATTCCCGCCGGCCCGGCGCCGACGACGGCGATCCGCCTGGGCACGGCCGCCTTCTCGATCAACAGTTCGGTTTCCCGACAGGCGCGCGGATTGACCAGACACGAAGTGAGCCGGCCGGCGAAGATCTCGTCGAGGCAGGCCTGATTACAGGCGATACAGGTGTTGATCGTGTCGGCGCGCCCGGCGGCGGCTTTGTTCACGAAGTCGGCATCGGCGAGGAAGGGGCGAGCCATCGAGACCATGTCGGCACAGCCGGAAGCGATCACTTCCTCGGCGACCTCCGGCGTATTGATCCGATTGGTGGTGATCAACGGGATGTCCACCTCGCCCATCAGGCGCTTGGTGACCCACACGAAGGCCGCGCGCGGGACCATCGTGGCGATCGTCGGGATGCGCGCCTCGTGCCAGCCGATCCCGGTGTTGATCAGCGTTGCGCCGGCAGCCTCGATCGCCTTGGCCAGGGTCACGATCTCACCCCAGGTGCTGCCGCCTTCGACCAGGTCGAGCATCGACAGGCGGTAAATGATGATGAAGTTCGGCCCGCTTGCCGCGCGCACGCGCCGAACCGATTCGACGGCGAGGCGGATGCGGTTCTCGAAACAGCCGCCCCAGCCGTCCTCGCGGAAGTTGGTCTGCTGGGCGATGAACTGGTTGATCAGATAGCCTTCCGACCCCATCACCTCGACCCCGTCATAGCCGGCGAGTTGCGCGAGGCTGGCGCAGCGGGCGTAATCCTTGAGTGTCCGCTCGATGTCCTCCTCGCTGAGTTCGCGCGGGCGGATCGGCGAGATCGGCGCCTGTACCGCCGACGGCGCGACGGCTCCGCGATGATAGGCGTAGCGGCCGGTGTGCAGGATCTGCAGGGCGATCTTGCCGCCTGCCTGGTGGACGGCGGTCGTGACCTGCCGGTGCTTTTCGGCCTGCGCCTCGTTTTCGAGCACCGCCGCGCCGGGCATCACCACCCCGTCCTGGTTGGGCGCAATGCCGCCGGTCACGATCAGCCCGACGCCCCCACGCGCGCGCTCGGCATAGAAGGCGGCGAGACGGGCAAAGCCTTGCGGGGCTTCTTCGAGGCCGGTATGCATCGAGCCCATCAGGACGCGATTCTTCAGCGTCGTAAAACCGAGGTCGAGCGGAGCAAGCAGGTGGGGATAAGGGGGATGGTGCATTCGAACAGTCTCCTGGAACGGGTTGGGCGTAGCGCAAGTGATCAACAATTAAGCAAGCAATCGCTTGTTGGATTATCGGGGATTGGCTGTCTGGATGCAAGTGTGGAGTCCGCAGAATGGCAAGGATCAGCGCATTCCCGCGCCCGTGGTCGGCGCCGGGCGTGTCGTCCTGAGTCGCCAGCCAATCGCAGCGAGACGCGGCAGGCAGGCGTCTGATGCCCTGGAAATCCTGCCCGGTTTCCTGAAATGGCGAGCGGGTGGCGACGCCGGGCGCGGAATGCACTACCATCTCGGCCATGCGTATCCTCATCGTCGACGACGAACCCGCGATTTCCGATACCCTGGCCTATGCCCTGCAAGCCGACGGTTTCGCCAGCGATTGCTGTACCCTCGGCGCCGAAGCGCTGGCCCGACTGGGTGCCGGCGATCACGACCTGGTCGTCCTCGACGTCGGGCTGCCGGACATGAGCGGCTTCGACGTCTGTCGTGTCCTGCGGCGGCGCTCGGATGTGCCGGTGAT
>DIME01000075.1:12715-14528 GCA_002425405.1 Candidatus Accumulibacter vicinus
GCCGACGATTACGTGGCCAAACCCTTCAGTCCCCGCGAGGTGGTTTCCCGCGTCCGCGCCATCCTGCGCCGCACCCGGCCGGAGTGGCTCGCAGCTCCCCCTGCGATCACCGCGCCGCCGGCACGGTTCACAGTCGATGGCGATGGCTTGCGCATCGCCTACCACGGTGTCTGGCTCGATCTGACGCGCTACGAGTATCTCCTGCTGGCCTTGTTGTTGACACGGCCGGGGCGCATTCTGAGTCGCGGCCAGATCATGGAGAACGTCTGGCAGGATTGCGGTGAAAGCCTGGAGCGCACCGTCGATACCCACATCAAGACGCTGCGCAACAAGCTGCGGGCGGTGCGGGCCGACGAGGAGCCGATCCGGACCCACCGCGGTCTGGGCTACAGCATCGCCGTTCGCTAGGCCGGTCGCCGATGAACATTTCCGTTCGCCTGTTCATCGGCTATTTCCTGATCGTCGGCCTGGCAGCGTGGTTCGTGCTCAACATCTTCATGCGCGAGGCCGAGCCGGGAATCCGCCAGGCCACCGAAGAAACCCTGGTCGATACGGCGCATGTCCTCGCCGAACTGGCAGCGCCGGATCTCGCCAGCGGCAGGATCGCCGATGGCGAGTTCGCCAGGGCTCTGGCGGCGGCGCGCCAGCGTTCGCCGCAGGCAAGCATCTGGGGCGTACAAAAGGACAGCATCGACTTTCGCGTCTACATCACCGACGACCTGGGTCGGGTGGTCTTCGACTCCGAGGGTCTGGCCCTGGGCGCCGATTATTCGCAATGGCGCGACGTGGCGCGCGTGCTCAAGGGCGAATACGGCGCCCGCAGCACGCGCGCGCAGGCCGACGACGCCAGCTCGTCGGTGATGTACGTGGCCGCACCGATTCGTCACCAGGGGCGGCTGCTCGGCGTACTCTCGGTGGCCAAGCCGCTGTCCAGCGTCCTGCCCTACGTCGGCCACGCCGAACAACGCGTGAAACGCGCCGGCTACATCCTGCTGGCCGCTTCGGCACTGATCGGGGCGGTGTTCTCGGCCTGGCTGAGCTGGTCGATCAACCGCTTGCGGATCTACGCCCGCGAGGTCTCCGAAGGCCGCCAGGCCAACCCGCCGACCTCCGGCGGCCGTCAGTTCTCCGAGCTGGCACGCGCGCTGGCGCTGATGCGCGAACGCCTCGAAGGCAAGCAATACGTCGAACGTTACGTGCAGAACCTGGCGCATGAAATGAAGAGCCCGCTCTCGGCCATCATCGGCGCGGCCGAAATCCTCGAAGGCTGCCCTGCCGACGACGATCGGCGTCGTTTTGCGCTCAGTGTTGGCGAGCAGGCGCGCCGCCTGCAGGGGATCATCGAGCGAATGCTGATGCTGGCGCGGGTCGAGCAACTGCAGGCACCGGAAGACGCAGTCCAGGTTGACCTCAGCGAGCTGCTGCAGTGTTGCGTCGACGAGCGGAGCCTGCCGCTGCAGGCCCGCCGGCTGAGCTGCGCGCTCGCCATCGGCGAGCCGCTCGGCGTGCGTGGCGACCCTTTTCTGTTGCAGCAGGCGCTGCTCAACCTGCTCGACAACGCGATCGCCTTTTCGCCGACCGGAGGAAACATCGAAATCGCCCTGCAGCGTCGCGATCAACGCGCCGAGGTATCGGTTCGCGATCATGGCAGCGGTGCTCCGGACTACGCCCTGCCGCAGGTCTTCGACCGTTTCTACTCGCTGGCGAGCCCCGCCAGCGGCCAGAAGAGTTCGGGCCTGGGGCTCGCGCTGGTACGCGAAGTCGCGCGCCTGCACGGCGGTGAAGCCGATTTCGCCAACCATCCCGAGGGCGG
>DIME01000075.1:14878-19801 GCA_002425405.1 Candidatus Accumulibacter vicinus
TCATCCGTTCACCGAAGTGATCGAGACTCCCTGCACCATCCACCAGGGAGAACTTCATGGACAAGAAACTGCTTCTCAAACTCGTCGCCATCGGCTTCATGTCGCTCCTGCTGCTGGTGCCTCTGGCCCTCATCGAGGATCAGATCCGCCAGCGCAGCTCGCGTCAGGAAGAGGTTCAGCGCAGCATCGCCAATAGCGCTGCCGGCCCGCAAACGCTTACCGGGCCGGTACTCGCAATTGATTACCGGGAACAGATCGAGCCCGAAGTCAAGGAGGACCCCGCCACCGGCCGGACCAGGAGCACGCCGCGCTTCGTCGATCGTCGCCTGTATCTGCCGGCCGAGACACTGAAGCTGACCGGCGAGGCCCGCGTCGAAACCCGCCAGCGGGGCATCTACCAGGCCCGGCTCTATCACCTCGACCTGATGGTCGCGGGGCGCTTCGTGCTGCCCGTACACCTCGGTCTCGATGGCCAGCGCAGCATCGTCAGCGCCGAGGCGACGCTGCTGCTCGGCGTTTCCGACCCGCGCGGCGTAGACAACGATCCGCTGGTGAACCTGGGCGGCAAGAGTCGTCGCTTCTCGACCCCCAAGGGCTCGGCGCAAAACGGTGACGCGCTGGCGGGCGAACGCCTGGCCATCCCGCTCGGGAAGGTCGCCCTCGACGCGCCGACCTCGTTCGATTTCGACTTTCCCCTGCAACTGACCGGCACCCAGCGACTGGCCATCGCGCCGACCGCGGAAGCGAACACCATCGCGATCAAGTCGGACTGGCCGCACCCGAGCTTTGCGGGCCGCTTTCTGCCGCGCGAGCGCAGCATCAGCGACGCCGGGTTCACCGCCCGCTGGGAGGTGTCGCATCTGGCGCGCAGTTTTCCCAACACCCTGGCGGCCGCCAAGGGCGGGCCGAATCCCGAAGTGCTCGACATCCTCTTCATCGATCCGGTCAATGTCTACCTGCAATCCGAGCGCGCCGTCAAATACGGCATCCTGTTCATTACACTGACCTTCGCCGGATTCTTCCTCAGCGAGGTTCTGCGTCGCTCGCCGATTCACCCCTTGCAGTATCTGCTGGTCGGACTGGCGCTGGCGGTCTTCTTCCTGTTGCTGATCGCGCTCTCCGAGCACCTGCCCTTCGTTGCCGCCTACGCCATCGCCGCATCGGCCTGTATTGCCCTGATCGGAACCTATCTGGCAGGCGCGCTCGGTGATCGCCGCCAGGGCTATACCTTTGCGGCGGCGCTGGCCGGTCTCTACGGCGTGCTCTACGGCGTCCTGCTCTCCGAGGACAACTCGCTGCTGATGGGCAGCGTGCTGCTCTTCCTGGCACTTGGCGCGATCATGCTGGCCACGCGGCGCATCGACTGGTACCGGATCGGCCCGGCGCTCGCTGCCCGGCCGACCGAATGAGCCCTCGTCATGCTCCGGTTCGGCAGGCACTTCATCGTCGGTTTTCGTGCCCTGGAAGAGGTCGAAGCACTGGCGGCCAGTGGCCTGATCGGCGGCCTCTACCTGACGCGGCGCAACCTGCGGGCGGGCAATGTCGCCACCCTCGCCGCCGGGATCGCCAGGCTTCAGGACCTCCGCCGTGCCGCCGGCCTGCCGCCGTTGATTGTGGCCGCCGACCAGGAGGGTGGGCCGGTTGCCCACCTCTCGCCATGGCTGGAACGGCTGCCCGCACTGTCCAGCCTGGTCGGCGAAGCGTCACCGGCAACGCTTGCGATGCGGGCACGAACCTACGGCGAGCGACAAGGGAGAGCGCTGGCGGCGCTGGGTGTCAATCTCAACCTGGCGCCGGTGGTTGACCTGCGGCCGGCGCAGCCGGACTCCGCCGTCGACTTCCTGACCCGCATCGGCGACCGAGCCATCGACGAAGATCCGGCCGTGGTCAGCGAGGTCGCCCGGGCCTATGTGGATGGTCTGGCCAGTGCCGGTGTCGGCGCCACCCTCAAGCACTTTCCCGGACTCGCCCGCGTGCGGGCCGACACGCACTGGCGGCGCGCCACGCTGACAGCGGGCATCGATGAACTGCGTGGCGACTGGCAGCCCTTCCGCAGTGTCAGTACCCGCGCGTGCGCGGCGATCATGCTCGGCCACGTCGTTTTGCCGGCGGTGGACCCCGAACATGCCGTTTCCCATTCGCGCAGCGTGGTGCAGACCATCCTGCGTCAGCAATGGAACTATCGCGGTGTGCTGATCACCGACGATCTCAACATGGGCGCCGTGTACCGCCAGGGAATCGGCCGCGTCGCGGCACAGTCGCTGGCGGCCGGCGTCGATCTGCTCCTGGTCTCCTACGACCCCGACCAGTATTTTCGTGCCATCACCGGGGCCGCCCGGGCACTGGCCAGCGGTCAGATCGAGCGTGCGATGCTGCAGGCCAGCAGCCAGCGCCTGCAGCAATTTGGCCCTGGCAGCCCGTGCCGTTCGGCCTTGTTCTCCGCGCAAAGCGCACCGGAGCGACCGGGAGGATCGGTGGCCCCGGATGTTTGACGAGCTTGCCGTCACGGTCGATACTCCGTTCCTGCTCAGGGCGTTCGCGCGATGGCAGGGAGTCGGGTGGGTGATGCTGCTGGTCGGGATTTCTCTGGCGGCGCGGGGGGAAGGACCGTGAATCAGCGGCGGGAGCTGCCGGCAACGGTGACGGGCTGATCGACTTGCGCCGGTTGGACGGCCAGGCGGACAAGCCGGCCTGGCCGTCCCAGGCGCCCGCCTCAAGACCGATCCAAAGGACTGATCACCCCCCTCCCGCCCCGGTTCAGCACATGCGTGTAAATCATCGTCGTCGCCACATCCTGATGGCCCAGCAACTCCTGCACCGTACGAATGTCATAGCCCGACTGCAATAAATGCGTCGCGAAACTATGGCGCAGCGTGTGGCAGGAGGCCGGCTTCGTCAGCCCCGCCGCCCGCACCGCCTTCTTCATCGCCCGTTGCAACGTCTGCTCGTCCACATGGTGCCTGCGCTCCTTGCCGCTACGCGGATCGACCGAGCGCCCCGCCGCCGGAAACACATACTGCCAACCCCATTCCCGCGACGCATCGGGAAATTTCCGGTCCAGCGCATAAGGCAGATAGACTTCGCCAAACCCCTCTTCAAGGTCATGTGCATGCAGCACCTTCACCTTCTCCAGGTGTGCCCGCAAAGGCTCAAGCACGGATTGCGGCAGCATCGTCACCCGATCCTTCTCCCCCTTGCCGTCGCGCACCGTGATCTGCCGCATCTCGAAGTCCAGGTCCTTCACCCGCAGCCGCACACACTCCAGCAAGCGCAACCCGGCCCCGTACAGCAAGTCCGCCATCAAACCCTGCTGCCCGTCGATCCGCGCCAACACGCGCCTGACCTCCTCGACCGTCAACACCACCGGCAGGCGCCCAGGCCGCTTCGCCCGCGTCATCTCGCCCAGCCAGGGCAAATCCACCTTCAAAACCTCCCGGTATAAAAACAGCAAGGCACTCAAGGCCTGGTTTTGCGTGGAAGCGGCCACCCGGCCCTCCACCGCCAGATGGGTCAAAAACCGCTCCACTTCCACCGCCCCCATCTCGCGGGGATGGCGCTTGCCATGGAACAGGATGAAGCGTTTGATCCAATCCGTGTAAGCCTGCTCCGTGCGGATGCTGTAATGCCGCAGCCGAATGGCCTCCCGCACCTGGTCTAAAAGGCGCGGCGGGTTGTGGGCAGCCTGGCTGTCGAAAGGCTGCCCTGCGGATAGGAGAGTGGTGTCGCTCATGAATGCGAAGCCTCGGGTAAGCCAGCCGCGCATTATGACGGCTGATCAGATAGATTTCAATATTGATGCAAGAATGGACATCTGATAAGATCAATAGATAGGAATCGACCTCGATTGTGGGGTCGAATTGAAAGTTAGGCTGCACCAAAACCTACCTGCACTGGTCCTGCGGTATCCTTGCTGGCATGGAACGCAACAGGAGCACATGTGGCCTTCAAGAGACGCGTGTTTGTAAGCTTCCAGAACCCTGAGTTGCTGGATACCCGACGCAGAGAACTTCAGGACCAAGTCATCAAGCGAATCGAGGCTCTTGGATTACAGCCGGAGATGTTCTTCCAGGCAGGTACGGCCTCTTCAATGGCGTGGTCGCTTCCCAATGCCGTTGAAATACTACGCCGATGTGTAGGTGCGGTAGTACTTGCTTTCCCAAGGTGGGAGGTTTCTTCGAACACTCAAGAACCGTATCACTTGGCGAGTGAATACGCGCATATTGAGGGAGCGATCGCCGGTACTCTGCGCCTACCTCTACTAATTGTCGCGGAACGCGGCCTTGCGGACAGAGGGATAACTTGGACAGGAGCTGGGCACCCCATACTCTACATGCCTAAGGACGCCCCGGTCACTTGGCTAGACGGGGACGCATTCAGGCATCGATTCGGAGTCTGGTCCGATCAAGTCGCTGAGCGATCTGACGTCTTTCTTGGCTATAGCAGCAAGGCACGCGCGACGGCCCAGGCAGTGCATCTCTTTCTGAAAGAACGCCTGAATCTTCGGGTTCGAAATTGGGAGATTGATTTCGCTGCTGCAGGAATGATCCTGGATGAAATCGAGACTGCAGCGCGCGTTTGCAGTGGAGGTGTGTTCCTATTTACGAAGGATGACGAACTGTCAGGAACCGAAGTAAAGGCTGCACCTCGCGACAATGTCGTATTCGAAGCAGGCTATTTTGCAGCTGCAAAAGGCAGAGAGCGCGTACTCATTATCCGAGAAGAAGGCGCGAAAATGCCAGCCGACCTCGGTGGCAACATCTATTTGTCCCTTTCTGCGCGTGACGACATCCGACCCATAGAATCAGCCATCCGAGACTTTGTGGAACGGCGGCTCTAGTTGTCACCGCAGTGCAGCCTAACGAATAAGGATAGATCGTGCCAAGCCACGATCTGATCCGTTTGTTGGACGAGCCCGGGCCGGAG
>DIME01000179.1 GCA_002425405.1 Candidatus Accumulibacter vicinus
CGATGCCGAGGCGACGGTGATCGGCCATCAGCCCGGCCGCGGCAAGTATGCCGGAATGCTGGGCGCCCTGCGTGTACGGACCGCTGGCGGGGTCGAGTTCATGCTCGGGACAGGTCTCAGCGACGCAGACCGTCGCCAGCCGCCACCGATAGGCACCTTGATTACCTTTCGTTATCGCGAACTGACCGCTCGTGGGCTGCCCAGATTCGCCAGCTACCATCGTCCGCGCGATCTATAGGCTGCGCGTGCGCAAAGCAAATACAAGAGTTTGTCATGAGCACCCCTGTTCGCGAAAAGTTCTCGTCGCCAGCCGCCCCCGAGGTGCTCAGCACTGCGTCAACTTGCCGAATCACAAGGCCGCCAGTTCCAGGCGGTACTCGATGAAGCCCTTCGGGACGACATCGATCGCCAGCAAAAGGAGCGGCCACGCCGGCAGGTGATGGCATCATTCGCATCCAGCCTCGATGAGTTCGACCGTTTCTACCGTGAACTGGCCAGGTCAATTCAGGGGATGCCGGTCATCCAGGCCACCGGGGCCATCAGCCAACCGAGGAGACGCAGCAGCGAGAGCGGTTTGCCATCGACGCCGGGCAACAGGCCAACCCCCCGATTGGCCAGGCTCACCAGAGCCACCAGCACGATCAGCATCGCAACGATGTGGATCAGCCGGTCGCTTGCGGGCGACCGGTTTTCCGGCCTGTTCGAACTCCTGTCGGATCTGGCTGGCCTCGTGCCCGAGGTGTCGGATTTTTTTACACCTGCAAGGCCATTGCGTCTTTTGAAATCCAGGAAGTCCATATATCGAATTAATTTAAAACTGTTTCTAAACTGCTATCGGAAGATGGCTCGAAACTTGCTTGGTGGAAGAAACCCCGTCGCTGTGATGGTTGCGTCGGGATACCTAAGAATATCAACAAATCTCAAGGCGCATTTTTTCTGATGAAAAAGGCACTGCGGTGAGATCGGGAGAAACCGAACAGAGCACGCATGCCGGTCGTCGACCTGCCGGTATGACCGCCCATACCCGGTCATCGTCCTGGGGCGCCGAAAACCCCGTGGCATGTGGCATGCCTTCGACTTTGCCATCTGCAGTACAATGGGTACTCCTGCTGCTTGACCGCGTCTCCATACATAGTACCCGCAGCGGTCTTGCGGGTGAACGGGAGACCGACCGTATAGTCGTGCGTCGTGCTTACGAAACAAGTTTGTTGCCTTCTGCCTTCTGCAGTTCTTGCGGTAACTTCTTCAATCCAATTCCTTGGGAGGGTTTCAAATCATGGCAAGTGTTCTCCATAATATTATCAACGGTAGCGATGGTGTCGATGACACCTTGTATGGCACGGACCTGGACGATGAATTGAATGGTTTCGGAGGCAATGACTCTCTCGTTGTGGGCCCCAGTGGGGGCCTCGGCAACGACACCCTGAATGGCGGTACGGGAGACGATTCTTTTTACGATTTTGCAGGGACCAATACTTTCGACGGGGGCGAGGGCAACGATTATTTCTATCTTTGGAGTAATCCCCTGCCTCCTTTCTGGTCTGGCGATCAACGGGTCACCGGCGGTGCCGGCAGCGATCTCTTTTATTTGACTTACCTCTTCCCGTTCTTAGACCCGCTTCTGGGCCGGCCTCCTCAAGTCGTCATTACCGATTTCACCGTGGGAATCGGGGGCGATTGGTTGAGTGTATCTGGTTATAGTTATAACTTTGCGGGTTCTGGCAACCCGTTTGATCCCGCACTCGGCTTTCTCGCTTTTTCCCAAGTGGGTCCGGATGCCGTATTGTTGTTAGATCTTGACGGCGCGGCTGGGTCGCAATCCTGGGTGCCCATAGCCACCTTGCAGGGTATCACGGCGACCGACCTTGTCGAAGGCATCAATATCGATTACGCACCGTACGTTCTCGGCGGCTCTGGTACTCCTCCGGTGGTGCATGCACCTGCGAGCGCCAATACTCTGTCGGGTGTCACGTTCTCCTTTGACGGAGCCAATGCCATCAACATTACCGATTTCGACGCGGGCACCAGCCCGGAAGAGGTCGATTTGTCGGTCAGTCACGGCCTGTTGACCCTGGCATCGACGGCAGGCCTGACTTTTACCGTCGGCGATGGAGCGGCGGATACGGCCATGCGCTTCAGCGGCTTGCTCGCCGATGTCAACGCGGCGCTCGCCACCGCGACGTATTCCCCTGACAGCGGCTACATGGGCGCCGATTATGTCGACATACAAGCATTCGACGGCACCGCGACAGCCGTCGCGGCCATCACCCTGATGGTCACTTCTTCCGCAACGATTAGTGGCGACGACAATGACAATACCCTTTTCGGTACCGAGGGTGCAGAGGCCATCTTCGGCCTGGGAGGCGATGACGTCCTCTACGGCAACGGTGGTGGCGACTACCTCGACGGCGGAGCGGGTTACAACGAGCTCCATGGCGGCGATGGTGACGACGTGCTGGTCACCACCGGCGGGTATGGATATTTGAACGGAGACAGCGGCAACGATACCTTGATTGGTGGTGACTGGGGGTCCAATCTGGATGGCGGCTTCGGCGACGACAGGCTGGTGGGTGGTGAAGGATTTAACTATTTTTTCGATTCCGAAGGAGCGAACGTTTTCGTTGGTGGACCCAACAGGAATTATTTTTCGCTCAGCGGTTGGAACTGGACAGCCGATTTGCAGGTGACTGCCGGTGCTGGCGACGATACCCTAGGCGTTGATTATTGGTGGTGGAATCCGTGGACCGCCGTGGTTTCCGGTTTTACCCCCGGTTCCGGCGGCGACCTCCTGAATTTCGAGGCTTTCATGGATGATGCCGCGGCCAACGGTTACTACACGGCGGGGAATCCCTTCGGGCTCGGTTACCTACGGCTGCAGGTAGCGGGTGACGATACGCTGGTGCAGGGCGATCTGGACGGCGCCAGTGGCAGCTTGTCTGACTGGCAAACTCTGTGCATCCTGAAAAATGTGGCGACAACAAGCATTGTCGATGCCAACATCGAGCCCGCCAATCTATTTCCGTTGGACGGACACACCGATCCCGGCATCGACTGGACTGGCACCGGGTTTAGCGATACCAAACAGGGAACCACGCTGGATGACTACCTGCGTGGTGAGAATGGCATTGATGATCTGTACGGTTTTGGCGGCAACGATACCCTGGACGGCGGCGCGGGTGTTGATTATCTACGCGGCGGTCCGGGCGATGACCTGCTGGTCGGAGGACCGGGCGACGATTACCTGTACGCAGAGTTTGGTCATGACGTGCTGCAAGGTGGCGACGGCAACGACAACCTGCATGACTATTGGGGCAGCAACGTCCTCGACGGGGGGGCGGGCGACGATCTGATTTCGGTGTACTCCTGGAATGGCATGCAGACCGTGACCGGCGGCCCGGGCAGCGACACCTTTACCTACCTGGTGGCCTACAACGGCAATTACGCCTCCATCACCGACTTCACTCCCGGTGCCGGTGGCGACATCCTGGATTTTGATACATTCTTGCAGTATTACGCTTCGGGGTATGACAAAGGCGATCCCTTTGGGTCGCTGGGCTATCTGCGTTTTCAGGAGTCGGCAGGCGACACCCTGGTACAAGCGGATTACAGTGGTGCAGCCGACGGCGAACAATGGCGTACCGTGGCCGTGTTACAAGGCGTCCATCCGGCGGCCATCACGACCGAGAATGTCCAGGGGGGGTATTACACGCCGGTGCATGCACCGCGGGCCGCCGATTACGGCGTGACGATGGCCGCGGGAGCCGAGCATGTCTTCACTGCGGGCGAGTTCGGCTACTACGACAATCAGGATCATCCGCTCGACCATCTGGTCGTGGTCACGGTCCCCGTACACGGGAACCTGTATCTCGACAGCAACAGCAGCGGCTCGATGGACTCCGGCGAAGCCGTGCCCCCCGGTACGACGGTGGCCGCCGCCGAGATCGGCCACCTGACGTTCGAGCCGGCCAGCGGGGAATCGGGGGCGCCTTACGCCAGTTTCGACTTCAAGGTCAATGATGGCGTCGTCGATTCGAGCCAGGCCTACACCCTGACGTTCAATGTCTTCAGCGAGTCGGCCGTGCCCACCGGCGACGGCAACGGCGACGGCGTGGCGGACGACACGCAGCCCAACGTCGAATCCTTCCAGGCCGCGGTACAGACGGCGCCGGGCACCCCCGTCGTATGGGCCACGCTGGCCGCGCCCGGCGGGACGACGATCAGCCATACCACGATTGAACCCGTTCCTGCCGACGCTCCAGTCACCGCGCGCTTGCCCTACGGCATGTTCAGCTTCGACCTGGCCGTGCTGGCGCCCGGCATCAGCGAGACCCTGTCGATTTATCTGACCGGCAACTGGCAAATGGTGGGCGACGGCGATTTCAGGGACCTGGATACGGGTTCCCAGGTCAACGGTTACTGGAAAAAAGGCGCGGACGGCATTTGGCACAATGTCGCCCGGCTCATTACCACCGACCACGGCAAACTGCGGATTGACTTCACCCTGACCGACGGCGACCCCAGAACGGACTCGGATGGCGTGGCGAACGGGATCATCGTCGATCCAGGTGCGGCAGGCTTCATGCCCGCGCCGCAATTGCTCGAACCGCCAGCGGTCTTGCCGGCGGGCAAGGAAGACACGACGTATACCGTGTCCACCACGCAGTTGCTGGAAGGCTGGAGCGATGCCGACAGCGAGGTGATCAGCGTGATCGGTTTGAGTGCCGATCATGGTTCGGTCGTCGACCATGGCGACGGCACGTACGACATCGTTCCGGTGGCTGATTACAACGGCCCGGTCATCCTCAGTTATCAGGTGAGCGACGGTACGCTGGCGACCGGCGCGACGCTGGGCTTCCAACTGGAGGCGGTGAACGACGCTCCCAGCTTCACCGCCGGGGCGAACCAGACGGTTCCTTTCGGTAGCGGAGCGCAGACGATCCCCGCCTGGGCAGGCAATCTCCGTGCTGGCCCCGCGGACGAAAGCGGACAGGCCCTGAGCTTTGCCGTGCTCAATGACAACGCCGCGCTGTTTGCCGTGCAGCCGGCCATCGACGCCGGAGGCCAGCTCAGCTACACGCCGGCGGCGGGAGGCAGCGGCAGCGCCACGCTGACGGTGACCCTCCAGGATGATGGCGGCACAGCCAACGGCGGTGACGATCGCTCGAACCCCGCGGTGTTCACGATCACCGTCGAGGAATCGCTGAATACCCCGATCGGCCAGGTCAATGACGGCAACCCGGCCAACAATGCAGTTGCTGAAAACTCGCCCAACGGAACGACGGTAGGCATCACCGCGACGGCAATCGATGTGGACGCCAGCGATACGGTGAGCTACAGCCTGAGCAATGATGCTGGCGGGCGCTTCACCATCCATCCCGGTAGTGGCGTGGTGACGGTGTCTGACGGTTCCCAACTCGATTACGAGGCGCAATCCAGCCACACGATTACGGTCTTGGCGACCAGCAGCGACGGCACTTCCAGCCACCAGAACTTTACCATCGACCTGCTCGACGTGGTCGAACCGACGCAGACGATCAAGATCGGCGACGCGCCGGCGCAACTATTGCGCAGCGCACCCAAGGCCTGGTTGGACGCGTGGACGAATTCCGCCGTAAGCCTGGCGATTTCTCACAAGGCCAACTATGCCAACGGCGCCGAAGCCTGGTCGGCGGTCACGCTGGATGGCTTGAACGGGGGCGTGCTGGGTGGCGGCGACCTATTCGGCGGCGATTTGGGCGTGAGTGGCCAGAGTGCAACGACCAGCGCGACCAAGCAGGAAATCGACGGCAGCGAAGCTTTGCGGTTTGCGGTTGCACCGGGCGTCCATGCCGGCACGGCGACGCTCAAGCTGGCCCGTTTTTATGCGAACGACGACGGTTCGGGCTATCGCGAAGCCGGAAGACTACAAGCCTTCAAGGGCGGCGAGCTGGTCGGTGAAATCAGCTTTACTGCGGACAACGCGGCGGGTACCAAGCAAGTGGAACTCTCGGTGCCTTTCGGTTTTGACACCCTGGTGTTGACCAGTGGCGCCTACGACGGTGTTGGCAACTTCGTGGCAGGCGCCTACGCCCAGGCCGACGGCTCCTATGGAAGCGCTCCGTACAGCAACGCCAGCGGCGCACACGGCAGTGATTTTCTGGTCGACGTGCTGCTGCTGGGTATCGCGCCCTTCGCACTGGAGTAGTCGCCGGCGGAACAACGACGCGCATCGAAATCATCACCTCGCGATGCGGTGTGAGTCGGGTGCGCGTCACTTTTACCCCTTTTTGATCAAGAGTGATCTGGAGCTCATCGATATGTCCCTCAAGCAAATTTCTTTCAAGACCTCTCTCAGCGCCCTGGCCCTGGCCTTCGTCACCAGCACGGCGATGGCCGGCTCGCTGTTTTCCCAGGCACCGATCGACGGCGGTGATGGCGGGTTTTCCAACGTCTCAGCCGGCGCACAAAACGCCGACGGTTTTACCCTGAGCAATGCGGCCAGTATTACCGACCTGCGCTGGTGGGGCAGCTATGACACGGTAGATACGGACAGCTTCCTGATCCGCATCCTATCGAATTCCGCCGGATCGCCGGGTGCCATCAAGCAATCGTACACCACCACTGCGCCAGGGGCCGCTACCTCGCTGACGGACATCGCCGGCGCAGTCGTCTATCAATACGATTTCCACTTGCCTTCGGCGCTCGCTCTGACGGCGGGAAACTATTATCTATCGGTCAGTAACGAAACGACCACTGCCTCCTGGTACTGGCTGTTTGGCGGCGGCGGTGATTCGAAGAGCTGGAATCGGGCGGCGGACGGTGACCCGTGGGCGCTTGCCGCGAGCGATTTCGCGATTCTGATTGAGGGCGAGATCAGCTCGGTTCCCGGTACAGTTCCCGAACCCGAGACGCTCGCATTGCTGGCCATTGGCTGGGTGGCCCTGGGTGCGGGTCGGGCAGCCAGAAAGCGCCGCAGCGGCCGTTCGGCTACCTGAGGCTGAGGGCGGGGCGGGTCTTAGGCTCTCACGATTCGACTCGCCCCGTCACAGCAGCATCGCCACCACGCTGCCGCAGGAGAGGGTCGCCAGGGTGCCCGAGATCAGCGTCAGCGGGCCGAGCTGTACGAGTTCTGCGCGACGTTGCGGCGCGATCGCGCACATGCCGCCGAGGAGAATCCCGAGACTGCCGAGATTGGCGAAACCACACAGCGCATAGGTCATGATCACCTGGCTGCGGGGCGCGAGCGTATCCGGCGGGAGCTGGGCCAGGTCGATGTAGGCCAGCAGTTCGTTGAGCACCGTTTTGGTTCCCAGCAGCGAGCCGGCAACCGCGCACTCGCTCCAGGGAATGCCGGCCATCCAGGCCACCGGGGCCATCAGCCAACCCAGGAGACGCTGCAGCGAGAGCGGCCTGCCATCGACGCCGGGCAACAGGCCGAGCGCCTGATTGGCCAGGCTTACCAGGGCCACCAGCACGATCAGCATCGCGACGATGTTGATCAACAGGCTGACGCCCTCGCCGGTCCCGCGGGTCACCGCTTCCATGCTGCTGCTGTCGGTCTGCGGCAGGTCGAGATGCCGCCCGGTGGGCGGCCCCTCGGGCGGCTCCATGATCACCGCAAAAACGATGGCCGCGGGCGCGCTGATGAACGAGGCGGCCAGGATATGGCCCAGCGCATCCGGGATGACGGGACCGAGAATGCTGGCGTAGAGGGCCATGACCGTGCCCGCGACCCCCGCCATGCCGCCGGTAAGAATGATGAACATCTCGCCGCGACTGACGCTGGTCAGGTAGGGGCGGATCAACAGCGGCGCTTCGATCATGCCGACGAAGACGTTGGCCGCAGTGGACATGCCGACCGCCCCGCCGACCCCAAGGGTTTTTTCGAGGACCCGCGAGAAGCCCTGCACCAGTAGCGGCAGCACCCGCCAATGATAGAGCAGTGCTGACAGCGCGCTCATCACCAGCACCACCGGCAAGGCCTGAAAGGCCAGGACAAAGCTGGCTCCGGGCGTGGTTTCCGCATAGGGCAGCGACGCTCCGCCCAGGAAACCGAACACCAGTTGAGTTCCTGCGCGGGTCGCCGCAGCAATGGCCAGCAAGGCGTCGTTGCCGGCCGCGAAAATCTCGCGCACGCCGGGCAGACGAAAGATCAGCAGCGCCAGCGCCAATTGCAGGCCGATGCCGCCGATGACCGTCCGCCACGGGATGGCGCCGCGCCGGGAGGAGAAGGTCCAGGCCAGGCCGAGCAGCAGGAGATAGCCGACGACTGCCTGCAGCAGCGGGTTCAAGGCCAGGCGGATCACGGGTGGGAGAGCGGCTTCCCGGCCTGTTCGAACTCCGGCCGGATCTGGCTTGCACCCCGGTAGCGCGGCTGGATGTGGGCTTCCGGGGTGGGCGGTACGTCGCGCGGCGGCGCCGGCACGAGCAGGGCCGGCGGATTCGGCGCAAAGCGCTGGCCGTAGTTGCGCTCGTAGCGATCCAGGAAGCGCCGTAGCTGTTCGTAGTTCGGGCAGCCCGTGGAAGAAAGACAGCGGCCGTACGAATCGTAAACGATCGACGGCGGGGGCACCGTCCATCCGAACGGCGACCCGATCAGCAGCTCGCCGCGCAGCATCACGCCGGCAGCGGCAGCCTCGAGCGCCAGCGAGGCGCAGAAGGCGGCGAACAGGGTACGCATGGGTTGCCAGTGTAGCACTTGCCCTGGGTGTCCACCCTGGATAACTTCGGTAGTACACTTCGCACTTTGCTGCATCGATCCGCCAGACTTGCTCTGGCGTTTTTGTATTTGGCCAAGGTGGCCTGCCGGAGAAGTCAGCGCAATGAGTTATACCGCAGAATCGATCGCTGTCCTCAAGGGACTGGAGCCGGTGCGCCATCGCCCCGGCATGTATACGCGGACCGATTGCCCCCTGCACATCCTCCAGGAAGCAATCGACAACGCCGCCGACGAGGCGCTGGGCGGCTATTGCAAGCGCATCACGGTGATCCTGCACCGCGATCATTCGGTCACGGTGCAGGACGATGGGCGGGGCATTCCGGTGGAAATGCATCCGCTCGAAAAGGTGCCGACGGTCGAAGTGGTGTTTACCCGCCTGCACGCCGGCGGCAAGTTCAACAAGGACGATCAGTCTTCGGCCTACCGCTTTTCGGGTGGTTTGCACGGCGTCGGCGTCTCGGTGACCAATGCCCTGTCGACCCGGCTGGAGGTTGAAGTGGTCCGCGACGGCGCGCGCCATCAGATGGCCTTTGCCGGAGGCGAGGTCGTCGAGCCGCTGCGCCGGGTCGGTGATGCACCGAAAAAGGCCAGCGGCACGCGCGTGCGCGCCTGGCCGGACCCGACCTTCTTCGACTCGCCGATGATCCCGCTGGCGCAGCTCGAACGCCTGCTGCGCAGCAAGGCGCTGCTCCTGCCCGGCCTGCAGGTTGCGCTGAGCGTCGAGGACGGCGGGACCACCGAGTGGTGCTTTGCCCAGGGCATGCTGCAGTATCTGAGCGAGCTGATCGACGGGGAAGTGGTGGCGCCGGTGTTCAGCAGCGAGAAGTACGCGACCAAGGGTGACGAGAACTTCCCGGTCGGATCGGGGGCGGCCTGGGCGATCTGCTGGACGGCCGAGGGCAGTCTGGCGCGCGAATCCTACGTCAACCTGATTCCGACAACCGCCGGCGGCACGCATGAGGCCGGCCTGCGACAGGCCACCCTCGACGCCATCCGAAGCTTTGCCGAGCACCACGCGCTGTTGCCCAAGGGCGTCAAGCTCGCGGCCGAAGATGTCTTCTCGCGTGCCAGCTTCGTTCTCGCGGTACGCATGCTCGATCCCTCGTTCCAGGGGCAGACCAAGGAACGCCTGAACTCGCGCGATGCGGTCGCACTCGTCGCGCGCATGGTTCGCGACACCTTCGAGCTGTGGCTCAACGAACATCCGGAAGCCGCGAAGAAGATCACCGAACTCGCCATCCGGGCGGCGCAGGCGCGCACGCGGGCGAGTCAGAAGGTCGAGAAGCGCAAGCAGTCCGGAGTCGCGATCCTGCCCGGCAAGCTCTCGGATTGTCAGAGCGAGGATACCCGCCGCAACGAGATTTTTCTGGTCGAGGGCGATTCTGCCGGCGGTTCGGCGAAATCGGGGCGCGACAAGGAACTGCAGGCGATCCTGCCCCTGCGCGGCAAGGTGCTCAATACCTGGGAGGTCGAAGCCGGCAGCCTGTTTGCCAACCGTGAAGTGCACGATATTGCGGTGGCGCTCGGCATCGATCCGCATCCGGCGAATGCGCCCGATTCGGTGCTGCTCAACCTGCGCTACGGCAAGGTGGTGATCATGACCGACGCCGATGTCGACGGCTCGCATATCCGGGTTCTCCTGTGCACGCTCTTCTATCGCCATTTTCCGAAGCTGATCGCGAACGGTCATCTCTACTTTGCACAACCGCCGCTGTATCGCCTCGATGTCCCCGGCCAGGGCAAGACGCGCCCGCCGCGCAAGATCTATGCGCTCGACAACGACGAGCGCGAAGCGGTGATCGACCGCCTGCGACTCGAGGGCATCAAGCCGGAGGCGCTGGCGATCTCGCGTTTCAAGGGACTCGGCGAAATGAATCCCGAGCAGCTCTGGGAGACGACGATGTCGCCCGACACGCGCCGCCTGATGCGCATTCGCATGCCCGGCGCCGAGGCCGCCAGGCCGGTGATGAACATGCTGATGGCCAAGGGCGAGTCGGCCGGCCGGCGCGCGTGGATGGAAGAAAACGGCGCCCTGATCGGCGCAGAGGTCTGAGGGTGAGTTCCGCTCACCCGCCCAGGGTTCGCGGTGGCCTAATCGTCATGGTTGTTACAGGCATCCCCGGCATGGATGAAGACGAAAGAGGGAAGAGGGTGGAATCCGTTAGGATTTATCGGACAGGCGAATTCAGAATGGCTCTTTATGTGTTTCGGATGGCTGAAGATTTGCGCGGGGGCAGGCCGCCATTCCGATAGAATTTTGGGTTGTTATGTCTTGATGATGTTGGCCCGATGCTCTACCTTCAGAACTTGCTGGACGATGCCAAGTGTTACGACGAAGTGCGCGAACGGCGCTGGCCGGAGGGAGTACGCTGTCCGCATTGTGCGTCGCCCGAAGTGACCCGGCAAGGGCATGACACGACCCAGCCGTCGCGCCGAAAATATCGCTGCTGCACGGCTTGCCAGCGCTACTTTGACGACTTGACCGGGACATCTTCGCGGGTCACCACCCGCCACTCGGGTGTGGATCTTGTGCCTGTACCGGATGGGCCTGAACGTCTCCAACGAGCAGATCGGGCAGGAGTTGGGTCTGAAAAGAGAAGCCATCGGTCTTCGGGATGTTCCAACGCGGCGAAGAGGGGGTGCGGATGCTCGAAAACGTTCAGCAGACGACCCTCAAGCCGTTGATCCTGGCCACCATCGCCCCTGGTACGACCGTCTATACGGACGAGTATGACATTTACGCTCACCTGCCCGAGTGGGGTGACGGACACAAGACGGTGTGCCACAGCCGGGGCAACCCGAGTTCGACACTTTTCGC
>DIME01000128.1:0-502 GCA_002425405.1 Candidatus Accumulibacter vicinus
CCCCCCCCCGCCCCCCCGTTCCCCCCTCCGGGACCAGGCGAGCTACTACAGCCCGGCCCTCCATGAGCTCTGCCCCTGGACGGGCCACGCCTCTCGCCTCGGCAGGAAGCTCGGCAAGCGCTTTGGCGAATCGGCGTACGCGATGGAAGAGCTGATCGCCGAGATGGGTGCGGCCTTCCTGGCCGCGCACTGCCGGCTTGAAGGTCAGGTGCAGCACGCGAACTACATCGCCAGTTGGCTGGAAGTCCTCAAGCGCGACAAGCGCGCGGTGTTCACCGCTTCCGCGCAAGCCCAGAAGGCAGCCGACTATCTGCTTGAACACGCCGGGCTGATCACCCCGGCCGACGCCATGCCGCTCGCTGCCTGAAGCGTACAGACGCTGTGGACAAGTCTGGGGATAAAGCTGAGGACAGGCTGTGGAGAGCCGGCTCATCCACAAATTCTGTGGATAGATCGTCGAAAAAGCCTGTGGAAACCTCCCGGATTTCCCGGCTGCGCTGAT
>DIME01000128.1:875-29633 GCA_002425405.1 Candidatus Accumulibacter vicinus
ATAAATCTGACAACGTCGCAACCCTGATCGCCGCCATTCCGGCGGTTCCCTGACAACGCCCGACCTGGCCCTGTGCCGGTCGGGCGTTGTCGTTTCTCGCGTTCTCTTTTGGAGTTCATCATGGAAAACACGTCCCATTCAACCAATCCCTTCCGCCGCCTGTTCCAGATCGATGTGTCGAAGCACGTCGAGAAGAAAGGCCTGTTCTCGTATCTCAGTTGGCCCTTCGCCGTGGCGCAACTACGTCTTGCCGATCCCGATGCCAGTTGGGAGGTGCGCCGCTTCGACGGGCTGCCCTACCTGTCGAGCGAACTCGGCTTCTTCGTCGAGGTCGCGGTGACGGTGCAAGGCGTGACACTGAGTCAGATTCATCCGGTCCTGGACAACAAGAACCGGCCGATCCTGGCGCCGACGCCGTTCGACATCAACACCTCGATCCAGCGCTGCCTGGTCAAGGCCATCGCGTTACATGGGCTGGGGCTTTCGATCTACGCTGGCGAGGACCTGCCTGACCTGGAAGATGCCGGGAACACCGGCAACTCCGGCAAGACCGGCGAGGGAAGCCCCGAGGTCCCGGTACCTGGGGTCAAGCCCAGGCGCACCGCTGTGCCGGCCAAGGTCACGAATTTGCCAACCAAGGAGGATCGTGAAACCCCGCAGCCGGGATCAGAGAATTTCCTGACCGCTGCCCAGAAGAAGGTCATCGAGCGGCTGATCGCCGAGACGGGTACCCAGGTCGCGCAGTTGCTGGCGTACTTTGGCTTCGACTCGCTGGAGACCATTCCCAGGAGCGAGGTGACCCGTGTCATCGCGGCACTTGAAACGAAGAAGCGGAGGGCCGCGTGATGACCACCATCGTCAAACTGGTCCAGGGCAGCCCGGAATGGCACGAGCACCGGGCGAAGTGTCGCAACGCTTCCGAAACGGCGGTGGTGATGGGCGCTTCACCGTGGCAGACGCCTTATCAACTGTGGGAACTGCGCACCGGTCGCCGGCAGCCCGAGGTCAATGCGGCCATGGCGCGTGGTACGGCGCTGGAGCCACAGGCCCGCGCTGCCTACGAGGCCCTCACCGGCCATGTCATGCAGCCGCTGGTATTGGTCGATGGCCTATACTCGGCCAGTCTCGACGGGTTGACCTTCGACGGTGAGCTGATTCTGGAGATCAAGTGCCCGGTGAAGGGAGGCGCTTCCACCCTCTGGAAGGCCGTTGCCGATGGCCAGGTACCCGCTCACTACGACTGGCAGATCGAACACCAGTTGATGGTATCGAAGGCGGCTATGGCGCATCTGTACGTCTTTGACGGTGAGCAACAGCAGGGTCTCTTGCTGGAGGTGGCGCCGGACCCGGCTCGCTGGAAGCGGATACAGCAGGCCTGGGATGGCTTCATGCACTGCCTGGAAACGGACACGCCACCGGAACTGACCGAGCGGGACAAGGTGATCCGCAAGGACGAAGACTGGCGGCTGGCGGCAGAGGCATACGTGAGCCTGAAACGTGACGCCGATGCACTGGTTGCACGACTCGATTCAGCGAAGGATCGTTTGCTCGAACTGAACACCCATCCGAGCGAGGCCGGTTTCGGTGTTTCCGTGACTCGCTACTGGAAGCAGGGCAACGTCGATTACAAGCGGGTGCCTGAGCTGCAGGGCGTCAATCTTGAGGCCTATCGGCAGAAGGGGCGGTTCGAGACGAGGGTCTCGGTCCAGAAGTAGGGTACCTGGCCTGGCAGTCGAAAGGCCGCCGGCCCCTTCTCGGTTGAAGTCCAAACTGTGGATCCGCGTTGAATGAACCGCAGTGACCATTCAATCCAGAATCTGGGGCCACAGGTGCGTCGCGCAGCACCCTGAAGATCAAAAACTCTGCGCTGAACGAACGACGCCCCTGCCGGGGTGCTAGCGAAAAACCTACACAGCGCCTACACAGGAATAAAAAGCAAAAAGCCCGACGTGTTAAGTCGGGCTAACTGCTTGTTTTGGTTGGTGGCCAAGCGCGGAATCGAACCACGGACACGCGGATTTTCAGTCCGCTGCTCTACCAACTGAGCTACTTGGCCAACAATTTCCAAAGTATATCGAATCGACTTCGCGCCGTCAAAGAAAACGCCTGAATGACCAGGATAAATTTGTTCTCTTCGAGAGATCGTCATTCGGGCGCCGGCCGGAATTCAGGCTTGCGGCGCGGATGGTGTAGGGTCAGGTCGTTGGAGCTCCGGTCGGATCGCCCGGCGAGCCTTTTCCGGCGCTGAGTGCGCCGTGCTTGGAGAACGGTCTTGGGCAGACGGGGGAAGAAGGTCTTGAGCCGCTCGCTCAAACAGCCAAAGGCGCGCAACTCGCCCTCCTGCTTTTGCGCCTCGCTATCCCCCGATGCGTGTTCGAGAAAGTCACTGAGCAGCGGGATGACCAGGCCGTTGGGGAAGGCCAGGCTGGCCCCGAGGAGGTAGACGAAGGACAGGGCTGCATCGAAGACAGCCCTGAATCGTCTTGCGGAACGAAGAAGGTCTCCCGCCATCTGGCGTGCGCGGCGCAGGTCCGGGCGCGTTCCGGCCTATCGGCCGGCGGGCGCCGGATCGGTCGCCGGATGCCGCAACAGCAAGCGTTCAATGGCATTGAGCGTGTCGTAGGTCTCGGAGAAATCTGCGAACAGGGTGCCATCGTCTGGCGCCTGGGCCTTGCCGTGCCAGTCGCGGCGGAACCGTTCGAAGATCTCGCCGAAACTGCGCCGGCCATCGATCAGGCGCAGGATCTGCGGCCCGTAGCGGCCGGGATTGACGGTCAGCGCGACGCCCGAATGCTGGTGCTGCAGCAGAAACGGCTGACCACGGCCACTGCCGAATACCCGCGCGGCGGTTTCGCCATCGAGTGGCTCATGAAAGAAGAAAGGGATGTACTCGGCATGGCCATACGGCGCGGTGCTGGCCGGACTGGAGGTCGCGTAGAGCACGTGCATCGTGATGCTGCCACCGAGCAACTCGGCCATGGCATATTGCCGCCGGCGCGGCAACTGGCGCAGCGCGCGCAGGATGTCTGGCGGTTTTGCGCCCAGCACCATGTGCGGCAGATAAGGCGCGCGGCCGCGCTGCACGTCGGTGAATTGCAGATGCAGGCCGTGGCCGTTCCCATCGGCGTCCCGCGCCAGCCAGTCGAACAGTTCATCTACGGAATAGGCGCGGTCCTGCGGATGCAGCAGCAGGTCGACCAGGCCGGCGTCGCCCTGCCGGTGGTCGTGGTAGAGATCTTCTGCACGCCGGAACCAGTTGCTGGCCGGCAGGCTGTCCAGGATCTGCCGGGTGTTGGCGATCTTGCGTGCCAGGTCGGATTCGCCGTCGTTGACCATGCGCAGCAGTTCCTGCATCTGGTAGACGCCGGTGCGGCCGGCTCTCGCATACAGCATCAGGGCGATCGCGCCATCGGGCTTGAGAACGGCGCGCAGCGCCTCCAGACCGGCATTCGGATCGGCCAGGTGATGCAACACGCCACAGCAATTGATGTAGTCGAAAGGCTCCAGCGCCAGGCGGGGCAGGTTGAGCAGTGAATCCCCGATCCATTCGATATTGCCCAGCCCGCGTACCCGTGCGCGTTCCCGTGCAATCGTCAGGCTGGCCTGGCTGATGTCCAGATGGACGATGCGTGCGTTGGTGCCCTTGAGTTGTTCGGCCAGGAAAATGGTCGCATCGCCGGTGCCGCCGCCGGCGACCAGCACCCGGAAATGATCGCGGAACGTTTGCCGGCCGGCAAAGCAGTAGTGGTTGACCATCGGCAGGTCGTCGAGCCAGGTCTGCACCAGGCGCCTGCCTTCGTCGGCCGGATCGCGGGCCGGATAGGGTTGCGCCTCGTACTGCGCTTTGACTTCGGGCAGGAAGTGGTGGCTGGGGCGCAGGGCCATGGGCAGTCTGGTCAGGACTGAATTCAGACCGCCTCTGTACGGCCCGTGCCGTCAGTGATCCCTCAACAGGCGCCGCCACCCAGCTTGATCTTGGCCCTGATCTCGGCCCCCCCGCTGCAGAAGCTGTGCGTCCCATCGCCGTTGTTATAGACCGAGTACGTGTAGATGCGGCCGTTGCCATAGTTGTGCGTGACGAAAGCGCCACGATTGGAGCCTGTCACCGTCCAGGTACCCACCTCTGCCGAAGGATCGACTTTGTCTGAGGGACCTCGCTTGTAGTCGATCAGCTTGCCTCCGGACTGATGAAGCTCCTGAGCTTCCATGGTGGGCACGGTTCCGGGCGGAACACACACGGTATTGTCTTTCAACAAGGTGGTGAGCGCTGGCTCATTGACGCGTCCAGTGCTACACCCCGCCAGCACACTGGGTGAAAAGCCGGCTAAGGCAACACCGAGAGTGACTCCAACAATCAAAGTTTTCATCGCAATGACCTTCAGGAATGAAATGGGACGGGACGGTTTCTCAAATGAAAAATGCTCGGCCGACGCGGTTTGGTCGCTGTCAATCTTGGCCAGTGCGGGTCAGGCTGGCGCCAGTCCCTAGCATGGGTGGCTGCAGCACAATGCGATCAGCGGCCGACACGGGGTGGGTCGGCATTTTCTGGCCGCCGCCGCAACCGGCTCGGAACGGGCCGAGCGGCGGGGTGTTCTTGATCATCCAAAGAATTCAGAAATTCAGACCAGACAATAATTCAAACCGGCCTTCGCTTGCGCGATGCCGCCACACCGACCAACCCTAAAGCGAGGAGGGCGATGGAATACGGTTCTGGAAGTGGTCCCGGCGGCGGTAGCGGAGCCCGAAAGTTCGAAATCGTGATCATCGCGGCCCCCCCACGATTGTCGATCGACTCGACGTAGAAACCGAACACGTCCCCCGCGACAACGGAAAAATCCAACGACCCGCCCTGACTGGCTGCCCCTGCGGTATCAGTCAGCCGTACCGGGGTACCGTTCAACATATAACCGGCGGGATCAAAAAACGCACCGGGTATAGGTGGTATCGAGAAGGGATCGCCTTCGTCTAGCGTGACGTAGCTCCAGTCGAAGTGGACCAGCCCAGCCCCCCCGGCTTTAATCGTGAAACTGGTCCGGGAAGAGAACGGATCAGCCGCGCCAGCGCCAATCACATCGGAGCCGATCACCGTGACCGAGGCCGGGGCGCCCGAAGTGTAGGTTCCCGTTCCACACTCGCTGGGAGAAGCGCAGGAATTGGTGAGCGCCCAGCTACCGGGGACACCATAGTAACCGCTGAAGTCGGCCGATGCCGGGACCGAAAAGCCAAGCAGGCCGGCCGCCGAAATGGCGTAAAGCAAGGCTGCACGAGATCGTTTCATGTTCGACCCTTTCATGTGGGATTACAAGACAGACAGCTGTTTGAAGCATTATTCGTGCCCGTTATAAAACTCCAATACAATCAACTGATTATCCTGGCAGTCAGCTTCTTCCCTCTTGCAAGTGTAAAAATTTCCGACAGCGAACCGACCGGGAAGTGCTCGGAACATTGCCGGAACCGTTGTGATTGCCGGCCCGATCACGCTCACGGCGCCCCCCGATCCGCCCTGCTTCCGCCAGCCCACCCCGTCCAGGTCAGCAGCAACAGCAGCAGAAGGAATCGCGGCGCGTCGATGACCGTGTCGAGGAGCGTGATCACCAGGACCCCCGACAAGGCGGCCAGAACGGCGCCAGCCCAGGCATCACCCGTCAATGCGCGGCGGGCGGTGCGTGTCATCCCCAGCCCGATCAGGGCCGCCATGGCCACGAGGCCGAGCCAGCCCTGGTCGAACAGGATGGCCACCGGCATGCTCCAGACATGCCAGGGCAGGTCCTGGTCGACGCTGAAAAACCATCGATCGAGCCCCTGTTCGAAGTCGCCATTGTGACTGATCCGGGTTCCGTCTGCTGCCAGCAGACGGACATTATCGACGTCCACACGGCCCTGCGATGCGTTGGCAAGCGATAGCTTGACCGGCCGCCGTGCCAGCCACCCGCCGCTACCGAGTTCGCCACTGGACAGGTGCCACTGCTGTGACTGCCATTGTCCGTCCCCTTCGGCAAGGTCGGCAGTCTTGAATACGCAACGCCCTGAAGTGAGCAGGAGTTTCTCGCACAGGGAGACGGAAACCCCCTTCCCCGCTTGGGGGCCGCGAACGCCAAGCTGCAGCAGGTATTCCTCACCGGCTGCGATGAGAATGAACTGTTCCATGTACAGGGGATTTCCCGTACCGAGCCGCAGGAAGGTATTGCCACGCTCGCTCTCCAGGCGATAACTGGTCGCCTTGGGCTCGCTGCTGCGCCAGTAGTGGGTCTCCGGGAAGCGGCCGATCCCCATTCCCAACAGGGCGGTGATCAGTCCCTGGTCGCGCATGGCCAGGGTATCCGCCCAATGGGCCCGGCGCGCGGCCAGATCCTGGCCGATGGCCGAGATTCGCTGCTGCGCAAAGGCACCGCTGTAGATCGGAACGGCTACCGCCGCGGCCAGGGCTAACAGTAGCCCAGCCGCCGCCCACCGATAGACCCTGGATCGCCGGGAGTCAGGAGCAAACGCCGGTTCGCCCGGCATGGGGGTCGGCGCAGGGCCCCTGGCCGTGTTGCGCGCGGCGTTCAGCCAGCGCCATGGCAGGATCAACAGGCAGGCGATGATCAGGGCCAAAGCGAAGCCGGCATACCCTGCCCGTGAAAAGGTCACCATGATGGCATAGCTGGCGCCGAGCAGCAGCAATCCGCTGGCCAGCCGTGCGGCGAGCGGACGGGCCTGCACCATGGGCAGCAAGGCAAAAGGCAGCGCAGCCGTCAGATACGTTTCGATATCGGCACCCCCGGTATGCATCTGGGAAAAGGGTCCGGTGACCCGGTAGGTGTCGGTGAAATTGAAAAGTCCGGGAAAGAGCATGCGCTCCCAGATCACCACTGCGATTGTCCCGGCGAGTCCCACCCCCATGCCGGCTGCAAAAACCGGGCGAACATCATGACCCGCAGCGGTGAAGCGGTGCATCAGGGCGAACAGCAGCAGTGCCCACAACGCCCCTCTGGCAATGCGCAGGGCATTGAATGGGCTGTAGTAGCTGGAGAAGCTGTTGATATCGGGCAGCGCCATCGGAAGCACGGCGTACAGCGTGCTGACGGTAAAGGTCAAAGCCAGCAGGCAGGCCACCGCCAGACCCGGCACATCGCGGCAGGAACCCTTGGGCGCCGGCCGAATGCGGGCATAACCGACCGCCAGGCTGACGATGACCAGAAAATCGAATTCATCCAGGTAATAACGCCCGCTCCAGGGGGCCAGATCGAGCAGCGGGATGGCGGCCGGAATCGCTGCCCAGAGCAAGCCAGGCTGGAACCAGAGCAGTGCTGCATAGCACAGGAGCAGCAGCGCGAGAAGTCCGGGATAGAAAGGGAAATCGATGACGATCCAGGCCGCCACCGCCAGGATCGTGGTCAGGGCCAGGCAGGTGCGCCTCGAATCGCGGCCGGCACTGTCCGCCGACGCCCGCTTGCCAGGCCGGGCCACGACCGTGAGGCCGGCCTGCCGGGTTCCCGCCGAGGCCTGCTCCAGACCTTGCAGAAGCTTGGTCACCGACCAGGCCGCAATGGCACCGATCAGGAGATTGGTCGGGTCCGGATGGTGGGCAAGAAAGAGTTTGCTCGACTCGATGCCGGTCGCAGCCAGGGTGGCGACCCACAGTGCCATGGCCGGCGACCACCAGCGCAGCCAGGCCAGCACCCCGATCGGGGCGTACATCAAGGCCACCGATACCAGACTGATCAGGGCCGCGTGCTCGGTGGTGTAGTAATGATAATAGAATGGCAGGAAGCGGGCCTCGGCCAGCGTACGGCTGGCGACCGCCGCGCCGTGCCAGGCATGATCGAACCAACCGTTTACCGCCACCAGCGCGAGCAGGTAAAGCAGGCCGAGTGGCAAGGCCAGCTTCCTGCTCCTGGGCTGGAGATGGAGATCATGGAGGGAAATCCGGTCCTGCCAGAGACGAGCGCCGCCATACATGCCGATGGCGCGGGTCAGCAGCGAGGCGCCCTGGCTGGAGCCCGAAAAAATGAAGAACTGCGCCGTTTCGATGGCCAGCCCCAGGACGATGCCATAGAGCACGGCATGACGGGTTGCAGAACGCTCTCTGGCGAGGTTCCAGCGGCCGAGCATGAGGCCCAGGGGAAGGACGGCAAGCATCTCGGCCGTTAACTTGGCCATCAGAATGACCGGGCCGCGGCCTGTGCCCTGTTCGGCAAACAACCAACCCCAGGCATCGGACTGCACCTTGGCCGCCAGTTCGGCTTTCGACAGCAGGAAATCGAAGGGGAACAGGCTGAACAACAGGTAGGCCACCGCGTAGGCCTGTAGCGCGCGGCTGGCTAGCTGGCCCAGGTTCCCGGTCAGGGCAGCAAGCACTTTGCGAAACCACGCCGACCAATGGAAGGCCAGCGCGATCCCCACGACACTGCCGATGGCCTCGGCGATCACGTCGTTGCGTGACACCGTTCGCGGGGGAAAGAACAACTGGGCAAATTCCACCGCCAGCGCCAGTGCAAAGCAGAACAGCGCCGTGCCGACGATCAGGGGGAAGCGCGCCCGCAGACCCTTGTTCCAGCCAAACAGGGCCACGCTAAGAAAGCCTACGGGAACATAGAGCACGCCATTGGCGATCCAGTCGGCCCGGCTCTCGACGCCGAGTTGCAACATGCGTAACTGCTTGAAGGTCGCCCAGGCCTGATCAAACGGCAGCAGACGGAAATCCAGTGGCACCAGGCTGCCATAGACGACGAAGGCGACATACGCGAGCCAGAGCAGGACGCGCTGGGTCAGCGCCACGTCAGGGCCGGCGACTGGACGATCAGCAGATTCAACGCGGGACATGGGGAGGACTCTATCACAAGATCTGGCGACTTCCTGAACCGCCCTTGCCCACCGACTGCCTCAGAGGGAACCCGGCTGGCGTTGAACAGATTTACCGTGGCAAAGCGTTGGCGGGAGGGCGACAATCGGATAGAATCGGACAATTATGGACTCCCTTTCAGTGATACGCGAATTCCTGCAAGAACGACTCGGTGTCGAAGCGGAGAAGATCACTCCGGATGCGCTTCTGGACGACCTGGGGGTCGATTCGTTCATGGTTCTCGAACTGATGTTCGAATTCGAGGAACGCTTCGGCATCACCCTGGCAAGAGATCTGAAGACTCCGCGAACCGTCAGCGAAATGGCAGGCCTGATGGATCGGCTGCGCGGCGAACATCAGTCTTGAGTCATGAGCCGGCGTCGCGTTGCCATCACAGGGTTGGGCCTGGTCAGCCCGTTTGGCGATAGTCTTGCGGACTTCTTCCAGCGCATTCTGAGCGGCGAATCGGCGGTTCGCCTCCTCCGTCTCGACGAGGTGCCGCGAGCATTGGCCATCCCTTTCGTCACCTGCCCCGGTTTTCAGGCCAGCGCGATACTTGGCAAGGCACTGGCGGGGACGATGGACCGCTTCGCCCAGTTGGGGATGGCTGCCGCTTTCGCGGCCTGGGACGACGCCGGCCTCGACCGGCGGCAAAACGCCGAAAGCCGCGAGCGCTGGGGCGTCTCCTGGGGAACGGCTCTGGGCGGCACACTGGCCTACGAAAAGGGGTACAAGGAACTGTGGCAAAAGGGCCGCGAACGGATTTCGCCGCTCTCCGTCATTCTCGGCATGAATAACGCGGCCAATGCCCACATTTCGATCCAGCTTGGCCTGGGCGGCGTCAGCATGAGCCATACCGTCGCCTGTGCGTCTTCGAGCATCGCCATCGGCGAGGCTTTCCGACGGGTGCGCAGTGGTGAGGCGCCGATCATGCTCACCGGGGGTTCGGACGTGCCGCAGGCCTACGGCGTGGCGCGTGCCTGGGATGCCTTGCGCGTACTGGCCAGCGGTGACGAAAAGACGGCCCCCATCGCCTGCCGGCCTTTCAGTGAAGACCGGGACGGGCTCGTGCTCGGCGAGGGCGGTGCTGCGCTGGTGCTCGAGGACTGGGAGCATGCGCACAGGCGCGGGGCACGCATTCACGGTGAGCTCATCGGTTATGGCACCACTTGCGACCATGCGCATCTGGTCCATCCGAAGGCCGACGGCCAGATCCGTGCGCTGCGCGCGGCGCTCGCCGATGCCGCCTTGAACCCGCAGGAAGTCGACTACATCAATGCGCACGGAACGGCAACCATCGAAGGCGACCCGGTGGAAATCGAAGCGATCCGCACGGTCTTTGGCGACGGCGGGACGAGACCCGCGGTGAGCGGCACGAAGTCGATGCACGGTCATCTGCTCGGCGCCGCAGGAGCCATCGAGGCCATCGTCACCATTCTCTCCCTGCGCGAGCAGGCCATTCCACCCACGGCTCACCTCGATACGATCGATCCGGCATGTGCTGGCGTCGACCATGTCAGCGTCACCCGACGTGATCAGCCACTCAGTACGGCGCTTTCGAATTCCTTCGCATTCGGCGGCAGCAACGCGGTGCTCGCCTTTCGCGCCGCCACGCAATAACTCCACGGGAAAAACGTGATGTCCCAAGAAACCAGCCCCCTCACAGCCGAAGCCCTCCTGGCGGAAGTCGCCGACCTGATCGTCTCGGCGCTCAATCTGGACCTCGATCCGGGGAACATCGAACCGGATGCGCCGCTGTTCGGAGAAGGACTCGGGCTGGATTCGATTGATGTCCTTGAGGTCGCGCTGGTCGTCTCGAAGCGCTATGGTTTTCAGTTGCGTTCGGATAACGACGACAACGTGCGCATCTTCTCGTCCTTGCGCACGCTGGCAGCGCACATTGCCAGCCAACGAACGAAATGACCGTGATCACCCCGGCCAACCTCCTGCGCGTGAGCGGCCTGACCGGGCTGTTGATCGCCTGGACATGGCTCGCGCACGAAACTAGCGCCGGCGAAGGTGCTTCCGATCTGGCCATTGCCGTGGCCAGCGCGCCGATCGTGGCCGTTGTCGTCCTCCTGCTGTGGCGGGTGGACCCGCGGCAACGGTGGCTGTCGGCAACCGGCGGACTGGCTGCGACCCTCGTGCTCGCCTGGCAATGGCAGGCGCTACGGCACAATGTTGCCCTCCTGTATTACCTCCAGCACGCGGGCACCAACCTGGCGCTTGGCCTGCTGTTCGGACGCAGCCTGATCGGCCAGGGCGAGCCGCTGGTCACCCGCTTCGCCCGTCTGGCCCACCACGGCGTCGTTTCGGACGCCCAGCTGCGCTACACGCGGCAGGTGACCATCGCCTGGACGGCCTTTTTCGGGGTGACTGCGAGCCTGTCGACCGCCCTCTTCCTGTTTGCATCGCCGACCGTCTGGTCGATCTTTGCCAATCTTCTGACCATGCCCCTCCTGGGCCTGATGTTTGCCGGCGAGTACCTGGTTCGCCATCGTGTCTTGCCACCGGCGGACCGTACCCGGATTGCCGATACCATCCGTGGCTACCGTGAGGCGGTACGCCAACCGGGATCCCTGGCGAACGACCGATGAGCGCGGTGCCGCTGCTCGGGCACAGCAGCCTCGACGACATCCTTGCCTACCTGCCCGGCGGCCCGGCGACCGTGCGCGACTTCCTGGCCAGCGTGTCGGCACTGGCCGCGATCCTGCCGACCAGCCAGTATTTCCTGAACCTCTGCCAGGATCGCTATCGCTTCAGCGTCGGGCTGGCGGCTGGCCTGCTGGGAGGGCGCACGAGCCTGCAGCCATCGTCCCAATCGGTCGAAACGCTACGCCAGATCCGGCGCCAGCATCCGGACGTCTTCTGCCTCTGCGACAGCGCTTTTGACAGTCTCGACCTGCCGCGCGTCGACTTCCCCGACCGACTGGCCGCTCCTCCCGAAGCCATCGCCGGAATCCCCGACATCCCCGCCGAACTGGTCGCGATCATGGCCTACACCTCGGGATCGACCGGCCTGCCGGTTGCACACGCCAAATCCTGGGGATCGCTCGTCCGCAACGCCCGCGCCGAGGCCAGCCGGCTCGGTCTGCTGCACGGACCTCGGCACACGATCGTCGGCACCGTGCCAGCACAGCACATGTACGGATTCGAATCGACGGTGCTGCTCGCCCTACACGGCCATTCGCCGTTCTGGTCGGGCAAGCCCTTCTATCCACAGGACATCGTTTGCGCGCTGCAGTCCGTACCGCCACCCAGACTCCTGGTCAGCACGCCTTTTCATCTCGGCACGCTGCTTGCCGCCGATGTCGAACTACCGACCGTGGAGCAGCTGCTGTCGGCCACCGCCCCGCTCTCGCGGCAACTCGCCACGGCAGCGGAATCCCGTTTTGGCGCCCCGCTGCACGAGATCTACGGGTGTACGGAAAGCGGTCAGCTGGCCAGCCGGCGCCTGCTCGCGGACCCTGCCTGGCAGCCGCTCGACGGGGTCTGTCTGGAACGGGAGGGCGACCGGATCGTCGCCTTCGGCGGGCATATCGAAGGCCGTGTCGCCCTTGCCGACGAGATCGAGCTGTTGCCCGACGGGCGCTTCATGCTGCTCGGGCGCAACGCCGACCTGATCAGCATTGCCGGCAAGCGCAGCTCGCTGGCCTACCTCGACCACCAGATCACGGCCATCCCCGGCGTCGTCGATGGCGCTTTCTTCGAGCCCGACGCCGCTTCGCCGCACGGCATCACACGCCTGTGCGCGTTCGCCGTAGCACCGCAACTGACCGGGCGACAAGTGCTCGCCCGGCTGCGGCAACGGGTCGACCCGGCCTTCCTGCCACGACCCCTGTTCCTGGTCGATGCACTGCCGCGCAACAGCACCGGCAAACTGCCGCGCGCCGACCTGCAGGCGCTGTACGAATCCTGCCGGACGACTTTCCGCGATGCGTCGCGCTGATTTCGAATGGATCGTTGCCGCCGGACACCCGGCCTTCTCCGGTCATTTCCCCGGCCGGCCGATCGTCCCCGGCGTCGTTCTGCTCGACCGCGCGCTGCACTTCGCCGAAACGTTGCTGGGCAGACCGGCCGTCGCCTGGGAGATCGCCCAGACCAAATTCTTCAGCCCCGTCGGCCCAGGCCAGGCGCTGACTTTCCAGTTGCATGAAAGACCGGACGCGAGCATCGCCTTCTCCGTCCTCGCCGACGGACGCGAAGTGGCTGCCGGCCACCTGAAACCGGGCCGATGAGCAGCGGACAGCACGCCGCCGCCTGGCTGCACCAGCGGGAGCGCAGCAATCTCGCGATCCTGCGGCTGATGGTCTGGATTTCCCTGACCTTCGGCCGGCGCGTTGGCCGCCTGGTGCTCTACGGGATCGTGCTGTATTTCCTGTTCTTTTCGCCACAGGCACGGCGCGCCAGTCGAAACTATCTTGGCCGATCACTCGGACGTTGGGCCGAGTGGTCTGACGGCTACCGCCACGTCCTCACCTTCGCGAGCACGATCCACGATCGGGTCTACCTGCTCAATGACCGCTTCGACCTGTTCGACATCGAGGTGCATGGCAGCAAAGCCCTGCATGCGGCGCTGGCGAGGCAGCCGGGCGCACTGCTGATCGGCGCCCATCTGGGCAGCTTCGAAGTTCTGCGCGCGGTCGCCCGCGGTCGCGCCGGCCTCAAGGTGGCGATGCTGATGTACGAAAAGAATGCCCGCAAGATCAACGCCACGCTGGCAGCGATCAATCCGGCGGCGGGTCAGGACATCATCCCCCTCGGCCGCTTGGAATCGATGCTCGAAGCACGCGACAAGCTCGACAAGGGTTATCTGGTCGGCATGCTGGCCGACCGCGCGCTGGTCGACGAGGCCACCCAGGAACACGACTTCTTCGGCCAGCCGGCGGCCTTTCCGACCGGACCGTTCCGCATGGCAGCGATGCTGCGCCGGCCGGTGTTCTTCATGACCGGGCTGTATCTGGGCGGCAACCGCTACCGCATCCACTTCGAAATGCTGGCCGATTTTTCGCAGGTGGCGGCGCCCGACAGAGAGGCGGCGATGCGCGCGGCGCAAGCCCGCTACGTCACCCGCCTCGAGCACTATTGCCGCCAGGCTCCCTACAACTGGTTCAACTTCTTCGACTTCTGGCGGAAGGCGCGGTGAAGCGACTGCTCGCCGCCCTGTTGCTGACGGCGCTGACCCCCCCTGTGCTGGCCGCCTGGGATCTGGCGCAACTGATGGACGAGCTTGCCCGGACGCGCAGCGGCAAGGCGCGCTTCGTCGAGACCAAATACCTCGCGCTGCTCGACCGGCCGGTCGTGGCGAGTGGCGAAATGCGCTTCACGACGCCCGACCGGCTAGAAAAGCGACAACTGACGCCGCGTCCGGAAACGCTGCTGCTCGACAAGGACCGGCTCACCATCGAGCGCGGCCAGCAGAAACTGAGCATCGATCTGACTGCCCAGCCGGAGGCCCGGGCCTTCGTCGACAGCATCCGCGGGGCGCTCACCGGCAACCGCCAGGCGCTCGAAAGGAACTATGCGCTCCACCTTGCCGGCAACCGCGAGCGCTGGACACTCACCCTGCTGCCAAGCGACCAGGCAATTGCCGCCATCGTTCAGAAGATCAGTATCGCCGGCCAACGCAACCGCATCCACAGCATCGAGTATCTGCAGGCCGACGGTGACCGTGCGGTGATCAGCATCGAGCACCTCCCCGAGCAGTGACCGTCCCCGCCCTCCGTACCTTCGTTCTCTGGTCGGTGGCGATGCTCGCCGGCGCGGCGATCGTCTGGCACAGCCGCTTCTCGGCCGACATGTCGTTCTTCCTGCCGGCACACCCCAGCGCCAGCCAGCAGGTTCTCGTCGACCAGCTCAGGGAGGGTGCAGTCACGCGACTGTTGATGCTGGGCATCAGCGGCGGCGATGCCGGGCAGCGGGCAGCGCTGTCCCGCGAACTGCGTGCGCGGCTCGCCAGCCAGCCCGAGTTCATCGCCGTACGCAATGGCGAAGCACGCAGTCACGACGCTGACCGCGAGTTTTTGTTCCGCCATCGCTACCTGCTCAGCCCGGCGGTGACGCCGGAACGTTTTTCGGTCGCTGGCCTGCGCGCGGCGATCGCCGAGAGCATCGACCTCCTGTCTTCGCCCGCTGGCCTGCTGGTCAAACGGCTGCTGCCGCAGGACCCGACCGGCGAACTGATCGGCCTGCTTTTCGGACTCGATGCCGGCGCCCAGCCGGCCAGCCGCGCCGGCGTCTGGTCGTCGCGCGACGGCGAACGGGCAGTGCTGCTCGCGCAGACCGCCGCCCTTGGCTCAGACACCGACGCACAGGCCCAGGCGCTCGATGTCTTGCGCGTGCAGTTCGCAGCCGCCCGCGCAGCCGCCGGGGTGCCGGCCGCCCACCTGCAGATTGCCGGCCCGGCGGTGTTTGCCGTGCATGCCCGGGCGACCATCCAGGCGGAAGTGGCCAGGCTGTCGCTGATCAGCATGCTGGCCATCGCCGGCCTGCTGTTTTTCGTCTACCGCTCGTTCAGGCTGATGAGCCTCGGCTTGTTGCCGGTGGTCAGCGGCGCGCTGGCCGGCATGGTCGCCGTCAGCCTTGCCTTCGGCACGGTTTTCGGGATCACCGTCGGTTTTGGTTCGGCGCTTATCGGCGAGGCGGTCGATTACTCGATCTACTATTTCGTCCAGACCGAACGTGGCGACACCACGACCTGGCGCGCCCGCTTCTGGCCGACGATCCGTCTCGGCGTACTGACCTCGGTCTGCGGCTTCGCGGTTCTCCTCCTGTCCGGCTTTCCCGGGCTGGCCCAGCTCGGCCTGTATTCGCTGAGCGGCCTGCTCACCGCCGCCGCCGTCACGCGTTTCGTCCTGCCGCCACTGCTCCCGGCCGGCGTCGAGCCACGCGACCTGAGCGCGCTCGGCCAGGCGTGTGCACGACTCGCCGCCTGGCTGCCGCGGCTGCGCTGGCCGCTGATCGTTCTCGCCACGCTCGCCGCCGCCAGTCTGATGGCCAACCCTGACCCCTTGTGGAATCAGGAACTCGCGGCCCTGAGCACTGCCAGCACCGAAGACCTGGCCACCGACCGCGCGCTGCGCGCCGACCTTGGCGCACCCGACGCCCGCCTGCTGGTCGTGGTCAGCGCTGCCGACCGCGAACAGGCCCTGCAGGCCGCCGAACGTACGGGCGTCCTGCTCGACCGGCTGCTCGCAGCCGGCGTCATCGGCGGCTACGATTCGCCGGTCCGCTTCCTGCCCAGTGCGGCAACCCAGCTCGCGCGGCGCGCCAGCCTGCCGTCAGCGGCGCAACTGCGCGAGCGTCTGCCGCTGGCACTCGCCGATTCGCCGCTCGCCGCCAGCAAGCTCGAACCCTTCCTGCGCGACATCGACGCCGCGCGCGTGGCGCCGATCATCGGCCCGGAAGCGCTGCACGGCACCAGTCTGGCGCTCGCCGTGGACGCCCTGCTGCTGCCGCGGCGCAACGGCTGGAGCGTCCTCCTGCCGTTGCGGCCGCCGTCGGGTGACCGTCTGCAGGCGCTCGACGCCGAGGCCTTGCGCGCGACCCTGACGGGTTCCGGTGCGCTGCTGATCGACATGAAGACCGAAGTAGACAACCTGTATGCGCACTACCTCGACGAAGCACGGCTCCTCTCGCTGGGGGGGTTCGTCGCCATCGTTGGCCTGCTCGGCGCAACCCTGCGTTCGCCCCGCCGCGTGCTGCGGGTGATCGTGCCACTGCTGCTGACGGTCCTGCTGGTCACCGCCACCCTCAATCTGGCCGGCGTCCGCCTGCAACTGCTGCATCTGGTCGGCCTGCTGCTGATCGTCGCCGTCGGTTCCAACTACGCCCTCTTTTTCGACCGCCTCGGCGGCCGACTGGCTGGCGAACCGCGGACGGTCGCCTCGATGCTCATCGCCTGCCTGACGACCGCAATCGGCTTCGGCACGCTGGCGACTTCGCCGGTGCCCGTCCTGCAGGCGCTGGGCATCACCGTCGGCCCGGGCGCGGTCCTGGCACTGCTCCTCTCGGCCTGCTTCATCCAGCCGGCGCCGCAGGCATGAGCGCACCTCTGCGAACCCTCGGCCGGATCACTGGTGCACCGACGCGGCTGGTGCTGCTGCCGGGCGCGTACATGAACGCGGCGGACTTCGTCAGCGCCGGTTTCTTCAGCGCCATCACGCGCCGCCGCCTGCCGCTCGACCTCCTGGCGGTAGACCTCGACCTGGCAATGATTTCCAGCGGCGAGGCACTGCCCGCACTGCAGAAAGAAATCCTGTCGCCGGCGCGCGCGCAAGGTTGCCGGAACCTCTGGCTGGGCGGCATCTCGCTCGGCGGCCTGCTGGCGCTGTGTCAGCAGGCCGATTCGCCGGGCAGCGTCGATGGCCTTTGTCTGCTCGCCCCCTACCCGGGCAGCCGGCTCACCACCGACGCCATCGCCGATGCTGGCGGACTGGCCCACTGGCAACCCTCTGCCGACCAACTCGCCGACTGCGAATTCCGCGTCTGGCAGTGGCTGCAGAAACCGCCAGCCGACTTCCCGGTCTTCGTCGGCTATGGGGCCGAAGACCGCTTCGCCGCGGGCCTGCGGGAAATCGCCGGCTGCTTCCCGGCGACCGCGAGCCAGGTCGTCCCCGGTGGTCACACGTGGCCTGTCTGGCTGCTCCTGTGGGAACATTTTCTCGACCGGCGACTCCTGCCGACGTGAAGCCATGCCAAGACCCTGGAATCCCTCGCCGGCCATCCATGCCTCGTTCGCCCTGCACGGGGCAGCAGCGCTCGGCGTCCTGGCAATGCCGGGCCACTGGCCGTGGGCGCTCGGGGCACTGGCCGCCAACCACCTGATCCTGACGACGGCCGGCCTGCTGCCGCGCAGCACCCTGCTCGGCGCCAACCTGACACGCCTGCCGGCCGCGGCCAGCGCACGCCGGGAAATCGCCCTGACCATCGACGATGGCCCCGACCCGGAAGTCACGCCGCGCGTCCTCGACCTTCTCGACATCGCTGGCGCGCCGGCGAGTTTCTTCTGCATCGGCAGCCGCGCCCGCCGATTCCCCGTACTCTGCCGCGAAATCGTCCGCCGCGGCCACCGCGTCGAGAACCACGGCGACTCGCATTCATCCGCCTTCGCCGCCTTCGGCATGCGCCGCATGCACGCCGACATCGCGGCCGCACAGAGCACGCTGTCCGACATCACCGGTCAGGCGCCGCGCTTCTTCCGGCCGACGGCGGGACTGCGCAGCCCGCTACTCGACCCGGTGCTGGCGCGTCTCAATCTGCAACTCGCGGCATGGACACGCCGCGCCTTCGACACCCGCGAGGGAGATCCGCAGCGCGTCTTCCAGCGGCTGACCCGCCATCTCGGCGCCGGCGACATCCTGCTGCTGCACGACGGCCACGCCGCGCGCACACCCACCGGCGAAGCGCTGATCGTCGCCGTGCTGCCCCGGCTGCTGCAGGCCATCGCGGAGAATCGCCTCAACCCCGTCACCCTGACGAATGCTCTGGCATGAACGAACCCTTCCTGTCCGCACTGCTCGAAGACGCCAGCCGCCCCTTCCGTGCCAGCGGACATTTCGCCTACTACTATGCGCGCGGCAAGCTGTCCGGCGACTGCATCTTCCGCGAACTTCTCAGGCGCGGCATCTTTCCCGCCGAAGGGTGCTTTCTCGACCTCGGTTGCGGCCAGGGCAGCCTGTTTTCGTGGCTGCTGGCGGCGCGCGCACGCTACGAGAAAGGTCACTGGCCGAGCGACTGGGCGGCCGCCCCGAAGCCGCTGCGCCTGCGCGGCTATGAGCTGATGGCCAGGGATGTCGAACGCGCCCGGCGCGCCTTCGGCCAGCAACACCCGATCGTCGACATCCGGCAAGGCGACATGTGCGCAGTCGATTTCGGCCATGCGGAGGTCGTCACCATCCTCGACGCGCTGCATTACATCGACCACGCGCGTCAGGAAGACGTCCTGACGCGGATTCGGGCAGCACTGCCACCAGGCGGGCTGTTCGTCACGCGCGTCGGCGATGCCGGCGCCGGCCTTCCCTACCACCTCTGCAACTGGGTCGATCACGCGGTCACCTTCTGCCGCGGCCACCGCCTGGCGAAGCTCTACGGGCGCACGCTTGCGCAATGGTCCGAACTCCTCGACGCGCTCGGCTTTTGCGTCGAAACGCTGCCGATGAACGAGGGCAAGCCCTTTGCCAACAACATGCTGGTGTGCCGGCTGCCGGCATGAACGTCCTGCCGGCCATGCAGCCGCTGGTCGTTGCCCACGGTAAATTTGATGACGGCTCCTATACTCTCGTTGGCACCGTTGGATTTCTTATCCTTCCCTTCCGTCAACGCCCGAATTCGAACGACGGCTGCGAAATCGAACCAATCACCTCGCCGGTTCCGGGTTTCACGAAAGCGGCAAGCCATGTGTACCGTCCGGGCGGCTCGCTGCCCGTGAACCGATAGGTGAAGACCGGCGCTTCGTAGCGCTCGACGACCCAGCTTTTCAGCACCGGCAGCGGGCTTGGGGTGAAGCTGTTGTTCGGTTGCCAGAACAGAGCGCACGCCGACGTCGTGCAGCCGGGTAGCTGCAGCGCCAGGTACACGTCCACCGTCGTTTCCGCCGTCCCGGGCAAGAGCCGAGCGTTCAGGGTCAGCACGTCGCCGGGTTGGAAACGACGTTGGTTGAGCGAAACCCCTACCCGCGGCTGCAGCAGCGCGAGCAACGGGTCACCGCTGTGCGCGAAGTGCACCCACGCGGTGGGCGAAACGCCTGGCATCGTCGTGTTCCACGGGGGCAGCGATCCGCCGTACCAGGCGTCGGCCGCGCCGGGAAATGCACCAGCGTATGCGCGGCCGGCAGGGATCTGCATCGCGGCCACCTCCTGCATGACGAGGTTGGCATCGCGAATGCCCGCGGCGGCGGCTTGCCCGATGAATTCGACCGCCGGGGTGAAAGGCCCGGCAATGTCACCGAAGCCACGACGCGTTCCATCGAACGAGTTCACACGCATCGTCGAATAGGTGAACCCGGCCGATTCAAGCGCCTCGGCGTTGCGGCCGACCGCGCGCAGGAACGTCACGCCCCAACTGCCCGCCACGTCCAGCGCAGTGGCCGCGTCTTCGGCGCGCGCGCCGGTCTTCATTCGGTGCTGAATCGGATCCCACCCGCGCGCGAAAATGCCGCGGCCCAGTCGCTCGGCATCGCTCGCACGCCCAGCCGCCAGCAGCCCGAAATAGGCCGACACATTGCCTTCGATGCCCAACGAAGTGATGTCGTCATAACCGCCGGTGCGGCCGATCTGCGCGACGATCCACGATGCGCCGCGCTCGATAGCGGCGGCCAGCGCCGGATCGTTTTCGTACAGGCCACTGTGTCGCAGCCTGGCCAGCGCAATCAGCGCCCAGCCAGTGTTGCCGATCCACTGGCAGGCGTCGACATCGCGGATATCGCGCTCATTGCCGTTGCACGGCACTGCCTGCGTTGTCCGTTGCGGCGGTGCAAGCACACCCGATTGCGGGCTATGCGCGGTGAACCAGGCCCCGGATTGGGCAGCATCGGGCGCGATCTGCAGCGCGATCAGCCGCGCCCCCAAGCGCTGCGCAGCGTCGCGGTAGGTTGCGTCGCCAGTCAGCGAGTGTTCGTGCAAAAAGACAAGCAGCGCTTCGGCCTGCGCGTAGATGTTGAAATTGGGCGTCGGCTCGGTGAACCAGGCCGGAACCAGGCCGGCGCCCGGCCCGGATGGGACGACGCGCTCGACCAGCGCGCGCGCTGCCGCTTGGCGAATCGCGGGTACGGGCGCCACCGGCTCGAACGTAGCTTGCACTTCGCGCCGTGGGCCGCCGGGCCTCAGGTTTACAACTGCAAACTCGTCGAAGTACATCGTCGCCGCGTGCGGATCGGCCTTGCCGCCGACCCCTGGGATGTTCCACACCTCGTTGTCCTCGGCGCGTACCAGCGCGAGCTCGAGTCCACTCACGCTGCTGAGATCGGGGGCACCGTTGCCGGTGAATTCGCGCAGGTCGATATACAAGGCACGCCACTCAGGAAGGTCGGTCACACTGACCAGCCGCGCGGTGAAAAGCCCGTTGGCCGCTTTGAGCTTGACTTCGACGTTGTCGTGGTTGTCGACGTTCGAGCCCTTCAGCGCCAGCCGCACATGCGTGTAGCCACGCAAATCCTTCGCGGCGGCGAAGGAGCGCTGCACGACGACCCAGCTCGCGCCGCCGACGGGGGCAACGTTGCGCAGGTCGTAACTCAGCGCCAGCGCGTTGCCACTGCAGCCAGCCACCGTGCGCTGCGTCGGCATCGGAATCGACGCGTGCGCGGTGCAGCAGGTATCCCAAGTTGCATCGAAGTTGTCGAGAATCTGATCGACGCGACCATCGCCGCAGGCAATGGCCCAAGGGCTCGCGGACCATGCGTGGTTTGCGGTCGACATGAGGGCAGTCGCAGCGATCATCAGAAATGCGTGGCGGCGTGTCATCGTCGTGTCCCTTTCGGGCAGGCGCCTGGTTGAATTCTTCAGCAATCGTAGCTGGCCGGTTCGGTTTCGATCGCATCGGGAGCGGCACCGGGTCGGTGCCAAGGGGGTCACGAGCTTGCCCAAGGCCTCATATGTAAGTCTAGCCAAACCGACTCACCAGAGCAAGGAAAGGAATCAGCTTGGGAAGCGGGAAACGGTCATGACTTTCATGATCGGGGAGCCTGGAAAAGTCGTCACCGTCAGGCCAGCGGCGGCAAACGCCAGGCCGGAAACTCGGCGCGGAAAGTGCTGCCCTCGCCGACCCGCGACTCGATCAGCAGGGCTGCCTGATGGCGTAGCAGGATGTGCTTGACGATGGCCAGACCGAGACCGGTGCCGCCGGTATCGCGCGAGCGACCACGGTCGACGCGGTAGAAGCGTTCGGTCAGGCGAGGCAGATGCTCAGCGGGAATGCCGACGCCGGAGTCATGCACGGAAAAGACGCCGAGCCGATCGCGGGTGCCCCATTCGATGCGAATCTCGCCGCCGGCCGGCGTGTAGCGAATGGCGTTGGATACCAGATTGCCGAAAGCGCTGTGCAACTCCTTGCGGTTTCCCCGCAGGGCCGGACCATGACAAAAGACCTGAATACCATGCCGGCCTTCGCTGAGGCTTTGCGCTTCGGACAGCAACTGCGCCAGCAGTGGGCCCATTTCGACTTCCTCCTCGCTCGCCGGTGCGTCTTCCGCTTCCAGCCTCGACAAGGTCAGAAGATCGTCGACCAGGCTCAGCATACGTCTTGTCTGGTCGCTCATGATGCGCGCAAAGTACAGCCGCTGCTCGGCACTCATCGCGCCACCGTCGGTGAAATGTTCCAGAAAACCACTGACCACGGTCAGGGGCGTACGCAGCTCGTGCGACACATTGGCCACGAAGGTGCTGCGCATCGCCTCGACGCGGTGGGCATCGGTCACATCGAGACTGACCAGCAACTGCTTGTGCTTCCCCAGAGGGACGGCCCGGATGGCATAGACGCGGCTGCGTGCAGCCTTCGACCGGAGGATGAAGGGGGCCTGCCCGTCGGGGTTGCCGAGGTAATCGGCAAAACCTGGAAGGCGCACCAGTTGTTCGATGATCGCTCCGTCATCGCGCGGCAGGCGGATGCTCAGGTGTTCGCCGGCAGCGCGATTGCTCCACTGGATCTGGTGACTGGCGTCGAGGATCACGAGACCGTCCGGAACGGCGTCCATGGCCTCCCGGAACGACTGCAGTTCGGCCTCGATCTCCTCGACCCGGCGGGCATCATGATGCAACCTGCGCGACAGCCTGGTGAAGACTTCGCCCCAGGCACCACCGGCGTCAGGCACTCTTCCGGCACGATCCGGGGCATCGAGCCACGCTGCCAGGACCGTCAGCCGCCGGGTCTGCATCAGAACGATCAGCAGCCAGCCAAGCGCTGCGGCCGCCCAGCCCCAGGCTGCGCCATGGACCAACCCGAGCAGCAGCGCCGGCGCAACGATCGGCAGCACACCGCTCAGCAGGATCTTCGCGAACCCCGGTACGGCAGCACTCATGCGGCCGGCAGTGCGCCGAGTTTGTAACCGGTCCCCCGCACGGTCTCGACCATCTGCTCGGCGGCTGGCCCGAGGGCGACGCGCAAGCGCCGGATGTGGATGTCGACGGTGCGGTCTTCGATATAGACGTGATCACCCCAGACATGGTCGAGCAGTTGCTGGCGCGTGTAGACGCGTCCGGCATTGGCCATCAGGAAACGCAGCAGCCGGAATTCGGTCGGGGTCAGGGTGATCCGCCGGCCGAGCACGCGCGCTTCGTGGCTGACGGTGTCCAGCTCGATCGGGCCAGCACTCAGCGTGCCCTTGGCAAACTCGGGAGCGCAGCGGCGCAGTACCGCCTGCACGCGCGCCAACAGTTCCTTGGTACTGAAGGGCTTGACGATGTAGTCGTCGGCGCCGCCTTCGAGCCCGGCAACACGATCCGCCTCCTCGCCACGCGCGGTCAACAGGATGATCGGCATGCTGCGTGTTCGCCGTTCGTTGCGAAGCTTGCCGATCAGCGCCAGCCCGGACTTGCCGGGCAGCATCCAGTCGATCAGCGCGATGTCGGGCAGCGTTTCACGCAGCAGCGTTTCGGCCTCTTCGGCGGTGTCGGCACAGACTGGCTGGTAGCTGCCGCAGACGAGCGTGAAGCGCAGAAGCTCCTGGATGCCTCGGTCGTCCTCGACGACAAGCACCCGTGGCAGACTGGAAACCGAGGTGTTCATGCCTTCTCCGCTTTCCTGGCGGCGCTGCCGGTATGCCGAACATCGATGCCGCTGACGGTGTAGATGACGTTTTCGGCGATATTGGTCGCGTGATCACCCACCCGTTCAATGGCCTTGGCGATCCAGATGATGTCGAGCGCCTCGCTGATCGTGCGCGGGTCTTCCATCATGTAAGTGACCAGTTGCCGCAGGATCGAATTGAAAGCGGCATCGATCTCCTTGTCTGCCCTGATCACCTGGCGGGCCGCGTCGACATCCATGCGGGCCAGCGAGTCAAGTGCGCCCTGAAGCATTGCAGCGACCAGACTGCCGCAATGATGGAGATCGGACAGTCGCGGGATGCGCTGCCCGCTGACCCGATGCAGCTTGCGCGACTTGTTGGCGATCTTGGCCGCCTTGTCGCCGCTGCGCTCGAGGTCGGTGACAATCCGCGAGATGGCCATCACCAACCGCAGGTCGCAAGCCGCGGGTTGCCGGCGTGCGATGAGCAGTGTACAGTCCTCATCGATGCCGACTTCGTAAGCATCCACTTCAGCGTCCGTCCGGACGACTTCCTGCATGGCCTCGATATTGCCGGTGTTGAAGGCGTCGATCGCCGCCATCAACTGCCTCTCGACCAGACCACCCATCTGCAGGACGCGGGTACGGACACCTTCAAGTTCAAGATCGAACTGCTTGCTGAGATGACTGCTCATGGGGCTGGCCTCATATTTTGAAAAGGGAATCACGCCTGCAGGATACGGGAGCGATGTGACCGCAGGATGACGGCAGGTCTGACGAGCGGCATGGCATCAGCCGAAGCGCCCGGTAATGTAGTCCTCGGTCTGCTGCTTTTTCGGCTTGACGAACAGTTCCCGGGTATTGCCAAATTCGATCAATTCGCCGAGATACATGAATGCCGTGTAATCGGAGATGCGCGCCGCCTGTTGCATGTTGTGGGTGACGATCGCAATCGAGTAATCGGACTTGAGTTCGTTGATCAACTCCTCGATCTTGGCGGTGGACAGCGGATCCAGTGCGGATGTGGGTTCATCCAGCAGCACCACATCGGGTTTGACCGCGATCGTGCGCGCGATACACAAGCGCTGCTGCTGGCCACCCGACAGCGACAGCCCGCTCTGCTGCAGCTTGTTCCGGGTTTCTTCCCACAATGCCGCCTTGCGCAGCGCCCATTCGACGCGCTCGTCCATACCTGACTTTGCCAGGGGTTCGTAGAGCCGCACACCGAAAGCGATGTTTTCGTAGATGGTCATCGGAAACGGCGTCGGCTTCTGGAAGACCATGCCAATCCTGGCACGCAGCAGATTGACATCCTGTTTCCTGTCAAGCAGGTTCCGGCCATGGAAGATGATCTGCCCTTCCGCGCGCTGGCCCGGATAGAGATCGTACATGCGGTTGAAGGTCCTCAGCAGGGTGGACTTGCCGCAACCGGAAGGGCCGATGAACGCCGTCACCTTGTTTTGCGCGATGTCCAGGGAAACCTTGTTGAGACCCCGGAAGTCACCGTAATAGAAACTCAGGTCGCGGACTGCCAGAATGGCTTCGCCGTCGACAGCTTGTTGATGGGCGGACATGGGAGACTCCGGGTCTAGTCTGAGGATTTTCTGCGGAACAGGACGCGTGCGACGATGTTGATCGCGAGCACCATCAGGGCAATCAGCAGCGCACCGCCCCACGCCAGGTTCACCCAGTTGTCGTACGGGCTCATCGCGAACTGGAAGATCACCACCGGCAGGTTGCCCATTGGTTGCGACATGTCGGTACTGTAGAACTGGTTGTTCAGCGCGGTAAACAAGAGCGGCGCGGTTTCTCCGGTGACCCGGGCGATGGCCAGCAGGATGCCGGTCAGCACACCCGCCTTGACCGCACGCAGGGTGACTTTCAAGGACACCTGCCAGTGCGGCGCGCCGACCGCGAAAGCCGCCTCGCGCAGGCTGCCGGGCACCAGCAGCAGCATGTTCTCGGTTGTTCGCACCACCACCGGAATGGCGATCAGCGACAAGGCCAGCGACCCTGCCCAGCCGGAGAAACCGCCCAGGGTCTCCACCGCCAGGGCATAGACGAACAGTCCGACGACGATCGAAGGGGCCGACAGCATGATGTCGGTGACGAAACGGGTCGCGGCGGCAAATCGGGATTTGCCGCCAAATTCGGCCAGGTAGATGCCGGCGAAAATTCCGACCGGCGTCGAAACCAGAGCGGTGGCGCCAACGATCAACAGGCTGCCGACGATGGCATTGCGCAGTCCGCCGCCTTCACTGCCCGGTGCCGGCGTGTCCTGGGCGAACAAATCCCAGCTCAGCGCCGCGAAGCCGTTATAGAACAGGGTCCAGAGAATCCACAGCAGCGCGAGCAAACCGAAGGCCATCGCCAGCATCGACAGGCCAATACCGATGCGGTTGGTCAGGATCCGGCGAGAATAGCGATTCATGACAGGCCTCCCCCTTCTCATTTGCCTTGCCTGGCAAGGCCGCGTTGGATCAACCAGCGGGAAATCGCCAGCACCACGAAAGTGATGACGAAAAGGACCAGGCCGAGGGCGAACAAGGCAGAAATATGCAGGCCGGGATCGGCCTCACCGAATTCATTGGCCAGCGTCGAGGCGATTGAGGTTCCTGGTGCGAACAGGCTGCCGACGATGCGGTTGGCGTTGCCGATCACGAAGGTGACGGCCATGGTTTCTCCGAGTGCGCGGCCCAGGCCCAGCATGATGCCGCCAATGACGCCGACGCGGGTGTAGGGCAAGACCACGCCGGTGACGACTTCCCAGGTAGTGCAGCCGAGACCATACGCCGATTCCTTGAGTTGTGCCGGCACGGTTTCGAAGACGTCACGCATCACCGAGGCCACGAAGGGAATCACCATCAGCGACAACACGATGGCGGCGGTGAGAATACCGACACCAATCGGTGGGCCGGCAAACCAGCCGCCGATCACCGGCAGGTCGCCGAAGACCGTTTGCAGATACGGTTGCACGTGTCTGGCGAATAGCGGCGCAAACACGAACAACCCCCAGATGCCATAGATGATCGAAGGTACACCGGCCAGCAGTTCGATGGCGGTACCCAGCGGGCGGCGCAACCAGACCGGGCAGGTTTCGGTGAGGAACAGGGCAATGCCGAAACTGACCGGCACGGCGATGAGCAGTGCAATGGCCGAGGTCACGACGGTGCCGTAGATGGCGCTAAGCGCGCCGAACTGCGCTTCCGGGACATTCCAGACAGGGGTCCACAGGAAAGCCGCACCAAATTCCCTGAACGCCGGTAGCGCTTCAACCGCCAGGGCGATCAATATGCCCGTGAGCGCGGCCAGGACAAGCAGGGCGAACAGCAGGGTCAATTGATGAAAGAGCGTGTCCTGCAGCTTGAACTTTCTGATCTGTCTGGCCTGGAGATCGGACCTGACGGGTCTGCTGGTGGACATCACTGCGCTCATGGCGATCATTCCTCACGTGGACAGGCGGTTTCCAAAGGTCAACGCCGGAACGGTTTGCGGGCAGGTTTCGCCCGCAAACCTTATTTGATGTTCTTCATCTCGGCTTCGACCATCTTCACCACGCTCGCAGGGAGCGGCACGAAACCCAGATCCTCGGCCATCTTCTGGCCGTTATTCAGGGCCCAGCCAAAGAAGTCAACCACGCCTTTCTGTTTGGCAGCATCGGTCCCCTTCTCGTAGGCAAGAATGTAGGTCGCACTGGTGATCGGCCAGGCATCCTTGTGAGCCTGGTCGAGCAAGTCGGGAGCCATGCCCTTGACTTTGAAGTTGGCGCCGGCGGCCGCAGCCTCGACGGCGTCCTGTGTCGGCACGATGTAGTGACCGAACTTGTTCTTCAGGGCCACGAAGTTCATCTTGTTCTTCGTGGCATCGGCGATATCAACGTAGCCAATGGCGCCGGCAATCTTCTGCACGTTGGCCGCAACGCCGGGGTTGCCCTTGCCACCAACGCCGTTGGCGGGCCAGTTCACCGTGTTGCCGGCACCGACCTCGTTCTTGAATGACGCCGACTGCCGGGCCAGATAGTTCGAAAAAACGAAGGTGGTTCCCGATCCGTCGGAACGGAAAGCCACGGTAATCGCCAGATCGGGCAGTTTGAGACCGGGGTTCAGGTTGACGATGGCCGGGTCGTTCCACCGCCTGATGGCGCCCCGGAAGAGGTCGGCAACCGTGGGGCCATCGAGTTTCAGTTTGCCGGACTCAACGCCGGGAACATTGATCACCAGGGTCACGCCGCCCATCACGGTCGGGACCTGTACCAGGCCGGCAGCATCGAGATCGGATTCGCTCAGCGGGGCGTCGGTACCGCCGAAGTCTACGGTCCTGGCCTTGATCTGCTTGACGCCGCCAGAAGAACCGATGCCCTGATAGTTCACCCGGTTCCTGGTGGCCGTCTGATAGGCCTCGGCCCATTTGGTGTACACGGCGTAAGGGAAGGTGGCGCCGGCGCCGGTAATGTCGGCAGCCAGCGTGGAAAGGCTCAGGGACAGGGCTGCGGCCAGGGTAGAAAGCTTGCACAGGGTGCGATGGGTCGTCATTTTCAATCTCCGGACAGTAAGGTCTTGCGACAGTCTATCGGTCGATCATTGCGGGATTGTGACGACGACGATCAGCGGCAGATCCGAAACCAGCCGGTGTCATGCCTCAAGTCGTGTGCCGAATGTCGATGCCGCTGACGATCGGGTGGCCCCGGAAAGGCGGAACCAGACACCGGCATGCAAGGCGCAAGTGGCCCTGGCGGCGCTGAAGCGCTGGAAAACGATGCATCCGAGAATTTGGGTGGACCTCCTCGCTTGCGCGGGCTCCCACCAGGAACAACAATGTTCAGTCAGTCGTGCTTGAAGTCGAATTTGGCCTCGATCGCCTGCGAACTGCCTTGCTTGCGAACCTGCACCATGATCGTGTAGGGGGTCTTCTCCGGCATCCGGAAATAGTTGCCGTAACTGATGGCACTGCCGATCTCCATGAGTTCGAGCTTCTTCGTTTCGACCCCGGTGACCGGATTGGCGACGCGCGCCTCGACTTCGGCATCCTTGATGACGGCTTTGTTATCGCTGTTACGCAACGAGATGTTCAAGTGGTAATAGGCCTTGCCGCTGGGGATACCCCCATGCATCGAACTCTCGTAGTCCGGAGTCGGATGCCGTGCGCGTATCGATTCCGCGGACACAATGCCCAGATCGATTTCGGTCCCCGCGATGACCTTGTGCATGCCATCGGCT
>DIME01000128.1:29959-59042 GCA_002425405.1 Candidatus Accumulibacter vicinus
CCCTTGTTGAACATGTAGACGATCGCGCTGCGTATTTCGGCGTCGGTCAGGTCGGCCTGGCCGCCGCGGGCAGGCATGCCGCCATGCCCCTGGATCGCCGACCGCACGACGACATCGAGCCCCTCTTTGACGCGCGGTATCCAGGCTTCCCGATCGCCGATCCTTGGCGCGCCGCCCTCGCCCGTCTGGTGGCATTTGACGCACCGTGCCAGCACGATCTGCTCGCCGGTACGCTCGGATGCCCGTGCCGTCCTGCTGACTGGCTCCGTCCAGTTGCCGCCTGATTGATTCACCATATAGGTAATCGCGCGCTCGATTTCGGTATCCGTGAGATTGATATTTCCGCCATGCGGCGGCATCTGCCGGATGCCGTTAAGCGCATTTTTTGTGAGCCCGGTCAGGCCCTGGGATGCACGTTTTGCCCAAGCTTGCTTGTCACCGATCTTCGGCGCGCCATTCGCGCCACTGCCGTGGCAGGTGAAGCAGGATTCCTCCACCACATCCTTGCCACTGCGCTCGACACCCTGCGCCGAAGCCGTGACGGGCGCGATGCCCGTGGTCAACGCGAAGATGGTGGGTATCGCAAATTGCTTCAGTACCGAGTCGAGCGTGCGATCAATTACCACGTGAGTCCTGTGCGTCATGAGCATTCCCCTTTTCTTGACGATGCCCACCGGCCGAACCGCGATCCGGAGGACGAGAAATTAATCTGAATCTGAAAGTCGTGTCAGCGACTTACAAATCCTGCCCTGAACTTTGTCGAAGAACTCCCCTCCCCTCGCGGGGAAGGGGAAAACGGCCCCATGACTTTCATGACCGTCAGGAAAAACAACGCCAATGTCGTTAAAAGTATAGTCAAGGGAAGACGGAAAATCCAACCGCATCGGGGATGCGAGTCATTGGTGCAGTCAACCAGGCGATAGCCCGACTGTTGCAGTCGGAAAAGCTGGCGACATTGGGCCACCTGGTGGCGGGCGTGGCACACGAACTGAACAGGGCAAGGTTCACCTTGACCTTGCCGCGCACGGCGCCGGATCACGAGGTTCTGGCCTGAATGGTTCTGTGCGGGCGGAATTTCTGGTGAAGATGCGGCCTGCCGGCAGGCGGCGATTGACTTCGCTTGCCCGATGCGAGGATACTCTCAATGGCATCATTGAATTTCCGGACCCTGCCGCAGGCAGTATCGGCCACGACCCTCGGGCTGACATGCTGCCCAGCTGGCATGGGATCAGGGAGTTACCATTTTCTTTTCGATCCAAATCACTGAACGACATCGGGGCTCAATCATGGCAATACTCAAGGAATTCGAAGAACTGGTGGTGACCTCACGAGCCGGCCAGGCGACCAGCGGCCGTTTGCACGAGATGCGCGAAGGCTCGGTACGCTGCCTGGGGCCGCATGGTCTGCACCGCATGGCTTACGTCGAGTGGGGCGACCCGGCAAATCCACGCGTCCTGATCTGCGCGCACGGCCTGACCCGCAACGGCCGCGATTTCGACGTCCTGGCCAACGCCCTGGCAGACGACTACCGGGTCGTCTGCCCGGACGTCGTCGGGCGCGGCCGCAGCGACCGGTTATTCTTCGCCGATGACTACGGCGTGCCGGTTTACGCCAACGACATGATGACGCTGATCGCCCGCCTCGCGGTCGACTCGGTACACTGGCTGGGAAGTTCGATGGGCGGCCTGATCGGCATGTTCCTTGCGAGCCTGCCGGGCTCGCCAATCAGCCGGCTGGTGCTCAACGACGTCGGGCCGACGATCGGTATCGACGCCCTGCAGCGCATTGGTGAATATCTCGGCAAGGCTCCGGATTTCGCCGATCTGGCCGAAGCAGAAGCCTATGTGCGCGTCGTGTGTGCGCCGTTCGGCGCCCTTACTGACGCGCAGTGGCGCTTCATGACCGTCGTCGGCACGCGCGCCAAGCCTGATGGCGGCTTCGAGATGAACTATGACCGCGCGATCGCCCAGCCCTACCAGAAGGCCTTCCTGGAGGCCAAGGAGATCAACCTCTGGCCGATGTACGACGCCATCCTCTGCCCGACGCTGGTCCTGCGCGGTGCGCAATCGGACATCCTGCTGCACGACACCGCCGCCGAGATGACGACCCGCGGACCGCGGGCAAAGCTCGTCGAAGTGCCGGCAGTGGGCCATGCCCCGATGTTCCTCGAAGAATCGCAGGTACGCATCGTCCAGGACTTCCTGCTCGCCGATCAGGGCTGAGCGCAGGGCCTGGCGTGTCCCGAGCACAGCCGACTTCCGGCAGGACGGCGCGCCTGCTCGGTTCGCTATTCCAGCGATGAATCTCGCGCATCTGCTCGCCCGCACCGCTCGGGTTCTTCCCGAGCAACCGGCGATCGCGCTCGGCACGCGCGAGCTTTGCTCGTACGGTGAATTGTTCCGTCGTGCAGCGACGATCGCCGGCGGTCTGCGCGGTCTGATGGGTTTGCAGACTGGCGACCGGGTCGCGCTGTTCATGGCCAATTGTCCGCAGTACCTCGAACTGCTCTACGGTATCTGGCATGCCGGCCTGGTGGCCGTGCCGATCAACCACAAGCTGCACGCGCGCGAAGTGGCCTTCATCGTTGACGATTCGGCGGCCGCGTTGCTGTTCGTTGCTGACGACCCAGGCGAAGACGAGCGAATCTGGCGCGAGAAAAATCCGGACCTGCGCGTCGTTCCGGTCGACGCCGCGACCTACCGACGACTGACCAGCACCGACCCGATTGCCGTCGTGCCGCGCCTTCCCGACGATCTGGCCTGGCTTTTCTATACCTCGGGAACCACCGGCCAGCCGAAAGGCGTGATGCTCTCGCAGCGCAACCTGCTGGCGATGACCCTGGCCTACTTCCCGGACGTGGACCAGGTCACACCATCCGACAGCATCCTCTATGCGGCGCCGATGTCGCACGGCGCCGGCATGTACAACTTCGCGCATGTGCTGGTCGGCGCACGCCATGTCGTCCCCGAATCGGGCGGCTTCGACGCGCATGAGATCGTTTCGCTGTCGCAGCGCTTCGGCCAGGTGTCGCTATTTGCCGCACCCACGATGGTCCGCCGTCTGGTCGACCAGGTCGCCGAGCGAAGTGCCGACTGCAGCGGCATCAAGACCATCGTCTATGGAGGCGGACCGATGTATCTTGAAGACATCCGGCGATCGCTCGACGTGCTTGGCGATCGCCTGGTGCAGATCTACGGGCAAGGCGAAAGCCCGATGACGATCACCGCGCTGTCGCGCCGGCATCTGGCGGACCGCGCCCACCCGCGCTATCGCGAGCGAATCGCGTCGGTTGGTGTCGCGCACAGCGTCGTCGAGGTCGTCATCGCCGATGCCGACGACCAGCCCTTGCCCGCCGACGCCACCGGCGAAGTACTCGTGCGCGGCGAAACCGTGATGCAGGGCTACTGGCGAAACCCGCAAGCGACGGCAACGACGCTGCGCAACGGCTGGCTGCATACCGGCGACATCGGCAGCCTCGATGCCGACGGCTTCCTGACGCTGAAGGACCGCTCCAAGGACGTGATCATCAGCGGCGGCACCAACATTTATCCGCGCGAAGTCGAGGAAGTGCTGCTGCGGCACGCGGCGGTGGCCGAGGTCTCGGTGGTCGGCCGGCCCAGCGCCGAGTGGGGCGAGGAAGTGGTCGCCTTCGTCGTTTGCCAGGCAAGCGTATCGGTGCCGATCGCCGAACTCGATCGACTGTGCCTCGACTCGATCGCCCGCTTCAAACGGCCGAAAGACTACATTTTTGTCGCGGCGCTGCCCAGGAACCACTACGGCAAGGTGCTCAAGACCGCGTTGCGGCGCCACTGGACTCATCAGGGAGAGGACTGATCATGGGCAAACGCCTGCAGGACAAGGTGGCCATCGTCACTGGCAGTGGCTCGATCGGGCCGGGATGGGGCAACGGCAAGGCGATGTCGGTGCTGTTCGCCCGCGAGGGCGCCAGGGTGGTCGGCGCTGACATCGATGCCGAAGCGGGCGCGGCGACGCAAAAAATCATTGACGATGAAGGGGGAATCGGCATCACCGTCGTCGCCGACGTGGCTCGCGCCGCCGACGTCGAACGCCTGGTGGCGACGGCACTCGACGCCTACGGGCGCATCGACATCCTGGTCAACAATGTCGGCATCGCCGTCGTCGGCGGTCCGGCGGAACTGGACGAGGCGGCCTGGGACCGGCTGATGAGCATCAACCTCAAGAGCGTCTACCTGACCTGTCACCACGTGCTGCCGGTGATGATCCGCCAGCACGCCGGCGCGATCGTCAACAATGCCTCGGTGGCCGTGCTCGGCTGGGCCGGTGTCAACTACGGCTTCTACGCTGCCAGCAAGGGAGCCATGGTGGCGATGACGCGCACCATGGCCATTCGGCACGCGCCCGACGGCATCCGCGCCAACTGCGTCCTGCCCGGACTGATGAATACGCCGCTGGTGCATGCCGCACTCACCCGCGTCTATGGCGAGGAAGGCGATATCGCCAACCTGATCCGCACGCGCGACGCCCAGTGCCCGCTCGGTCACATGGGCGACGCCTGGGATACCGCCCATGCGACGCTGTTCCTGGCCTCCGACGAAGCCAAGTACATCACCGCCACCGAACTCGTCGTCGATGGCGGTCTGTCGGCACGCTTCGCGTAGCCGGTCCGGCGGCACGCCTGTGGCGAACACGGCCGGGGCCGGTCCGGCCGGGCTCACGAATCATCAAATCAGCGCTTTTTCAGTTCGACCAGCGGGATCACGTCCGGCATGTGGATGCGCGGGCGATCGGGCTCGGCTTCGCGAAGCGGTTCGCATTCGACCATCGTGGTCAGGCAGCGACGGGCAAGGTCCTGGTAGGTGTGGGTACCTTCGACCTTCCATGCCCTTTCCTCATCGGAGAGGAGGCGGATGACCCGGGCCGGAATACCGGCGGCGAGGCTGCGCGGCGGGATCTCGACGCCGGCCTTGACGAAGGCGCAGGCGGCAACCATCGCGGATTCGCCGATGATGGCGTTGTCCATGATCACTGCATTCATGCCGACCAGCGCGTTCCTTTCGACACGGCAACCGTGCAGCACGGCACCGTGGCCGATGTGGCCGTCTTCGCCAACGACGGTGTCGGTGCCGGGAAAGCCATGCATGACACAGGTATCCTGGAGGTTGGCGCCGCGTTCGAGGATCAGCCGCCCGAAATCGCCGCGCAAGCTGGCGCAGGGGCCGACATAGCAGCCCGGGCCGACGATGACATCGCCGATCAGGACGGCGGTCGGATGGACGAAGGCCGTCGGGTCGACCACGGGCACGATTCCGTCGATTGCATAGACGCGCAGGGTATTCATGAACAGCCTCCCGAAAGGTGGAACGGGGATTCTATCCATGAACGGCCGTTTCTCGGTACAGTATTGGCAGAAAACCACAGGGTAAATTGGTTTTCAGTCATTCCGGGGGGCAAGCCGGAATCCGGCCGGTCCATCGACCTGGGGTTCAGAAGCCTGGTTACATCCTGCAGAACAGAACGCCACGATGAGCGTTCCACACCCGATCATTGCAGGTCTTTTGCGAGGAGTCCGCATGAACATCACCGAATCCCTGCTGCATGCCCTGAAGGCGCATGGCGCCCATGAAATCTTCGGAATCCCCGGCGATTTTGCCCTGCCCTATTTCCGCATCATCGAGGAAAGCGGTATCCTGCCGCTCTACACGCTCTCGCACGAACCCGGCGTCGGTTTCGCGGCCGATGCGTCGGCGCGCTACCATGGCACGCTCGGCGTCGCCGCGGTCACCTATGGCGCGGGCGCGCTCAACATGGTCAATGCCGTCGCCTCGGCCTTTGCCGAGAAGTCGCCGCTGGTCATCCTCTCCGGCGGCCCTGGCAAGAACGACGCGCGCTCCGGGCTGCTGCTCCACCATCAGGCGAAGACGCTCGACTCGCAGTTCCAGATCTACCGCGAGATCACCTGCGACCAGGTACGTCTCGACGACCCGGCCCGCGCACCGGCCGACATCGCGCGCGTGCTGGCGAGTTGCCGCCGGCATTCGCGACCCGTCTACATCGAACTGCCGCGTGACATGGTGGGCGCACCCTGCGCCACGGCGCCAACGATCGAACCCGCCGGACCCGACCCCGATGCGCTCGCCGCCTGTGTCGACGAAATCCTCGGCCGGCTGGCTGCCGCCACGGCACCGGTCCTGATGGTCGGCGTCGAGGTCCGGCGTTTCGGCCTGGAGGCCAAGGCCGCCGAACTTGCCCGCCGACTTGCCCTGCCGGTAGTCACCAGTTTCATGGGGCGCGGCCTGCTGGCTGCAGCCAATGCGCCATTGATGGGCACCTACCTTGGCATTGCCGGGGCGCCAGACGTCACCAAGGCCGTCGAGTCCTCCGACGGACTGTTTCTGCTCGGGGTCATCATTTCCGACACCAATTTCGGCGTATCCGACAAGAAGATCGACCTGCGCAAGACCATCCAGGCGCTCGATGGCCGTGTCGCGATGGGCTACCATACCTACGACGCGATCAGTCTCGAGTCTCTCGTCGACGCCCTGCTGGCACGGACCGTGCCCTCCGACCGGCACTTCGACGTCAAGAAGCAGGACTACCCCTTCGACCTGCCCGACGACGACACGCCATTGATGCCACTCGACATCGCCACTGCGGTCAACGACCTGATGCGCGACAGGGGCCGCATGCCAATCGCCTCGGACATCGGCGACTGCCTGTTCACGGCGATGGACATCGCCAACACCGAACTCGTTGCCCCCGGCTATTACGCGACCATGGGCTTCGGCGTACCGGCCGGCATCGGACTGCAGGCGGCATCCGGCGAGCGCCCGCTGATCCTGGTCGGCGACGGCGCCTTCCAGATGACCGGCTGGGAACTCGGCAACTGCCGGCGCTTCGGCTTCGATCCGATCGTGATCGTCTTCAACAACCAGTCGTGGGAGATGCTGCGGACCTTCCAGCCGCAATCGGGCTTCAACGACCTCGACGACTGGCACTTCGCCGAGATGGCTCCGGCCATGGGCGGCGAAGGCGTTCGGGTCAGCACGCGGCGCGAACTGAAGCGCGCACTCGCCGCGGCACACGCGACACGGGGCAAATTCCGGCTGATCGAGGTCATGCTGCCACGCGGCGCACTGTCGCCGACGCTGGCGCGCTTTGTGACCGGTCTGCGGCGGCTGACGGCCAACCCGGGTTGAGGCGAGGCCATCATCCCAAGCACCCTCCGGAATCGGAACACCCCCTGTCCAGCCAGCGGCTGACGCGGCGGCTCGATGCCGCGCCTAGTGTCGGCCTCCCAGTCCGAGATAGCTTTCGATGACCCGGGGATCGGTCAGCAGGTCGCGACTGGGCCCTTCCAGCGACAGGCGCCCGGTTTCCAGAACGTAACCATAGTCCGCTACCTGCAGCGCCGCTCGCGCATTCTGCTCGACGAGCAAAATCGCCACGCCGAGCTTCTTGAGCTGAGTGATCGTTCGGAAGATCTCCTTGATGACCAATGGGGCGAGTCCAAGGCTGGGTTCGTCGAGCAGCAACAGCCTGGGTTTGGCCATCAGCGCGCGGCCCATGGCCAGCATCTGGCGTTCGCCTCCGGAAAGCGTGCCGGCCATCTGAGCACGCCGTTCCCGCAACCGCGGAAAGATCTCGAACACCTGATCGATGGTCTCGAGCTGGTCGCGATGACCGGCCCGGTAACGATCAAAAGCACCGAGCAGGAGGTTGTCCTTGACGCTCATCTCGGAAAACAGTTCGCGCTTCTCCGGGACCAGCGTCATCCCCTGGCGGACGAGTTTCTCGACACTGCGTCCGCCATCCTGTTGTTCACCAAGATAGACGATATCCCCGCGTACCGGTAACAGACCGATCAGGGCGCAAAGCAAGGTCGTCTTGCCGGCGCCGTTCGGGCCAATGACGGTGACGATCTCGCCGCGGTGTACCTTGAGGGCAATCCCATGCAGCGCGTCGACCTTGCCGTAGCTGACCGACAGGCTGGAAACCTCGAGAACGACGATCCTTTCGTCGGCACCGGCCAGTTCGCTCATTCGACACCTCCGAGATAGGCTTCGACCACTGCCGGATTCCGCTGTATCTCTTCGGGCAGACCGGCAGCAAGCTTGCGTCCGAACTCCATGACCAGCACGCGATCGGCCAGTCCCATCACGAAGTCCATGTCGTGCTCGACGAGCAGAATGCCGATACCTTCATCACGCAGGCGGCGCAGCAGGTCCGCGAGCGCCTGTTTTTCCATGTAGCGGAGTCCGGCAGCCGGTTCGTCGAGCAGCAGCAGACAGGGATCTGCGGCCAACGCCCTGGCAATCTCGACGATGCGCTGCTTGCCGAGGGGCAGGCTGCCAGCGGCCTCGTACATTTGCTCGGCGAGACCACAGCGCTCGATCTGGGCAGCGGCTTCGCGCAGCAGGCGGGCTTCCTCTTTGCGATCGGTACGACAAGCGGCCGCGATGAAGCTCTTGTTTCCCCGCAAGTGGGCACCGATGGCGACGTTCTCGATGACGCTCATTCCGGCCAGCAGGCGGACATGCTGGAAGGTCCGGCTCATGCCCAGGCGAGCGATGTCGCGCGCCGGCAGGGATTCGACGCGCTGGCCACGAAAGATAACGGTGCCGGAAGTCAGCGGGTCAACGCCGGAGATGCCATTGAACATCGTGCTCTTGCCGGCACCGTTCGGGCCGATCAAGGCCATCACCTCGCCGGCCATGACCGAGAAACTCACCCTTTCGTTGGCGACCAGACCGCCAAAGCGCTTGGTTGCATCCTTGATTTCGAGCAGCAACGAGCCAGGTTTCGGCATGGGGCGGCGCGCCAGCGGCGCAGCCTCGACCACCACCCTGGCCTGCGTCGGTCGCTGCGGCCACCAGCGGGTGATGATCGGCCACACCCCGTCACGCGCGCGATGGAGCACGAAAATCATCAGCAGTCCGAAAACGATGACTTCAAAGTTGCCGCTCTGACCGAACAGTTTCGGCAACCAGTCCTGCAGCCATTGCTTGAGAATGGTGATCAATCCTGCCCCGATGATCGCCCCCCAGACATGCGCGACGCCGCCGACCACTCCCATGAACAGATATTCGATGCCTTGCGTCAGCGAGAAAGGGGTCGGATTGACGAAGCGTTGCAGGTGTGCATAGAGCCAGCCGGAAACACTGGCGTAGAGTGCGGCGATGGTAAAGATGACGATTTTCGCGCGCGGCGTGTTGACCCCCATGGCTTCGGCCATCAGCGAGCCGCCGCGCAAGGCGCGGATGGCGCGCCCCTCGCGCGAGTCGAGCAAGTTGCGCGTGGCAAGGACGAAAACCAGCAAGACCACCCAGATCAGATAGAAGAACGCGCGCCCGGATTTGATTTCCAGGTCAAGGACTTGCAAAGATGGAATGCCGCTGATGCCGGTGTGACCCCCAAGCGCTTCGAGGTTACCGAACAGATAGTAGAGGCTGATTCCCCAGGCGATCGTCCCTAACGGTAGAAAGTGTCCGGATAGCCGCAAGGTCACGATACCGATGGACAGGGCGATGAGCGCGGTGGCCAGCAGACCGGCCGGCAGAGTCAACCATGGCGAGACCCCGTGCACGGTCGTCAGGTAAGCCGAAGTATAGGCGCCCAGGCCGACGAACGCCGCCTGGCCAAACGAAGTCAGACCGCCCACGCCGGTCAGCAGGACCAGCCCGAGGGCAACGATCGCGTAAAGCCCGATGTAGTTGAGCAGCGTGATGTAGAACTCGGGCAGCAGTAGCGGTGCCAGCGCCAGGGCGGTAATGAACAACAGCAGGACGGTCGTGGTATGCGCAGCGTGTTTCATTCCTCCTCCACATGGTGCGTTTTCAGCGAGCGCCAGAGCAGCACCGGAATGATCAGCGTGAACACGATGACCTCTTTGAAAGCACTGGCCCAGAACGACGAATATGATTCGAGCAGGCCGACCAGGATGGCACCGGCGGCGGCAACCGGATAACTTGCCAGACCGCCGATGATCGCTCCGACAAATCCCTTGAGGCCGATCAGGAAACCCGAGTCATAGTAGATCGTCGTGATGGGTGAAATCAGGATGCCGGAGAATGCGCCGATTGTCGCCGCCAGGGTGAACGACAGCATGCCGGCCAAGGTTCCGGAAATACCCATCAGGCGCGCGCCGGTGCGGTTCATCGCCGTGGCGCGCAGCGCCTTGCCGTAAATCGTCCGCTCGAAAAAGAAATACAAGGCCATGATCAGCAGCACGCTGGTCACGACGACCAGAACCGCCTGCCCCTGCAAGAGGGCATCGCCGAGCGAGAAACTGACATCGGAAAATGGCAGGGTGCGCGAACCTTCGGCTCCGAAGAACAGCAGTCCGATGCCCATCAAGGTCACGTGCACCGCCACCGAAACGATCAGCAGGACCAGCACCGAGGCTTCGGCAATCGGCTGGTAAGCCAGGCGATAGATCATCGGCCCGAGCGGTACGACCAGCATCAGCGCGAGACCGACTTGCAGCGGTAATGGCAGGGTGGCCGCGGGAATGGCGAACAGGGTACCGGCGAGCAGCAGCGGCAGCACGCAATAGACCGACACAATCCACAGGCCCCGCCTGAACTGACGGTTGCGCAGCGCCAGAGCGCCATCGATCAAGGCGATCAGCGTGCCCAGGGCCAGCAACAGCCAGAGGGTTCCGGGCAGCTTGCCGGCCTGCAGACTGACCAGGGTCAGGGCGCCAAAGGCGACAAACTCTCCCTGCGGGATGAAGATCACTCGCGTCACGGCAAAAACCAGGACCAGCGCCAGCGCCAGCAGCGCGTAAATGGCGCCGTTGGTCAGGCCGTCCTGTCCAAGCAGCAAGGCAATTTGCATGTCCATCAGCACTGCTCCAGTCGATCCCCCGGCAGCCGCAGGTCTGGCTGCCTGGGAACAGGCGAGCAGGCGTCGTCATGCCGGGACTTGGCCAATGCTTGCCGGCAAGGCCAGCAAGCTCTACCGGTTGCCGTACCCGGCCGCCGGCTTGCAACCCGCTTACTGGACAAGTTTCCAGCCACCACCGTCGATCTTGACCATCACCCGTGCGCGCTGGTCGAAGCCGAGGTGATCCTGGGGACTCATATTGAATACACCATGCGTGACGGTCAGGTTTTTCGTGTTTTCGATGGCGTCGCGCAGCCCCTTTCGGAACTCCGGCGTTCCGGGCTGACCTTTCTTCAGGGCTTCGGGAATGGCATTGCCGAGCAGCATCGTGGCGTCCCAGGCGTACGCGCCAAAAGCCGATACCGATCCCTTGCCGTACGCTGCCTCATATTTGTTGACGTACTCCAGCGCCACCTTCTTGATCGGGTTGCTGTTGGGCAACTGTGCCGCGACCAGTACCGGACCGGTCGGCATGAAGGTGCCGTCGCAATCCTTGCCGCACACCCGCAGGAAGTCCGCGTTGGCCGCGCCGTGGGTCTGATACATGATTCCCTTGTAACCCTTTTCCTTGAGCGCTTTCTGCGGCAAGGCAGCCGGTGTGCCGGAGCCGCCCACCAGCACCGCGTCCGGCTTCGCGGCCAGGATCTTGAGCGCCTGACCGGTCACCGAGGTATCGGTGGGATTGAAACGTTCGTTGGCCACGATCTGGATCTTGCGCACCTCGGCAATCTTCGAGAACTCGTTCCACCAGCCTTCGCCATAGGCATTGGCAAACCCGACATAAGCGACTGTCCTGACATTGTTGTTGGTCATGTGCTCGACAATCGCCGTCGCCATCTGCGCGTCGCTCTGCGGCACCTTGAACACCCAGGCACGTTTGGCGTCCATGGGCTCGATGATGCGTGTCCCCGCGGCCATGCTGATCATCGGTGTCTGTGCCTCGGCGACAACGTCGATCATGGCCAGTGAATTCGGCGTGGTTGTCGAGCCGATGATCACGTCGACCTTGTTCTCGGCAATCAGCTTGCGCGTGTTCTTGACTGCCGTAGTGGTATCCGACGCATCGTCGAGAATGATGTAGTTGATCTTCTGCCCGGCGATCGTCGTCGGTACCAACGTCAAGGTGTTTTTCTCTGGAATGCCCAGCGAAGCCGCCGGCCCGGTAGCGGACACGGTGACCCCAACGTTCACGTCGGCATGCACAGGCGCGGCGAGTGCCGCTGTCAGCATGGTCAACAGCCAGGCAATCGATGGTTCTCTTTTCATTGTCTCCTCCAATACGATGGATAATTTTGTTGTCGCCACTGAACTTAGCGGCGTGTCGCTATTCTGAAGCCATGGTAATCACGGCACAAGTGAAAATCAGTCGGCATGATCCTGGTCGATACCTCGATCTGGAATCACACTGCTGGGGGGACGCGTCGTGCGGCCGGGGTCGACCGTGAACCAAGCTGGGAGTTTGCTGCGCTCCGGGCCAGTACTTTCTTGTCAGCGAAATACCTTGCTGGCGCTTTCTGGTTTGACTAGACTGGCTGACGGCCATGACATTTTCCAGGTACCCCCGATCCTGAAAATCATGACCGTTAGGCTATGGTGGATTCGTGATGGCGGCTTGATCGGTTCTGGCAACAATCATCGTGCCTCCGGAACCCCTTGCGAACCCGCTCCCCCACTTTTTGCCAAAGTGCCTGTGAACTCGAACCTGCTGCTTGCGGCCATCCCTGCGACGGCCTTTGCTGCCTTTCCCCTGCCGCTGCTGTTGCAGCGCTACGGGCGAGCCAGCGCGGCCGTAGCTGCGGCGACAGTGATGGCGGCGTGCCTGGGCCTCCTGCTGTCCCTGGCTCCGGCCACTCTGGCCGGCCATCGCGAAGTCGCCCGCCTGGCCTGGCTGCCCGCCTACGGGCTCGACCTCAGCCTGCGCCTCGACGGTCTCGGCCTGCTGTTCTGCCTGCTGATCCTGAGCATCGGCCTGCTCGTCGTGCTCTATGCCGCCTGGTACCTGCCGGCAAGCGATCGGCTCGGCCGCTTCTATTCGATCCTGCTGCTGTTCATGGCGGCGATGCTCGGTGTCGTGCTTGCCGAGAACCTGATCCTGCTGCTGATCTTCTGGGAGCTCACCAGCCTGTCGTCGTTCCTGCTCGTCGCTTACCGCAGCGACAAGCATGAGTCGCGGATCGGTGCCCGCATGGCGCTGGCGGTGACCGGTGGCGGTGGTCTGGCGCTGCTCGCCGGCATTCTGCTCCTCGGCCACATCGCCGGCAGCTACGAGCTGACCGTCATCCTGACTGCCGGCGAGCGCATCCGCGCACACGCCCTCTACGCGCCGACGCTGATCCTGATTCTGCTCGGCGCGTTCACCAAGTCGGCACAGTTTCCTTTCCACTTCTGGCTGCCGAGCGCGATGGCGGCGCCAACCCCGGTCTCCGCCTATCTGCACTCGGCGACGATGGTCAAGGCCGGTGTCTTCCTGCTTGCCCGCCTCTACCCGGCGCTCGGCAGCAGTGAAATGTGGTTCTGGCTGGTCGGCGGCACCGGCGCGATCACGCTCGTCTATGCCGCAGCGACGGCGCTTTTCCGCAACGACATCAAGGGGCTGCTCGCCTATTCGACCATCAGCCATCTCGGCCTGATCACGCTGCTGTTCGGTCTCGACACGCCGCTCTCGATCGTCGCCGGCATCTTTCACATCATCAACCATGCGATCTTCAAGGCCTCGCTGTTCATGGCTGCCGGCGTCATCGACCACGCATGCGGCACGCGCGACATGCGCCGCGTGAACGGCATGTTCCGCGTGATGCCGATCACCGCAACGCTGGCAATCATCGCCGCCGGCTCGATGGCCGGCGTGCCGCTGCTCAACGGTTTTCTCAGCAAGGAAATGTTCTTTGCCGAAACCGTCAGTTACCCACAGTTCGAACCGCTCGGCTGGGCTCTGCCACTGCTCGCGACGATCGCCGGGATGCTCGCCGTCGCCTACTCCTCGCGCTTCGTCCACGACGTGTTCTTCAATGGCCAACCGGTCGACCTGCCACGCCAGCCGCACGAACCGTCACGCTGGATGCGTGCACCGATCGAACTCCTCGTCGTGCTCTGTCTGCTGGTCGGCGTTTCCCCGGACTGGACCGTCGGGCCGCTGCTCGACGCCGCAGCCGGTGCCGCGCTGCAGGCGCCGCTGCCGGATTTCCATCTGGCACTCTGGCACGGCTTCAACCAGCCCGTGCTGATGAGCCTGCTGGCGCTCGCCGGTGGCGTGCTGATCTATGCGCTGCGCCGTCCCCTCTTCGCCTGGCAGGACCAGTTGCCGCCGATGCACCCGCGCACCTCCTTCGAGCGCTTCTACCGCGCGCTCGCCAGCGGTGCGCGCCGCACCGTGGCGGTAGTCGACAACGGTTCGCTGCAGCGTTACAGCGCTCTGCTTTTCGGTTTTGTCGTGCTCCTCGGCGGCTGGGCCTTTTTCTCGGCACCGGGTGGCACCGGCGTCCGGCCAGCGGCCCAGCCCGCCGACGAGGTGGCGGTCGCCGCCCTGCTCGTCCTGCTGCTCGGTGCGCTGGGCGCCACCGCGCTATACCGCGAACGGCTGTTGGCGCTGATCCTGGTCAGCGTCGTCGGACTGACCGTGACGCTGACCTTCGTTCGCCTGTCAGCGCCCGACCTGGCGCTGACCCAGCTCGCCGTCGAGATGGGGACGATCGTCCTGATGCTGCTGGTGCTCCATTATCTGCCCCCGCGCAATGCACCAAAGAGCAGTGCCCGCCGGCTGATCCGCGATCTGGTTCTGGCCCTGCTCGCCGGTGGTGGCCTGGCGCTGATCACCCTGCAGATGCTGGCGGCACCGGTCGATACGATCGCCGGTTTCTATCTGCAGCAGTCGCTCCCCGGCGGCGGCGGCGCCAACGTCGTCAATGTGATCCTCGTCGATTTTCGCGGTTTCGATACGCTCGGCGAAATCACCGTGCTGGCGATGGTCGCGCTGGCTTCGCACACCCTGCTCGACCGGCTGACCCTGAGCGCGCCACAGCACGACGCGGATGGACGGCGCTGGGCAGCGGAAGCACATCCCCTGTTTCTGTCGATGCTGATGCGTCCGCTCCTGCCGCTGGCGCTGACGGTCTCGGTCTACCTCTTCCTGCGCGGGCACCATGTCCCCGGCGGCGGTTTCGTCGCCGGCCTGATCACCAGCATCGCGCTGGTCATGCAGTATCTGGCCAACGGCATCGCCTTCGCACAGCCGCGCATGCCGCAACAGCCGGTCCGCCTGCTGGCCCTTGGCCTGCTGCTCGCAGCCGGTATCGGCGTGGCCAGCTGGCCCTTTGGCCGTCCGTTCCTGACCAGCGCGCACGGGCACCTGCCGCTGCCGCTGCTCGGCGATGTCGAACTGGCTTCGGTGATGGTCTTCGACCTCGGCGTCTATGTCGTCGTCGTGACGGTCGTCGTCACCGTCCTCTCGGAACTCGGCCGGCTGTCGCTGCGCGCCCGCGATGGCGAGGCGGCGGCCTGATGGAAGCCATGCTGGCAATCGCCGTCGGCGTGCTGACCGCCTGTGGCGTCTTCCTGATCCTGCGCGCGCGCACTTTCCCGGTACTACTCGGCCTGACGCTGCTGTCCTATGCCGTCAACCTGTTTCTCTTTGCCAGCGGCCGCCTGCAGGTCGGAGCACCGCCGTTGATCCGCGCCGGGGCTGCCTATGCCGATCCCTTGCCCCAGGCACTGGTACTGACGGCCATCGTCATCGGTTTCGGGATGACCGCCTATCTGGCGATCCTGGCCTTGCGCAGTCTGGCCGAGTCGGGCGGCGATCACGTCGACGCCGTCAGCACGGAAGATGCGCGGCAATGAACACGCACGCGCCGATCCTGCCGATCCTGATCCCCTTTGCCGCCGCCCTGCTGCAGATGCTGGCCGATCGACTGGCCTGCCAGCGCATCGTCGGCCTGCTGGCGACCGCCCTGCTGATCCTGGTCACCACCTGGCTGACACTGCTCGCCGACGATGGCCTGCTGCGCATCTACGCGCTCGGCGACTGGCCGGCACCCTTCGGCATCGTCCTCGTCGTCGATCGTCTGGCGGCGGCGATGACGCTCCTCACCGCGCTTCTCGGTTTCGTCGCCCTGCTCTACGCGAGTGCCGGCTTCGACGAGCGCGGACGGCATTTCCACCCGATCTTTCAGCTGCAGTTGGTCGGCCTGACCGGCGCCTTCCTCACCGGCGACCTGTTCAACCTCTTCGTCTTCTTCGAAGTGATGCTGCTGGCCTCCTACACACTGCTGGCACACGGCGGCGGCCTCGCCCGAACACGCGCCGGAATCAGTTACGTGGTGCTCAATCTGATTGGCTCGGCGCTCTTCCTGATCGCCCTCGGGCTGCTCTACGGAACGCTGGGGACGCTCAACCTCGCCGATCTGGCGCATCGTCTGACGCTGCCCGGGCACGATCCGGCACTCGCCCGGCTGGCGTTTGCGCTGCTGATCGCCGTCTTCGCCCTCAAGGCCGGGCTGTTGCCGCTGTCGTTGTGGCTGCCGCATACCTATAGCGCCGCCGGCGCGCCGGTCGCCGCGCTGTTTGCGATCATGACCAAGGTCGGCATCATCGCCATCCTGCGCGTGCAGGCGATCGCCCTGACACCGGCCATCCCTGATCTGCTCGACCACTGGCTGACCGCGCTGGCAATCGCCACCGTCGTCTTCGCCGCGCTCGGCGTCCTCACGGCCAGCCGCCTGCGCGTCCTCGCCGCCTGGCTGGTGCTGCTCTCCGCCGGCACGCTGCTGCTGACGCCGGCTCAGGCAAATGCCCAGGTTGCTGCGGCCGCGCTCTTTTACCTCGTGCATTCGACACTGGCCGGTGCTGCCTTCTTCCTGCTGGCCGGCGTCATCGCCGAACGGCGTGGCGAAGCTGCCGATCACTTCCGTGCCGGACCGCCGCCGGCGACCTGGCTGCAGGTCGCTTTCCTGATCCTCGCGGCGACCACTGCCGGACTGCCGCCCTTCTCCGGCTTCCTCGGCAAGCTGATGTTGCTGACCACGCTGCGTGCCGTCCCGGCCGGGACGGCAATCTGGAGCGTTTTGCTGGCGTCGGGTTTCATCGTCATGATCGCCCTCGCACGCGACGGCTGCCTGATGATCTGGAAACCGGCGACGCTTGCCGCACCGCCGCCGACCGGGGTGATCGCCTGGCAGAGAGCAACGGCAACGCTGCTGCTGGTCGCCGCCGGACCGCTGCTGGCGATTGCCGCGCACCCACTGGCTGCTTACGCCGAACGTACAGCCAGCCAGCTGCAGACGCCCGGCGCGTATGTCGCCGGCGTGCTCGGAGCAAGCATGGCGACCTCCTTGCGCGAGGCGGCGCGATGATCCACCGGCTGTTCCCGCGGCCATTCCTGTCGCTGACCGTCTTTCTGCTGTGGATGGTGATCACTCACGCCGTGTCGGCCGGCCTGCTGTTGCTCGGCGCCTTGCTGGCCATCGTCGTGCCGCGGTTGACCCGGCCCTTCTGGCCGGACCCACCGCGCCTGGTGCGGCCCGGGCAGGCGCTGCGTTTCCTCGGGGTCTTTGCGCTCGACATCGTCACCGCCAACTGGCGGGTCGCACGCCAGGTCATCGGGCCGCTGCACCGGCTATCGCCAGCCTTCGTCGAAGTGCCGCTCGACCTGCGCGACCCTTTTGTCGCCACCCTGCTGGCCAGTGTCGTTTCGCTGACCCCCGGCACGCTGTCGATCGACGTCGACCGGCAACGCTGGATTCTGCTGATCCATGCGCTCGATGCGCCCGATCCGCAGGCGCTGGTGCGCGAGATCAAGGCGCGTTACGAGTCGCCGCTCAAGGAGATCTTTGCATGCTCAATGCCGCCATCGAAATAGCCTTCGTCCTGATCGGCGCGGCGCTGGCGCTCAACCTCTATCGACTGCTGCGCGGACCCGACACCAGCGACCGCATCCTGGCGCTCGACACACTGGGAATCAACGCCATTGCGCTCCTGGTGCTGTTTGGCATCAACAGCGCGAGCACCGCCTACTTCGAGGCGGCGCTGCTGCTGGCGCTGCTCGGCTTCGTCGGCACCGTCGCGCTGTGCAAGTTCCTGCTGCGCGGAGACATCATCGAATGAACGCGCTCAGCGAAGCCGCCGTCGCCGCCCTGATCGTCCTCGGCGCGCTGTTCGTCCTGCTCGGTTCGATCGGTCTGGCGCGTCTGCCGGATTTTCTGACGCGTCTGCACGGCCCGACCAAAGCGACGACGCTCGGCGTCGGGGCGCTGCTGCTCGCTTCGGCGATCTTCTTTTCAAGTCGCGAGAACGGCGGCATCAGCCTGCACGAGCTGGCGATCCTGTTCTTCCTGTTCATCACCGCGCCCGTCACCGCACACCTGCTGGCCAAGGCGGCACTGCACCGACAGGCGAGGGTTGATGACCGCAGGCGACAGGGGGAGGAAGCCAGTAAGGAACTTTAGCAGCTTGACTAGCCGCAGCCGATGGCGCTGGACAATCACTGGAGTCTGATCAGCGAGACCTGATCGTCGCTTTGCTGAACGCGCAAGACCGATCAGATTCGGCTCGCCGGCCGGAACATCCCGTGCGCTATAGCGCTTCGAGTCGGGATATCCAGTCGTTGAAGCGTGGACACTTGGCACGGATGGTTGGCAAACCGATTCTCTCGGCCACCAGTACTCCAAACTGGGGCTTTGCGTGCTCGTAACGCGGCCAGCCTGCGATGAGGCGCTTTGATGGGGCGGTTTGCCGAGAATTGTTGACATCTTCCGGACCAGCGAAAGTCGCAAGCTGCGCCTGCCAACTGTTGATGGTACGTGTCGGCACATCGGCATAACGAAAGGCTTCGAGATCGCTGAACAGCAACGCCTCGTATTCGTGCAACTGCAAATAACCAGTGCCGTATTGTCCTGTTGGCACCAGGTGCGTACCTGATGGCAAATTTGTGCGAAGCTGACCACACCGCCTTGATGGCCCTTGCTGGTACGGATGCGGTGTCAGCCAGACCTGAAAATTAGCCAGGTGTCGAACCAGCATGCGGTTGACGAACGTTTCTTCGGTCTGGCCTTCGACGAGGATGTTGACGCGAGTGTTGTTGCCGGCCATCAGTATGGCCTCCCACCAAACATGTTCTGCTTCCACATGTCACCGAGTGCGTATTCCTCCATCCAGACGGCGAGTTTTTCCGACTCCAGGCGTTTGAAGGTGGATTGGCCGCTATCACGATCGACCACGATCACGTTGGTGGGAGCGAAATGGTTCAACAGTTCCACGGACTGTGTCGAAACTATCAGTTGGTGTTGTTCGGCCGACTGGCGCAGCAGTGAGGCAAGCAACTCGATGGCATAAGGATGCAAGCCCAGTTCCGGCTCGTCAAAAAGCAGCGTGGCTGGCATCAGTTCATCCGGTTGCATGAGTACGGTGGCCAGGCAGATGAAACGCAGGCTACCGTCCGACAGGTGATGACCAAGGAAGGGGAAATCGCTACCGATTTCCCGCCATTCCAGCTGAATCGTGTTCGGGTCGAGCGGATTGGGGCGCAACTGGAAATCGGAAAAAAACGGGGCGACTAGCTGCACGGTATCGACGATTCGGCGATAGTGATCCGGAAATTGTTCGTGCAAGCGGTAGAGATAGGCCGCGAGGTTGGCGCCATCCGGGCGCAGCCACCCGTTATCGTTCAACGCACAGGGTTGTTTCATCGGTGCCGTGTCGCTGGTGTCGTGGAAGTGATAGACGATCCAGCTTCTGACCGAGGGCACAACATAACTGGCGATGGTTGGCTGGATACCGCTGCCCGATTGTGTTTCCGCGTGACCGATGCCCAATGAAAAATCCCCGCCCATGTTCCAATGAAAGGCTTCGCGGGCAAAAATCATTGTGTTGGCTTGTGTCGGCTCCAGAGTCAGCTTATATCCGTTGTTGCCGAAATACATTTCTGCTGCCATCTGCGGTGTGTGCTTACGGCCGAAATGCAGCAAGGCGTCAGGGCCACCGGTTTTGGCGACGTAATAATTCAGTTCGCCGGCCATCAGGCGGGCAAGCAGGCGGAAGAAGCTGATGAAATTGCTCTTGCCTGCGCCATTGGCGCCAATCAACACATTCAGGTTGCCGAGGTCGAGCGAGTCGAGTTCCCGAATCGATTTATAGCCGCGGATGCTCAGATTGCGGATCGGATTCATGGCATCTGCCTCTACATGGATTTGGGAGCGGTTTTCATTGGGCTATTTTACGGAGCAGTCTGGAGGTTTGGACATTACTGCCCGCCTTTCTCCGGTTGTCAGATCATCGCCAGCGCATGCTCAGTCGTAGCGGGCGCCCAGCGCCTTGGCGATGAAATGGCGGCCGACGCGCGGTTTCGGCACGCGGTCGTCGAACCAGGCGCGGTCGTCCTCTTCCAGGCCGATGCCGTGCATGCAGTTGTAGAGTGCCTTGTTCAGCGCTTTGCCGAGGCGGTCGTGGTCGATGCCGGTGGGACTGGGAAACCCGCAAGCTCGACATCCGCCACGCCGTGCCACTGCCGTCGCGGCCGCACGGCCTCCTGCCGGAGGCCGATGGCGGCATGCTGGTCGTGGCGGCACGCCCCGGCACCTGGCTGATGCGCTGCGACGCGCAGGGCAAGGTGCAGCAGCAGGTCTCGCTGGAGGAATCGTCGGCGCGGCGTTTCTGCGGCCACGCCGTCGTCGCCGCCAACGGCGAAGTGCTGCTGACCACCGAAACGGAGTACGGCAAGGGACGTGGCCGCATCGGCGTGCGCGACCGGCGGACGCTGCAGAAGCTCGACGAATGGGATACGATCTTGGGATTTCCTATCCTTAACGCAAGCGGACCGACTCGCGCTACACTTACTTCCATTCCCACCCCAAGGAGAAAACCACCATGCGCAAGCTGATCGTTGCCATCCTTGCCGCGAGCCTGGCCATTGCCTTGCCCGCGGCTGCCGCCGAATCCACCCTGGCGAAAATCAAGCAAAGCGGCGTCCTCAAACTCGGCTACCGCGAGAACTCCATGCCGTTCTCATTCATCGCCGGCGACAGCAAGCCGCGCGGCTACAGCATCGATTTGTGCGAGATCGTTGCCAAAGACGTGACCAGGCAGCTGAACATGCCGAATCTCCAGGTGCGCTGGGTGCCGGTCACGGCGCAGAACCGTTTCGAGTCGCTGAAAAGCGGCAAGATCGATCTGGAGTGCGGCAACACCACGCAGACCCTGTCGCGCCGTGCCGACTTCGACTTCAGCGTGATGACCTACGTCGATGGCGCCAGCCTGCTCTTCCTGAAGGGCGAGAAACCGAAGACCCTGGTACAGATCAACGGCCAGCGCGTCGCCGTCGTTGCAGGCACGACGACCGAAAAGGTCTTCGACGCGCTGGTGGCGGCGGAGAAAATCGGTATCCACCTGCTCAAGGTCGCCGACCACGATGCCGCCCTGAAGGCGCTGCAGGACAGAACCGCCACGGCCTATGCGGCGGATCGCACCGTGCTGGTGACGATCGCTGCCGTGAAGGGCGAAGAGCGTTCCTACGAGATCTCGGAGACCCAGTTCACCTACGAGCCCTACGGCCTGATGATGCGCCGTGATGCTGAATTCCGGCTGCTTGTCGATCGTTCCCTGTCACGCCTCTATCGCAGCGGCGATATCGGGCAGATCCTTCAGCGCTGGTTCGAGCCGCTGGGCAAACCCAGCGAGGTGCTGCAGGCGATGTTCATGCTCAACAGCCTGCCGGACTGAAGGATTCGTTCAAGCGAGCGGCAGGGCGGCGTTTAGCTGGCGTTGCAGGGGAAACCGGGGTCAGACCACGCAGCACGGAAAGGCACTATATTTGCCAGAGGCCCCACCGGGTTCGCTCGCACTGGCGAATGTCGATACCTACTGGCAGGCGCGGGGGGGTCAGCCCGTTCAAGCCATAGACCGCAAACATGTTCTTCTCCTCGTCCGACGCAATGTCGCTTCAACAGCGATAGCTCGGCAGCTGGCCAGTGGAGCAGAGTTTCCGGAGGGCGCTTGGGGTTTGCGGTCGCCGGCAGAGATTCGCGTCGCGGCGCGCGACCTTCGCCGCCGTGTACGCACCCAGCAACCTGGCTGCCGCGTCAGTGCTTACCGGCTGCGCCCGCACTGCGTCTGGGCGTTGCCGGCGATCCGGTGTTCGGCTCGGTGATTTTCCTGGGTCCGGCATCGACCACGGGCATTCGTCGCGGCCGTCTGGTGCTTGCCCTGCCGCCACTCAACCTGATCCTGGCCGGTGATCTGGTGACCCGCAGCGGTTTCGTCGCTGCCGGAAGAGGAGATGGAGTATGTAATAATACCGTTCTTCCTCTTCCCCCAATACTTGGCAGGCAAACCTTCTCAGGAGTCAGGAATGCATAGCGCGTTGCGACTTGTTGGTGTGGGTCTTACATATTGGGTTCTTGGCACCGGTGCTTACGCACAGCAGCCGCCTTTGACTCCTGCAGAGATGGCTGCAATGGTGAAGGGGTGCGATCTGATCAGGACCCCTAACCAGAAGGCGCTTTGCATTGGTGCCGTCCACAAGCTGAAAAGCAACTCGGGTGCTGAAAATGTGGGTTCTGTCCAGAAACCTTCTCTTACCTCTATCCCTTTGAGTTTTCGAGGCGTTCCCATCGGTGTGCCCAAGCAGCGTGCTGCGCTTGAAAACCTGTGCCTTGAGACGGCCAAGAGGAAAGAATATTGCTATGACATCACTCCTGATCAGGACAAGCACCTTGTAGATATCCAGTTCGGGAACATTCATGTTCCCCTGCTCGACACCCGTGTTGGTGCGGATGGAGCCGTAAATTTTGTCAAGGGTTACGGAAGAAATGATGAATTGATTCAGTTGGCAAGCCTTCTCACAGAGAAATTCGGGGAACCGAAGAAGGAGCTTTCGACGGTGCATACTCGTATCGGGGCATCGTACGAGAAGCTTACTTTTAGCTGGATTGACGAGCGGGGGAATGTGCTAGTAGTGGAAACGCGCTCCGTGAACGTAGATTCGGGATCCTTCATGTTCGCTTCGGCTGCCGAGATGGGAAAGAAGACCGGTGAAGCCGCGGCGATACGAGAGGCTTTGAAGGGCAAGCTGTAGTAACGGGTGGCAGTCGTCGAGTTGTTAACCTGCCGGATGTGCCAGACCCTTCACTGAGGATTGCTCTTGATCGCTCTGATTTATGCCCATCCGCATCCGGCGCGATCACGCGCCAATCGCGCACTGCTTGAAGCGGCGCGCACCGTGCCGTCCGTGATCGTCCGCTCGCTGTACGACCGCTATCCGGATTTCGAGATCGATGTCGAGGCCGAACGCAAACTGCTGATCGAATCCCGACTGATCGTCTGGCAGCATCCATGCATGTGGTATTCGGCACCGGCACTGCAAAAACTCTGGTTCGACACGGTGCTCACGGAAGGCTGGGCGATCGGTGAAGGCGGCACTGCGCTGGTCGGCAAATCGTGCCTGTGGGTAACGACCACCGGCGCAACGTCGGAGGGCTACTCGCCAGAGGGAACACACCGCTTTCCGTTCACCGCCTTCGCTCCGGCCCTGGAAATGACCGCGCGTTTCTGCGGCATGCACTGGCTGCCACCGCAAGTCGTGCACGGCGCGCATCTGATCGATGAGGCCACCCTGCAACAGCATGCCGCGCAGTATCGGCAGCGGCTGCTCGACTTTGCCGCGAAGGTGGAGCATGGCTGACCCTTTGTTGCGCGATGCCCTGGTCTACCTGGGGGCGGCGGTCGTCTGCGTCCCGATCGCCAAGCAGAGCGGCCTCGGTTCGGTCCTCGGCTATCTGATTGCCGGTGCGCTGATCGGTCCGTGGGGACTTAAGCTGGTCGGCGACGTCGAATCGACGCTGCATTTCGCGGAGTTCGGCGTCGTGCTGATGTTGTTCCTGATCGGGCTCGAACTCGAGCTGAAGCGTCTGGTCGAGATGCGCCGTACGGTATTCGGTGGCGGCACGCTGCAAATGGTCGTGTGTGGCGCAGCCCTCGCGCTCGGCCTGGCCGCGCTCGGTCTGAGCTGGCAGGCCGCCCTCGCCGCCGGTCTGGCGCTGGCGCTGTCGTCAACGGCGATCGCCGTGCAAACGATGAACGAACGCAACGTGATGGCGGCACCGGTCGGCCGCAGTGCTTTCGCCGTGCTGTTGTTCCAGGATATTGCGGCGATTCCGCTGATTGCCCTGGTGCCTTTTCTGGGGGCGGCCGGTGGCGAAGGCGGCAGCGGCTGGCTGGGCGCCGGCAAGGCGATGGCCGCGATCGTTGGCGTGGTGATCATCGGCCGCTTTCTGACGCGCCCGCTGATGCGCCTGATCGCCCAATCCGAAGTACGCGAGATCTTTACCGCCTTCGCCTTGTTGCTGGTGATCGGCATTGCCCTGTTGATGGCTGGCGCCGGCCTGTCGATGGCCCTTGGGGCCTTCCTGGCAGGGGTTTTGCTGGCCAGTTCCGAGTACCGGCATGCCCTTGAAAGCGATATTGCGCCGTTCAAAGGGCTGCTGCTCGGGCTCTTCTTCATTGCCGTCGGGATGTCGATCGACTTCGGCCAGGTCATTGCGCGCCCCGGCCTGCTGGCGATACTGGTGATCGGTCTGCTCGTGGTCAAGGGGAGCATGCTCGCGCTGATCGCCCCGCGCCTGGAGGTTCCGCGCTCGGAGCGCTGGCTGTTCGCGGCGCTGCTGGCGCAGGCGGGCGAGTTCGCCTTCGTCGTCTTCGGCGTGGCACGCACGGCAGGCGTCCTGCCGGGTGTCTGGGAAGGCCTGCTGACGGCGGCCGTGGCGCTGTCGATGGCCGCCACGCCGTTGCTGCTGATCGCTTTCGATCGTCTGACCGCACGCCGCGCACAGACGCAGCGCGAAGCCGATGCCATCGACGACGACAGCGCGGCAGTGATCATCGCCGGGATGGGGCGTTACGGGCAGATCGTCGGCCGTGTGCTGCTGGCGCAGGGGATCCACATCACCGTGCTTGATCATGATCCCGATCAGATCGATACCTTGCGCAAGTTCGGCTACCAGGTCTTCTATGGCGACGCCACACGCGTCGACCTGCTGGCCGCGGCAGGGGCTGCCAAGGCAAAGCTGCTGGTCGTCGCCATCGACGATGTGGCCGACAGCCTGACCCTCATCGACCTGGTGAAGAAGAGCTTTCCGAACCTGGCCATCGTCGCGCGCGCGCGCAACGTGCGGCACTGGCTCGAACTGGCCGATCGCGGGGTAACCGCGATCGAACGCGAGACCTTCGAGTCGTCGCTGAGGAGCGCCCGTGCGGCCCTGACCGTACTGGGTGTCGAACCCTATGAAGCGCGCGAGATTGCCGAAGCTTTTCGCCGGCAGAACCTGATCACGCTCAACGCCCTGTTGCCGCACTTCCACGACGAGGCCAGGACGGTCGCGATTGCCAAGAGTGGCCGGGAAGAACTCGAAGAAAACCTGCGCCGTGATCGCGAGACGCGCCAGAAAGCCGGCGCCCGCGGCTGGCACTGAGCGGCCATGGTGCAACCTTGAGGCCGTGCCCGGGTCGGCTTCAGCCCGCCAAATGGTCCGCTGTCCAGCTCAGGCAGCGAGTGATCCAGTCCTCGTCACGCCTTCTCGTACGGATTCAACGACAGACTCAGATCCAGCGTGCCGCGATCCGCTCCGGTGGTCACGGTGAAACCGAGGCTCCGTGCGAGACGCTGCATGCGCAGGTTTCCGTCCAGTGTCTCGCCGCGCAACTCGGCGATGCCGCGGCTTCGGCAGTAGCTGACCAGGCGTTGCAGCAACAGCTTGCCCAGTCCCCGGCCCTTGATCGCCGAGGCAACAACGATGGCAAAGTCCGCGAACGTACTGCCGGGGTTGGCCACGGTCCGCACCTCTCCCAGAAGATGCTCGGTGCCATCGTTCCCTCGCTCAATGGCCACCAACGCCATTTCGCGGTCGTAGTCGATCTGGGAAAAGCGGGCCAGACGGGCGCGGGGCAGGCTCCTGATCGAGTTGAAAAAGCGCATCCGGGAATCCTCCGGCGCCAGCGAATGGAGCAGGTCGCCGAGCATGCTTTCATCTTCCGGCCGGATCGGCCGGATCAGGAGCCGGCGCCCCTGCCAATCCACGGGCTGTTCGAGTTCCTTCGGGTAGGGAGCAATCGCGAAGCGGCAATGGCGGAGCCTGCCTGCCGTCTGCTCGACGCTGATGCGCGCCCCCAGCACGACCCCCCCCGAGGCCTCGGCGTGCAGTGGGTCGAGGTCGATGCCAGTGACCTCTTCGAGGTCGGTGAGCAGTTGCGAAAGACGAACCAGGGCATTGCTCACGGCGTCCTGCAGCGCCGGCCGATCTTCTTCCGGGAGTCCGTCGGCAAAACCGCTGCGGGCAACCAGATCACCGGCCAGCATCCGGTTGAGTGGCGGCAGGGCAACCACCAGGCGGCCGCGACGAATGCCCGTGGTCGATGCCGGACCCAGGAAAATCACCGAGCCGAACACCGGATCGTCGGCAACGCCCAGACGCAGTGCGGGCGCACCACTGCGGGCCGCTCCCGGTCGCAGCCGGTAAGCACTGACGCGGCTGCCAGGTTGCTGGGTGCGTACACGGCGGCGAAGGTCGCGCGCCGCGATGCGAATCTCTGCCGGCGACCGCAAACCCCAAGCGCCCTCCGGAAACTCTGCTCCACTGGCCAGCAGCAGGTCGAGATCGACCGGGTAGCCAACCGCATCGGCGCAGGCAATCGCCTCGTCGATACTGCCAGCCAGAGGATGCTCGCCAACGGTCAGACCATAGGCCTGCAACAGTCGTCGTGCCTGACGTACCGATAGCTGACCCGCACCAGCCGCCATCGCTTCGCCGAGGGCGCTGCGGGCGGCTTCCACGTCCGGTGAGAAACCCTCCGCGAGCGAGGGCGGCATCTGCATCATCAAACGGCGATTGCGCCGGTAGCTGACGACGCCGAGAAACACCGCGATCGCCATTTCCGGTGACTCATGGCTCAACATGCCTTGCGCCGCCACGATCTGTTGCGCCTCCAGCATGGCGGCGCCGCCCACCCAACAGGTGAAGATGTTGTGCTCGGTTTTCCGGGACACCTCGCAGATCGCAGCGGCGACTTCGGCACTGGGGGCAAATGGGGAGGGCGAAAAGACGGTCAGGACATTCTCGGTATGCTCGTCGGCCAGTACGGTTGCCAGTGCGGCTCCCCAGTTCGTCGCCGTGATGTCCGCCGGCAGTGCCAACGGATTGGAGAGTCTCGAGCGTGTCTGCAGCAGTTCTTCGAGACGCTTGAGGGTGGCCGGCGACAGCTTGCCGAGCTGGCCGCCGGCACGTGTCAGCCGGTCGCCGGCAATCCGCCCCAGGCCATGACCGTTGGCCAGGATGGTCAGACTCTCGCCGCGCAAGCGGCGCACCCGCGCCATCGCCTCGACGGCGGCGAACAGGTCCCCGAGCGTATCGATGCGCACCCAGCCTGCACGACGCAGAGCCGCTTCGTAGACCTCATCAGCACAGAACGGTCCGTTCCCCTGCGGTCTGCCCTGCACCGGGCCGCCGCGGATGGTCACTACCGGCTTGCAGCGTGCGGCGGCACGCGCCGCCGACATGAACTTCCGCCCGGCCGTCACCTCATCGAACTGCACCAGGATCGACTGGGTATCGGGGTCTGCCGCCAGCCAGTCGAGCACGTCGGCAAGGTCGACATCGAGGCTGGCGCCGAGGTGGAGCACCGTCGAGAAGCCGATTCCCTTGCTGTAGGCGCGATCGAGCACAGCCGCCGTCACGGCGGTCGACTGCGCGACCAGGGCAATCTTCCCAGGCTTGATCGAGACGGGGGTGGCACTGGCGTTGAGCCTGTGGGCCGGCACCACGAGACCGCCGCTGCCCGGTCCGAGAACGCGCATCAGGTACGGCTGGGCGGCTTCGAGAATCGCCTTGCGCGCCGTCGCAATCGCCCCATTGCTCATCTTGTGCCACATCCACGGGCCGACGATCACCGCGCGGGTGCCGCGCGCGCCGAGTTGAGCGATGATCGGCGGCACCTGCTCCAGCGAGGCGCAAATGATCGCCAGATCGGGCACCCCGTCGAGTTCGCCCAGACGAACCTCGTCACCCATGAAGAACAGGGAGCGTTTCCTGGCGCTGACCGACATGACCGGACCACTGAATTTACCGGCCGCGAGATTGGCCAGCACCACTTCGGCGTAGCGACTCGGTTCGTCAGGCTCGGCGACCACGGCCACCGAGGCGGGATGAAAGAAAAATTCAAGGTTTCGGACAGTCATGATTAGCCGCGATGGAGGTAGTCTCGATATTCGCCGAACACCTCGGCTACGAGAGGGTCAAAGGTGACAAGCCGACGATCAGCGTTGAAAAACGGGAACAGGGTTGTGGGAAAAATAATGGTTCTGGGGTATCCATCGAACAAGGCACTTCGACCAACACTTTCATTCGCGCCCAAAGTCCGACAGGCTGCTAGCATACGCCAGCCGCTATAATGGACGGTGATCGCTGTTAAAGCACCATTGCATCGGACGAGAAGAAGAACATGTTTGCGGTCTATGGTTTGAGTGGTCCAATCTACCAGGGTACGTTCGAAGGACTCAAGGATGTTGCCGGGGATACTCCACACGGCTGCAGAGGGCCATCACCAATTTTGGTGCTGACGTTCCGTTTGCCCAGGTTCGGGAGAAGATTCGCGAGTATGACGGGATCGATATTGCGCATGAAGCGGCGGCAACGATCACAGAAAATCCCGCCCGCAGGAAAGAAGGAAAGCTGTCGATGATCCGACGTGCTGGCGAAGTAGCGCCCACCTTCGCGGTCACCTTGGGCGATGCCGCAGCCGCAGGAGCCGACATCCTGCGGCTGGCGATAGCGGCCGGCTTCAACGAGCGCAGCCCTATCCATGGATTGGGTGACGGCGCAGTTTGGATTGAAGATCAGAGGGAGCGTCAGTTCGGTACGCGATGCAAGTACCCCGTCGACTTCTTTCACGTGTGTGATGACCTCGAGGCGGCCAAGGTTTGCGCTGCCCACGATCCGAACTGGATTGAACGGCAGAAAGATTGCCTGAAAACGGACAGGCTTTTCGCGGTCTTGACAGCCCTGGCGCCTTTCCAGGAACCGGACTCCGTTCCTTCAGAAGATCCACCGGTCCGTGGGTGTTCCCGTGATCTGATCAACCGCCCAGGGCAATTCGACTATCAGGCCGCCATTGAAGCCGGCTTGCCTATCGGCTCCGGCGAGGTCGAGAGCGCACATCGCGATGTGATTCAGAAACGCCTCAA
>DIME01000128.1:59365-60339 GCA_002425405.1 Candidatus Accumulibacter vicinus
TTGGGACGCCTTGGCTGCTTGAAGGTCTTTGCAACCGTCACTTTTGATCACACCCCCGGCAAACGGCTCTCGAACTTTGATTTCACGGGGGTACCGACCGTCTCAAAAGCCCACGTCAGCGCATTGGCGAAAGGTGACGACTGGATTGGACAGGGGGCGAATCTTCTCCTGTTCGGGCCGCCGGAGGTGGGCAAGAGCCATCTGGTGTGCGCCATCGGCAACGGTTTGATCGACCGGGGGTATCGCGTCTGCTTCACGCGCACCAGCGATCTGGTACAGCGTCTGCAAGTGGCACGACGCGAAATGCGGCTTGCGGCGGAGATCGCTCGTCTTGATCGTTTTGACCTGCTGATCCTCGACGACTTGAGCTATGTTCGGCGGGATCAGGCGGAAACCTCGGTTCTGTTTGAGTTGATTGCCGAGCGCTATGAACGGAAGAGTCTGGCGCTCACCGCCAACCAACCCTTCTCTGGCTGGGCCGGCCAAGATAATTGACGCCGCCCAGGCCCTATATGCGCCGAAAACGCCGTCACCGACAGCCTATGGCACAGTGCAGGCCTTTGTGGGGATTAACCTGGCGCCGGATGCGACAACGCTGCTGCAGTTCCGGCACCTGCTGGAAAAGCATGGATTGACCAGGACCCTGTTCGAGACGATCACCCGCACCTTGGTGGCGCAGGGTCTGATGATCATTGGTTGGGCAGCGTCAAAAAGAAGAAGGAAGGAGTGCGCAATGCACTTCCCCTTTCAGAACCTGGAGCGGGAAAAGAGTCTCGAACTCTCGACCTATACCTTGGCAAGGTATCGCTCTACCAACTGAGCTATTCCCGCGTGTGAATTGTCGCCAAGCATGTCATCCGGACTGATCCGTCTTGCTCCAGAAGCAGCAGCGGGGGTGATTATCCGTAGGCTGGCGAGTGCTGTCAAGCACAAGTCCACCACTCCCTTGGAGTCATACCCTTACGCACAACTCA
>DIME01000055.1 GCA_002425405.1 Candidatus Accumulibacter vicinus
TGCGCGACGGCGAACAGAGCCCGGGCGCTTCGATGACCAGGGAAGAGAAGCTGCGCGTTGCGCGCCAGCTTGAGCGCATGCAGGTTGACGTGATCGAGGCAGGTTTTGCGGCAGCTTCCCCCGGAGACTTCGAGGCCATCCAGTCGATTGCCAAAGTCATCAAGGGGTCGACGATCTGCTCCCTTGCCCGTTCCAACGAGAATGACATCCGCCGTGCCGGCGAGGCGATTGCGCCGGCAGCGCGGGGGCGTATTCATACGTTCATCGCCACCAGCCCGATCCACATGGAGAAAAAATTGCGCATGACGCCAGACCAAGTGGTCGAGGCGGCCGTGCGAGCCGTGCACTGGGCGCGCGAATATACGGACGATGTCGAGTTCTCGGCCGAGGACGCGGTGCGTTCGGAGGTCGATTTCCTTTGTCGAGTTTTCGCGGCGGCCATCGACGCGGGCGCCACGACCATCAATGTGCCCGACACCGTTGGCTACAGCGTTCCCTCAGTGTGGGGCGATCTGATGCGCACCCTGATCGAGCGCGTAGCGGGGGCAAACCGGGTGGTATGGTCTACCCATTGCCATAACGATCTGGGCATGGCGGTCGCCAATTCGCTGTCGGCGGTGTTGGCCGGTGCCCGTCAGGTCGAATGTACGATCAACGGCCTGGGGGAGCGGGCAGGCAACGCCTCGCTCGAAGAAGTGGTGATGGCGGTGCGTACTCGCAGTGACCTGTTTCCGGTACAAACGCGTATCGATACGACGCAAATCGTTCCTGCGTCAAAGTTAGTCTCCCAGATTACCGGCTACCCGGTGCAGCCCAACAAGGCCGTCGTTGGTGCCAACGCATTTGCGCACGAATCCGGAATTCACCAGGATGGCGTTCTCAAACATCGCGAGACCTACGAGATCATGCGTGCCGAGGACGTGGGCTGGGCTCAGAACAAGCTGGTGCTTGGCAAGCACTCGGGACGCAATGCCTTCAAGTCACGCCTGTTGGCGCTGGGTATCGTTCTTGACGGGGAGGAGGCGCTGAATGTCGCGTTTGCCAGGTTCAAGGAACTGGCCGACAAAAAGCATGAAATCTTTGACGAAGACCTGCAGGCACTGGTTTCGGATGAAGACCTGACGCCTGATGGCGAGTACTACAAGCTGGTCTATTCACGGGTTTGTTCGGAAACCGGTGAAACGCCCGCGGCGGATGTCACACTGACGGTCGGTGGTGTCGAGAAGAAGGCATCGGGGATGGGCAGCGGCCCGGTCGACGCGGCATTCAAGGCGATCGAATCGATCGCTAGCAGCGGCGCAGAATTGCTGCTTTATTCGGTCAATGCGATTACCACCGGTACCGACGCACAGGGCGAGGTAACCGTTCGTTTGGCAAAGGCAGGCCGCATCGTCAATGGCAATGGTGCCGATACCGACATCGTCATTGCTTCGGCGAAGGCCTATCTCAATGCCTTGAACAAACTTCAGTTTCCCGATCGGTTGGATCCGCAGGGCGACGTCTGACGGCCAGCGCGGAGTGGGCCTGGCGTTGATTCAGCGTGCCGAGGGGCGGGTCAGTCTGGCGCAGGCGACGCTGGCGCCAAAGAAGATCAGCGCCAGGATGGTTTCGGCGATCGCCAGCCACTGCCCAGTACCCTGTTCGGTGGTGGCGCGCACGATGCCTTCAGTGAAATAGAGCAGGATCAGCATCGATGCCCACTGGTACGTATAGCGGCGGCCATGCAGTATCCCGAACAGCGGCGCTAGCAGCGGCAGGCACTTCAGGGCTAGCCAGGAACCGCCGGGCTGGACCGGTGCCAGGCGCAACTCCCAGGCGAGACACAAAAAAATCAGCGCAATCAGGCTGCTGCATGCCATCAGGTAGAGACCGCGGCGCATCAGGTGTCGAGCTTCAGGGCGATGGTCGCGAGTCTTCGTCCCTGCGCGAAAGCGAGACGCCGTTCTTCATCACTGAGTGTCGGGTTGCTTTCGCCACCGGCGACATGGCTGGCGCCATAAGGAGTCCCACCACTGCGAGTGGTGGAAAGTGCCGTCTCGGTATAAGGCAGGCCGATCAGCAGCATGCCGTGATGCAGGAGCGGCAACATCATCGATAGCAGCGTACTCTCCTGTCCGCCATGCTGACTGGCGGTAGAGGTGAACACGCAGGCTGGTTTTCCGGCCAGTATTCCGGCAGACCATTCGGCTGCGGTACTGTCCCAGAAGTACTTCATTGGCGCAGCCATGTTGCCGAATCGGGTTGGGCTGCCGAGTGCCAGCCCAATGCATTCCGCAAGGTCGGCCGCCTCGACATAAGGTGCTCCGGCAGCAGGCACTGCCGGTGCGCGGGTGCTGCACTCCGACGAGACCTTGGGGACGGTACGCAGACGTGCCGTAGCACGCCCGGTTGACTCGATGCCGCGGGCAATCTGCTGAGCCATGGCGCGCACTGAACCATGATGACTGTAGTAAAGAACGAGAATTTCGGACATCACTCTATTTTATAACCACCTTATGTTGACCTCACATTTTCCTTGGCGTCGTTTCGTGGTGCGCGTCTGGCGTCGCTTTGTCGAGGAGAACTTTGATCAGATCAGCGCCAGCCTCGCCTTCACCACGCTGCTTTCATTGGTGCCGCTGGTTGCTGTGGTCCTGAGCATTGTCGCGCTTGTTCCGTTTTTCCCGAGCATGGTTGAGCAGCTGGAGCTTTCTCTGGCCCGCAGCCTGCTGCCGGAGCGTGGCGCCGAGATGATCATCGCTTACATCCTCGAGTTTTCCCAGAAGGCGGCCGAGGTCACTGTGATTGGTTCGCTGGTTTTGGTGGTGACGGTCCTGATGCTGTTGCTGACCATTGAGCGCGCCTTCAATCACGTCTGGTTGGTGCGGGAGACGCGCCCCTGGTGGCGGCGCCTGCGTTTGTTTGCCGCTTTGGTTGCCTTGTGGCCGGTGGTGATTGGTAGCGTGCTGCTGGCCACCTCTTATGCTGTTACCACTTCGCTTGGCGTTCTGGACGAGCCGCCGTGGGTCAGGCAAATCCTGTTCAAGGCACTCGGGTTGGTGGTCGCGAGCTTGTTTCTTGGCGGGCTTTACCATGCTCTTCCCAATACCCGGGTGGCGACGCGCGACGCGGCATGGGCCGGCCTGTTTGCCGCGCTGGGCTTCCTGCTGTTGCAAAAGGGATTCGAGCTGTACCTGTCAAACTTTCCAACCTACACCGCCGTTTACGGTACGTTCGCGACGCTACCGATGTTTCTTTTGTGGCTCTATCTGTCGTGGGCGGTGGTACTGCTGGGTGCGCTGGTTGCGGCGACCCTGCCCGAGTTCAGGGATACTGGAAATCGTCATTCGCCCCCCTAACGGTCATGACTTTTCCAGGTGCCCCCGATCATCAAAGTCATGACCGTTTCCCTCCCTTGCAGGCGCATTCCGGCTTGCACGCCGGAGTCGCTCGATGGGCACGGAGCAGGCTCCGCGACTTTCACATTAAAAAGGGTTCTGTATAGGTGCGATCGACATGATCTCGACGCTGCCGGTTTGTTCTTCAATGCCGGTCCTGCTGACTTCACGCACACTGACGTTGTCGCCCTCGATCAGCAGAAGCAATTTCTCGCGTTCTTTCGGCAAGGTTCCTGTGGCGACCACTAGCGACTGACCGGAACGAAGCTTCGGGATTTCCGGCAGAATAAGAACTCGCAGATACTCGGTTCCCGTATCATGGGAGGGCTGGGCGAGAATGGCCGGGACTGCCTTGGGCGCGAGAATCTGCAAACCGAGTTCAAGATGCTCGGGGTTTTCCGACAAAGCCCAGCGAACTAGGCAAACCTGCCAGTTCTGGTCAGCGTCTGTGCGAATCGCGACCACATTCCCAACCGACAGTACCCCGGTGTTGCCGGAGACATGCATGACGGCATAGCCCTCGGGACTTTCATTGGTCACCATCCACGTCGATACGTTGACACTTGCCGGCGCGCCTTTCTGGCCGAGATGCCACAGTCCATCGATGCCTGAACCGAGGAGTGCGCGGTGGTTCTGTCTGCGGCGAATAAAGCGGCGTTTTCCTAAGTCGCTCCAGCGAGTTGCGAGGCGGCCAAGAACACCGCGTCCGGCTGACGTGCCTGCGAAGTCCGGCAGGTTCAGCTCTGGTGCGGAGATGCCCGCGTCGAGTTGGGCAATCTGAGCCCTGAGCAGGAAGCACAGGCGAACGCATGAAAAACAATCGAGCGGGGCGGTGGGTCGAGAGAGCTTGCGTAGGGCAGAGAAGGCGGCTACGTCGCGCGCGGGATCGATCCAGAAAGTTGCCGAAGTGACGGACAGCTCCGTGGAGATCGGTTCAACCTGATCGGAAAAGCGTTCAAAGTAGTCAGCAAGGAACAGGACTTCCTGTGGCGTCAGTGACGTGGGCTGAGCACAGCCGAGCAGGACTGCCGAATAATAGACGTCCTGCAGCCTGCGCGAGGTGCCTCTCGGGACCGCTGTATCCACCTGCAGACGTCGCGCCCTTGCATAGGTCTGATGCAGCTGCTGCCAGGCGCCAGTGGGGGCTGGACAGGCAATCAGGTGACTAATCATCAGCTGTTGCGCAAGGGCTTGCAGACTTCGCCACAGTGCCAGCTCGGGTGGCCGGGCCAGGGAGGATTCCTCCAGCAGTGCCAGCATATCGTCAGCGAGCATTTGCAGCAGGCCCAGAACGCCATTCACGATGCGGCGTGTCTTGCGTGGTACAGGGAGTACCAGGTCTCTGGTCAGCGACGGGAGCAGGCAGGCGATGACCCGCATGCCGCGCTTGTACATGCGGTCGAGCGCATGAGCGCGTTGTACTGAGGTGACTTGGATCTCGCGTAACGCCTGCAGATGGGATCGCAATATCGGCAGTTCGTCAACCGGCTGCGGTGCCGCTGGCGACGTGAGCCACTGGAGAATGTTTCGTATGTCCATCTGATGCACAGCGTTGCGAACTGTGCCAGCAGGGTTAAAAGCGGTTTCGGTCATCAGCAATCTGCCAAAGGAGTTGGAGTTTGCATCATGCTGCTGTCAGCATGGTCGTTGTCTGGCCTGTGGCAGCACAGGGCAGCTACCGCGGAGCCCAGAAGCATTCCTTAAAATCAGAGCCTTGTGTCACCACTTTGATTAAGCGGATTATACCTGTGAGTGCAAACTGGTGGGCAAGCGAAGTTTCTGTTGCAGTGGTTTCCTGCGCCTGGTGGATCGCTGTCCTCGTGATCGCCGCGACGCTCTGCGCATCTTTTCTTGCTTTCTTGCTATAATTCCATCTTTTTCCTGGATTTGGAAGAGATTGACATGGTTGTTATTCGCCTAGCCCGTGGTGGTGCCAAGAAGCGCCCCTTTTACAATATGGTGGTCGCTGATTCGCGCGCTCGCCGCGATGGCCGCTTCATCGAGCGCATCGGTTTCTACAACCCGCAGGCTGCAGGCAATGAGCGGGGGCTGCACATTGCGGCTGATCGCCTCAGTTACTGGCAGCAGCAGGGTGCCCAGGCTTCGCCGACGGTGACTCGTCTGCTCAAGCAATCGATCAAGGCCGCAGCAGCCTGAGCCTTGGCTGTTGCGTGCGTGCCTGACACGAGCGGAGTGCTTGCCCAGGAATCCCCGCCTGCCGACATCGTTGTCCTCGGCAAGATTGTATCTGCCTCCGGGCTGCAGGGTAGGGTGCGCGTACATCCGTTTGCCGACGATCCGCTGAGCTGGTCGCGACTGACTCACTGGTGGGTTGGTCGGGAGGGCGATGCCCCCAATCTGTGGCGTCAGACGAAACTGCTCAGATGCCAGCTCCGCAACGGTCTGCTGCTTGCCGAGCTCGCGTGCCTGGCCGATCGTACCGCCGCTGAAGCGATGAGCGGCGCTCTGGTTGGCGTGCCGCGTGTAGCCTTGCCGCCGACGGCGGCCGACGAATACTATTGGGCCGACCTCGTTGGTCTGGAAGTACGCAATACTTGCGATCAATCACTGGGTCGGATTCTCGGTTTGATTGAAACGCCGGCCAATACCGTGCTGCGGGTTGGCGATGGCGAGAGTGGCGAAAGACTGTTGCCTTTTGTGGCTGCGATCGTGCTGGATGTGGACCTCGCCGGGCGATGGGTTCGCGTTGACTGGGAAACGGATTGGTGATTGCACCAGAGGTGAGGTCGCTGATTGTTGATGTCGTGACCTTGTTTCCCGAAATGTTTGCCGTGCTCACGCACGCGGGGGTGACGCGCAAGGCGCTGAAAACCGGGCGCTGGAGCCTGAACTTGTGGAATCCGCGTGATTTTACTTGCGACCGGCACCGGAGCGTCGATGATCGTCCGTATGGCGGTGGGCCGGGGATGGTGATGATGCCAGCGCCCATGGAAGCGGCAATCGAGGCGGCACGAGCGCGGCAGCAGGCGCTGGGTGTGCCTGCCAGCCGCGTCATCTGCCTGTCACCGCAGGGCACGCTATTGACCCATGCGCGGGTGCTGCGCATGGCCCAGGCCGATGAAGCACTGCTGCTGGTTTGTGGGCGCTATGAAGGAATTGACGAACGGGTCATCGCACGCTGTGTCGATGAGGAAATTTCCATCGGAGATTTCGTCCTCTCGGGGGGAGAAATTCCGGCGATGGTGCTTCTGGACGCAGTTGTCAGACAGTTGCCAGGGGTGCTCAACGACGCCGAGTCGGCACAACAGGATTCGTTTGTGGCGGGCTTGCTGGATTGCCCGCACTATACGCGGCCCGAGGAATACGCCGGGCTGCGGGTGCCGGAGGTGCTGCTCTCTGGTCACCATGAGGAAATACGACGATGGCGCCTACAGCAGGCGCTGGGTCGGACGTGGCAGCGACGTCCCGAGTTGTTGGCTGGGCGCGCGTTGTCAAAATCGGAAACGCAACTCCTGGTGAAGTTTCAGGAGCAATGCGGTCAGGACAATAAAGCGTAATTCGCTTGCATGGAGTTCAACAATGAATCTGATCGAGCAACTTGAGCAGGAAGAAATCGCCCGTCTGGGCAAGGTCATACCGCCGTTTGCACCGGGCGACACAGTCGTCGTCCAGGTCAAGGTGAAGGAAGGGGCTCGCGAGCGCCTGCAGGCTTACGAAGGCGTGGTGATCGCCAAGCGCAATCGCGGCCTCAATTCCAGTTTCATCGTCCGCAAGGTTTCGTCCGGCGAGGGTGTCGAACGTACCTTTCAGACCTATTCGCCGCTGGTGGCGGCGATTGAAGTGAAGCGTCGCGGTGACGTACGGCGTGCCAAGCTTTACTACCTGCGCGAGCGGTCAGGCAAGTCGGCGCGGATCAAGGAAAAACTGGTCCGTCGGCAGCGCTGAACCCCCCCCACCATCCTGCTGAAACGCGACGAAGTCGGGAGAGACTTCGTCGCATTCTTCGGGGTAGCCTCAAGCGGAAGCCGGAGGAGTCCGCTTGTCGTTTCCGATCAGTGCATAAGCTGAGTGATTGTGGATTGATTCGAAGTTTTCGGACTCGATCACGTAGGCGTCGATACGTTGCTCAGCGTTGAGACGTGCTGCCACATCGCGCACCATATCCTCGACGAACTTCGGATTGTCGTAAGCCCGCTCGGTGACGTATTTTTCATCAGGGCGTTTGAGCAGGCCATACAGATCACAGGAGGCCTCGGCTTCGACGAAGCGAACCAGTTCTTCGATCCACAGGTGATCGTTGATCTGGACGGTGACGGTGACATGAGAGCGCTGGTTGTGAGCGCCACGCTCGGAAATCTGTTTTGAACACGGGCAGAGACTGGCGACCGGGACAGTGACCTTGATCGTAGACTCGATGCGGCCGTGGCAGATCTCGCCAATCAGCGTCACGTCGTAATCCATCAGGCTCTGCACTTCGGAGACCGGCGCCGTCTTGTTGATGAAATACGGAAAGCTCATTTCGATATGGCCGGTTTCGGCTTCCAGCCGGTTGACCATTTCACGCAGCATGGCCGGAAAATTCTCGACCGAAATCTCGCGCTCGTGGCTGTTGAGAATTTCCACGAAACGTGACATGTGGGTGCCCTTGAAGTTGTGCGGAAGGCCGACATACATGTTGAAGATGGCGATCGTATGCTGGATGCCGCCAGATTTGTCAAGCACCTTGACCGGGTGCCGGATGGCCTTGATCCCCACTTTGTTGATGGCGATCTGTCGGGTATCGGTCGAGCCCTGGACGTCGACCATGACGGCGGGGCTGCGTGAGGTTTCGGGTGCGTTCATTGCTGCTCCAGGTAATTATTTTTGGGACGGTGGCATCGACTCGCCCGAATCCGCCGTGCCGTTTTGATGTGCGCGTACTGCACGGACAATTCCTTCGCGGTCGAGTCCGATTTCAGCCAGCAGCAGTGCTTGATCTCCATGTTCGATGAAATGGTCGGGGATTCCCAGCCGCAACAGGCGAACCGAACTGGCGATGTCTTCGAGGACCCGTTCGACCTCTGAGCCGGCACCACCAATCACGGCATTCTCTTCGACGCTGACCAGCAGAGAATGTTCCGCAGCCAGCGCAATGATCAGGTCGCGGTCGATTGGTTTGACAAAGCGCATGTTGGCGACGCTGGCATCGAGCTCTTCGGCGGCAGCGAGAGCCGGCGTCAGCATGCTGCCAAAGGCGAGCAGCGCAACGCCGCTACCGATACGGCGGATTTCGCCCTTGCCCACCGGTAGTCCGACCAGTTCCTTGTCGACGGCCACGCCGGCACCGCTGCCGCGCGGGTAGCGAACCGCACTGGGACCGTCGAGGCGGTAGGCGGTGGTCAGCATCTTGCGACACTCGTCTTCGTCGGACGGGGTCATCACTACCATATTGGGGATGCAGCTCAGGAACGAGAGGTCGAAAGCGCCATGGTGGGTGGGTCCATCGGCGCCGACTAGGCCGCCGCGGTCCAGCGCGAAGACCACTGGCAGATTCTGCAGCGCCACATCATGCACCAGTTGATCGTAGCCGCGCTGCAGGAAGGTCGAGTAGATCGCCAGAACCGGTCGCAGCCCCTCGCAAGCCAGGCCAGCGGCAAAGGTGACGGCATGCTGCTCGGCAATACCGACATCGTAATAGCGGTCAGGGTAGCGTTGGCTGAAGCGCAGCAGGCCGGATCCTTCGCGCATGGCCGGGGTGATGCCGACGAGTTTCGGGTCTGCCGCCGCCATGTCGCAGAGCCAGTCGCCAAAAATCTGCGTGTAACTGGGCTTG
>DIME01000143.1 GCA_002425405.1 Candidatus Accumulibacter vicinus
GCGCCAGCGGGGATAGGCCCCGGGCCGCGGCAGCCGCCATGGCGGCGGAATAGTTTTCCCCGCGCCAGCGGGGATAGGCCCTAGACCAGTGGATCGTGATTGACCCTCAAGGAGTTTTCCCCGCGCCAGCGGGGATAGGCCCGGAAGCAAATACAAGGTTATCGGTACCACTGAGTTTTCCCCGCGCCAGCGGGGATAGGCCCAACAGCAATGAGTGCGCCGGCAATGGCAGGAAGTTTTCCCCGCGCCAGCGGGGATAGGCCCCAGAGGATCCGCCCAAGGTTCGAGAGCGCATCGTTTTCCCCGCGCCAGCGGGGACCCCTGCCTGTTCCGCTTGCGATCGTAAAATCCGGTCGCGGCGCATGACTTCGCCAAGCACCGACATGGGTGTCGCAAAGAGGCCATAGCCGACATCGACGACCCGCTCGCCGGTGCCGAAGTCATTAGAGCCGTGTACGTTCCCGACAGGGTGTGCATGCAGGCTCTGTGGCAGGCCGTCGGCTGCCGCTCGCAAGCGTGCCAAGAAAATTTTTTCTTCCATTAGTTGCAAAATGCAACGAAGTGGTCTACAGTGTGTTCACGCGCCGGCTGGTCGGCGTTGCCGAAGAGGAGAGTGAGCATGACCTGGCAGAAGATTTATCCCCCTGTGGTTCGCAGCCTGCTGGAAAACGACCTTTACAAGTTCACGATGTGGCAGGCGCTGCTGCATAGCCACCCGGGAGCGCAGGCCGAATACGCCTTCTTCTGCCGGAACCGGCCCGTCTATCCGCTGGCGGAGCTTAAGGCCGACGTCGATGCCGAACTCGACCACTTGTGTACCCTGACCTTCAGCGACGATGAACTCGCGTATCTGCGCAGCCTGCGCTTCATCAAGAGCGACTTCGTCGACTTCCTCTCGGTGTTTCGCTTCCAGCGCCGCTTCATCCGCACGCGCGCCGACGGCGAGCATCTGCGGGTCGTCGCCAGCGGTCCTCTGGTGCATGTCATGGCCTTCGAGATTTTTGTGCTCTACATTGTCAATGAACTCTATTTTCGCCGGCTATCGACCGATGCTTCGATCCTTGCCGTGGCGCGCGAACGGCTGCAGGCGAAGGTCGGATTCCTGAAGTCGGAGCGGCAGGCACTGCTGTCGGCGACCGAACCTTTCATCTTCTTCGACTTCGGCCTGCGTCGGCGCTATTCCGCGGCCTGGCACGAGGAAGTCGTGCGCACGCTGGCCAGCGAGGTGCCGGAGCATTTTCGCGGCACTTCCAACGTCTACCTGGCGAAGAAGCTGGGGCTGACGCCGATCGGCACGATGGCGCACGAGTACCTGCAGGCTTACCAGGCGTTCGGCTTTCGCCTGCGCGATTTTCAGAAAGCGGCGCTCGAGGCCTGGGTGCAGGAGTATCGCGGCGATCTTGGCATCGCGCTGACCGACGTGGTCGGCATGGATGCCTTTCTCGCCGATTTCGACCTGTACTTCGCCAAGCTGTTCGACGGCCTGCGCCACGATTCGGGCGATCCCGTCGAATGGGCGGAGAAGGCGCTACGCCACTATGCGCAACTGCACATCGACCCGATGAGCAAGCGCCTGGTCTTCTCCGACGGCCTCAACCTGCCGCGCGCGGTCGATCTGTACCGGCGTTTGCGCGGACGTGTGCAGACCTCCTACGGCATCGGCACCGACCTGTCGAACGATACGCCGCATCAGGCACTCAATGTGGTCATGAAAATCATGGCGTGCAACGGGCAGCCGGTCGCCAAGCTCTCCGATTCTGCAGGCAAGACGTTGTGCGAGGACCACACCTTCCTGGCCTATCTGCGCCAGGTCTTCAATCATCCGGTGGAAACGCCATGAGCCACTTTCGCATCACCCTCGCGCAGTTGAATCCGACGATCGGCGACATCGACGGCAACATCGGCCTGATGTGTCGCGCAGCCGCCCAGGCGCATGCCGAGCAGGCGCAGATGGTGGTTTTCCCCGAACTGTCGCTGACCGCTTACTCGCCCGGTGACCTGCTCGATGAACCCGAATTCATCGAGCGCGCGGCGGCGGGCCTGAACACGCTGCTTGCAGCCAGCCATGCGACGCCGGGCCTGTACTGGGTGGTCGGCGCGCCGACGCGGCGCAGCGGCCCCGGCAAGCCGCTTGAAAACAGTCTGCTCGTGATTTGTGATGGCACCGTCGTTGTCCGCTACGCGAAGCAGTTGCTGCCGACCTACAACATTTTTGACGAGCGCCGCCATTTCGAGCCGGGGCCGGATGTCGCCCGGATCCTGCGCGTCGGCGGTACGCAGATCGGTTTCCTGATCTGTGAAGACGGCTGGAATGACGCCGGCAGCGACTATGCGGTCAACCCGTTCAGCCGCCTCGCCGATGCCCGTCCCGATCTGCTGGTGACGATCAACGCCAGCCCGTCGAACATCGGCAAGCGCGAACAGCGCCATCGTCTCTTTGCGGCGGCCAGTCGGCGCCACCAGATCCCGCTGGTCTATGTCAACCAGATCGGCGGGCATGACCAGCTGGTCTTCGACGGCGCCTCGTTCGCGGTTTCTCCCAAGGCCGGAGTGGTGTTCGAGGCGCCGCGCTTTGCCGAAGCGGTGAGCACGTTGCAGTGGGACGGCACTAACTTTCTGTCGGCCAGCGGGGAAGCGCTGCCGCCAGTCGCCGCCGAAGGACTGCCGGTGATGGAGTTCTACCGCCGGCAGATCGTTCTCGGCTTGCGCGATTACGCTCGTCGCTGCGGCTTCAGCCGCGCGGTCGTCGGCTCCTCGGGCGGGATCGACAGCGCGCTGACGCTGGCGCTCGCCGTCGAGGCACTCGGTGCGGACCATGTTGTTGCCATCACCATGCCATCGAGTTTCTCGACGCCAGGCAGCGTCGGCGACTCCGAGGTGCTCTGCCGAAGGCTTGGAATCCGCCTGATCGAGCACCCCATTCGCGACCTCGTCAGCCAGTTCGCAGCGGACTTTGCCGCGGCCTGCAGCGGCCCCTTGCGCGGTCTGGCGCTCGAGAATCTGCAGGCGCGGGTGCGCGGCACCATCCTGATGGAGTATTCCAACAGTTATGGCCACCTGCTGCTCACCACCGGCAACAAGAGCGAAATCTCGGTCGGCTATTGCACGCTGTACGGCGATACCAACGGCGGTCTGGGTTTGATCGGCGACCTCTACAAGACCGAAGTCTTTGCCTTGAGCCGGCACCTCAACGAATGCGCCGATGGCGAAGTGATCCCGCAGGCGATCCTCGACAAGGCGCCTTCGGCCGAGCTCGCGCCCGGTCAGCGGGACACCGACAGCCTGCCGCCGTATCCGGTCCTGGACACGATCCTCAAGGTGCTGATCGAGGGGGAGCGCCTCGGTGCCGACGAGCGCGCGGAAGTCGAGTCAACCTATGCGCAACTGCTGGTCGACGCCGAGGGCAGGGCGCTGGTGACGAGAATACGGCGCATGATTGCGCGCAACGAATACAAGCGACGCCAGGCCCCGCCGATTCTGCGCCTGCGCGGGCGCGCTTTCGGCAGCGGCCGGCAGATGCCGATTGCCGCCTGCTATGACTGACCAGGAGCCCATTAAATGACCCCCGACCGATTCGACACCGCCGTACTGATTGGCCGTTTCCAGCCTTTCCACAATGCGCATGCGGCCTTGCTCGCCAGAACCCTGCAAAGCGCCGGGCAGGTGATCGTCCTGCTCGGATCGGCGCACGCCGCGCGCAATGCGAAGAACCCGTTTACCTGGGAGGAGCGCGCCGCCATGATCGGCAGCACGCTCGACGAAGCGACGCGCGCGCGTGTCCGTTTTCTGCCGATTCGCGACTACTACGACGATCGGCGCTGGGGCGAGGCGGTCGTCGCTGCGGTGCAGGAACACAGTGTCCCCGGCGCACGGATTGCCCTCGTCGGCTACCTCAAGGATGCCTCCAGCCAATACCTGCAGCGTTTTCCGCGCTGGCAGTTCGTCGCCGCGCCGCAATTTGACGAGATCGACGCGACCAGTATCCGCCAGATCTACTTCGAGAGCGAAGACTGGCCGGCGACACAGGCGTTGCTTGGCGGGCTGCTGCCGGCGCCGATCGTTCACTATCTGAAGGGCTGGACCCGCCTGCAGCATTATCACTCACTGCGCGGCGAGCATCTGGCCCTCGAGGAGAACCGGCGGGTCTGGGGAAGCGGTCCTTTCGTGACCGTGGACGCGGTCGTCACCGCGTCCGCGCATGTCCTGCTCGTCGAACGTGGGCGTTTGCCGGGAAAGGGCTTGTGGGCCGTGCCGGGCGGTTTTCTCGAGCCGCGTGAGCGTGTCCTGCAGGGCGCGATTCGTGAGCTGCGTGAAGAAACCGGCCTTGGCCTGCTCGATTCCACCCTTGAAGTGGCCCTGCAAGGCGTTGCCGTCTTCGATCACCCCGACCGCAGTCTGCGCGGGCGAACGATCACGCATGCGCATTGGTTCGATCTCGGCGACTGCCGCTTGCCCGAGGTCAGCGGCGCCGACGATGCGGCGCAAGCCAGGTGGACGCCGATTGCAGAACTCAGGGCCATGGAAAGTCGCTTCTTTGAAGATCACTTCAATCTGCTCGACCACTTTCTGTCCCTGCATCCCTGAGCCTGGCGCGATGTCATTCACCGCACTCACCTGTCCGCAATGCGGTGCGGCATTGCCCCGACAGGCGAGCTGGCGCATGGTGGTCTGTCCTTATTGCTCCGCGACGGTCACCCGCAACAAGTCGCTCGTGCAGGCGGCGCCCTTGCGCGAAGCAGCCGCGCGAGTTCGTGCGCAGGCCCTGGCCGGCTACCCATCGACCTTGCCGGTGCTGCGCTGGCAGGGGCAACGCTACCAATTGCTCAAGCGGGTGGGTGTCGGCGAACATGCCGAGGTTCATCTTGCTGAACGCATGGGTCCCTTTCCGGCGCGGGTGATCGTCAAACTGGCGCACGCCGGTACGAAACCCGGCGTGCTTGCCGCCGAGGCCGCGATCCTGCGCGCCCTGCAGGCGAGTCGGCTGGCAGAGGCGGCGTACTTTTCGCAAAGGGTTCCGCAACCGATTGCCAGCGGTGTCGGCGAAACGGCCGGCGGAAACGAGCAGGAAGGGCTGCTGCTCCGCCATCCCTCCGGATACTGGGGTAGCCTGGCGCAGGTTTTGCATTACGCAGCAAACGGAATCGATCCACGGCACGCTGTCTGGATCTGGCGGCGAGTCCTCGAAGTGCTGGCATTTGCGCACGACAGCGGCTGGACGCACGGCGAGCTGAGGCCCGAGCACTGGCTCGTCCACCCGCGCGATCACGGCGTGCACCTCGTCGGCTGGTCGCACGCCATGCCTGACGCGGATGGCGCAGCGATGGCCCGCGATCTGCGGCAATCGGCGTGGACCCTGCGCGCACTCTTGTCCGGAGGCGACGCGCTGCCCACCTGCGGGCGCAGTACGCCTCCTCCCCTGGTGGATTTGCTGGAGCGCAGCAGCGAAGACGCCGCCTGGTGTGCCGAGGTCGGCGCGCGCGGGCTTGACCAGGCGCTGGTCGCGGCCGCTCGCGCCGCCTTCGGGCCGCCGAAATTCATCCCTTTCAACCCCATTTCGGCGACTTGCCGCTAGGAGAACATCATGGGCTACGGTAGTTATTCGCACAGCGCGCATGCGGCGCTGACCACGGATCGGGCGGCGCTGTCACGCGCCGAGGTCTTCAAACAACGGGGCTGTCACGCCTTGATGGACCCCAGGGGCCTGTTGGTTCGCGAAGCGCGCGACAGCGCCGAACATCCGAATTCGCTCGGCATCGTCTTTGCGCTCGATGTCACCGGCTCGATGGGAAATATTCCCGAATTCCTCGCGCGCCGCGATCTGCCGACTTTCATGAAGTTGCTGACCGATTGCCGGGTTCCCGACCCGCAGGTGATGTTCATGGCGATTGGCGATGCCACCTCGGATGGCGCGCCGCTGCAGGTCGGGCAGTTCGAAACCACTGCGGAACTGATCGACCAGTGGCTCACCTGGAGTTACCTCGAAGGGGGAGGCGGTGGCTCGAATAGCGAGAGTTACGAGCTGGCTTTCTACGTACTCGCGCAACACACCGACCTCGACTGCTGGGTGAAGCGCAGAAAACGTGGCTATCTGTTCATGACCGGCGATGAACATCCCTATCCGGTCGTTTCTCGCCATCAGATCGAAGCCCTGATCGGCGAGAGGCTCGACGAAGACATTGCGCTCGAGGAGGTCGTCGCCGCTGCCGCCGAATCCTGGCATCTCTTCTTCCTGATTCCGGATCGGCAACGCCGTCAAAACTGTGAAGCGCGCTGGCGCGAGGTGCTCGGCGACCAGGTGATCTGCATGGAATCCCATGTGGACACCTGCACGGTCGCGGCAGCGATCGTCGGTCTGACCGAGGGCGCCCTCAGCGGCGTCGACGCGCTCGCCGATGTCCTGCACGCCAACGGCACCCCGCGTGATCGCATTGCCGCCACCGTCCGCGCGCTGCAGCCTTATGCTGATCTCATCGACCCGGACGCGCCGAAGCGCATCCACACGCATCCGACTTCGACCGCGATCGGCAAACCCGATTGGTGGAAGCGCCTGTTTTCCTGAAGAGGAGGGCCTGTGCGCATGCCCCGCCTGGTCTCCCTGCTCGGTCTGGGTTTCGGCGATTGTGGCAAGGGCGTGTTCACCGACGCGCTCTGCCGGCGATGGCAGGTACACACGGTTGTCCGTTTTAACGGCGGTGCGCAGGCCGGACACAACGTCGTTCTGCCCGACGGCCGGCAGCATACCTTCTCGCAATTCGCCGCCGGGACGCTGGTGCCGGGCGTGGCGACCGTTCTCGCCTATCCGGTGGTCGTCCATCCCGGCGCGCTTCTGGTCGAGCATTCCCGGCTGCAGTCGATAGGCGTCGATGATGGCCTGGAGCGCCTGTTCATCGATCGGCGCTGTCGGGTCAATACGCCGTTCCATCAGGCCGCCGGTCGTCTGCGCGAGCTGGCGCGTGGCGCCGCGGCGCACGGAAGCTGCGGCGTCGGGGTCGGCGAAACCGTTCGCCATGCGCTCGCTCACCCTGAGCACACGCTGCATTACGGCGATCTGGCCCGACCCGCGCTGGCGATGCAGAAACTGCAGGCAATTCGCTGCGATCTCCTGCCCGCGTTCGCTGCCCTGGGCGAGGTGGCCGCAAATGCCGCAGCAATTGCGGCCGAGTATCGTTTGCTCGCCGACGCGCAGCTTGCCGAAGCCTGGCTGGAAAATATCCAGAACCTGTTGCGGGATGTTCCCCCATCGTCGGCAGAAACAATCGCTGCGCGCCTGGCGCGCCCCGGGACGGTCTTGTTTGAGGGGGCACAGGGCGTTCTCCTCGATGAATGGCGGGGATTTCATCCGCACACCACCTGGAGCAGCATCCACCCGCGCGCCGTCGAAGCGGTCGCGGCAGACTACGGCTGCCCTGCCCGGGTCGAGCACCTCGGGGTCCTGCGCGCCTATCTCACGCGGCACGGAGCGGGTCCGTTCCCGACGGCCGACGCCGGACTGGACGTTCTCCCGGAACCGCATAACAGCGACCAGGGCTGGCAGGGCCGCTTCCGGCGCGGCCACCCGGACGGCGTGCTCCTGCGCTACGCCCTGGCTGCCAGCGGACGTCTCGACGGCCTGTTGGTCAGTCACCTCGATGCTTTCCGGCATGTGCCCGGGCTGCGCTGGTGCGAGGCCTACGAGACGACCGTGCCCGGAGAAGAGAGCAGGGCTGCCGGCTGGCTGGCGCCGGCCGGGCGCGTGACACGCCTGCCGTGCAGCGCCAGAGAAGACCTGGCACACCAGGCAGCGCTGACGGACCTGCTCTTCCGGGTACGTCCGGTCTATCAGGCGCGCATGCTGACTGTAGCGGCGTCGCTGCTCGACCGGCTGGAGCAGGCCGCTGCCTGCCCGATCTGGTTTGCCTCTTGCGGGCCGAGCCACGAAGCGGTCAAGGTGTGCCGGAGGCAGCGTGAGGTGACCGCCTGAGCGTTTCGCGTGCAGGGCCAGTTCCCGGCACACAAAACAAAAAACCCGGTACAAGACCGGGGCGACATGGGCGGAAACAGCTCAAACGGCCTTGCGCTTGCGTGAACCGGCGATCCCGGCAGGGCCAGGCCCAGAAGGGCCAACGATCCTGGTTCTGGAACGCCGAACTTCAGATCGTCGATGGCGAACAACCATCCATCGAAGGGGTTGGTAATCTCGATCGACGAAATGCCGGATGCCGAGAACGAAACGAGATCGTTCCCGTATCCATTCGGACGGGATGAATAAGCCCACGCCGAAATCGTAGCGCCAAGCCGGCCAACACCCGACAAGAGGGTCAGGAGGGGGGCATGATGGGCATACCCTGAAGAAGGTGGATCGGCCGGATCATACCGAGTCCCCCAGCTCACTGCGACGCTTGCCATCGCCCACTGGAAGGCGGGACGCTCGAGCGATCGGGCGAAGCTGGGTGCCAAGGGCAACCGGTTTTCTCGTTGATGCGGCGATCACTTCATGCTGAGGATCCACTTTACCAGTTTGTTCGCCTCGTCAGGCGTGACGGTAGCATTCGGCGGCATCGGCACCGGGCCCCAGACGCCCTTGCTGCCCTTGATCACCTTCTCGGCGAGCATGGCTTCGTCCTTGGCCGTGTACTTTTTTGCCACATCCTTGTAGGACGGACCGACAACCTTCTTGTCTGTGGCGTGACACGCCAGGCAATTTTTGGCTTTTGCCAGGGCTTCATCAGCCTGGACGGCGCCAGCAGACATCACGCCGGCAGCAGCCAGCAGCAGGCACAGGGGGATCGCTTTCATGCTTGTAACTCCGTTGGATGAAGGGGTTGAAACGCCCGGATGGTCAGCGAGGCGGGCCTGGACAGCCCGCCCGCGCCTGCACAACCGGGCGGCGCGCAGAGGCGCGTGCCCGGTTGCCATTGCCTTCCTCAGTAGACGTCGTGCTGCGTGTTGTACACGTTGAAGTGTCCCGTCGGCGTGATCAGTTGCTTGTCCTTGATCACCGTCTTGAGCTTCAGGGTCTTGTCGTCAACCACGACCAGTGCCGATTCCTGGTTCTTCGCGCTCCACACCGAGAACCAGACTTCGTCGCCCGCCTTGTTGTATTCCGGCTGGACGACGCGCTTGGCCCCTTCACCGAGGCCGGCCCATTCGGCGATCGGCAGAACCTTGTACGGTTTGTCGAGGTTCTTGATGTCGAAGACGGCAACCGACTGGCTGACCGCCGCATCGGGATTGAGCGGCGTGTCGACATAGAGGTTGGTCGACTTCGGATGCGTCTTCAGGAAGAGTGAACCGCCGCCCTGTCCCTTCAGCGTGCGTACGACTTTCCAGGCTTCCTTCGGATGTTTGACCGGATCGGTGCCGATCAGGCTGATGGTCTCGTCGCCGAGGTGGCTGGTTGCCCAGATTGGGCCGAACTTTGGATCGACGAAGGTGGCGCCGCGACCTGGGTGCGGAATCTTGCCGACCTCGATCAGCGCTGCGAGCTTGCCTTCCTTGGCATCGACTGCCGCGATCTTGTTCGACTGGTTGGCGGCGACCATGAAGTAGCGCTTCGACATGTCCCAGCCGCCGTCGTGCAGGAAGCGGGCAGCGTCGATCTCGGTCGTCTTCAATGCCTTGAGGTCGCTGTAGTCGACCAGCAGGATCTTGCCGGTTTCCTTGACATTGACGATGAACTCGGGCTTGTAGTGTGAGGCGACGATGGAGGCGACGCGAGGCTCAGGGTGGAACTCCTGGGTGTCCACGGTCATCCCGCGCGTGGCGGCGATTCTCAGCGGTTCGAGGGTGTCACCCTTCATGATCACGTACTGCGGTGGCCAATACGAACCGGCAATCGCCAGCTTGTCCTCGTAGCCCTTGAATTTGGACGTATCTACCGAGCGGGCCTCGAGACCGATCTTGAGTTCGGCGACATTGTCCGGTTTCTCCATCCAGAGGTCGATGAGGTTGAGGCGTGCATCGCGGCCAATGACGTAGAGGTAGCGGCCGGAGGCTGACATGCGCGAAATGTGCACGGCGTAACCGGTCTTGACAATGTTGATGATCTTCTTGGTGTCGCCGTCGATCAGTGCCACTTCTCCGGAATCACGCAGTGTCGTCGAGAAGATGTTGTCGAGGTTGTAGTTGTTCATCTTCTTGGTTGGACGCTTCTCGGGCGGCACGAGGACCTTCCAGGTCTTCTTCATGTCGGCCATCGAGAATTCGGGCGGAGTCGGTGGCTCCTGCTGGATGTAGCGCGCCATCAGGTCGACTTCCTCGTCGCTGAGTTCGCCCGAGGTCCCCCAGTTCGGCATGCCGGCCGGCGAACCGTATTTGATGAACACCTTCAGGTAGTCGGTACCGCTGGCCAGCGTCTTGTCCGGGGTCAATGCCTTGCCGGTGGCGCCCTTACGCAGAACGCCATGGCAACCGGCACAGCGCTCGAAGTAAACCTGCCTCGCCTTGTCGAACTCGGCTTTGGTCATCGCTGGGGCCTTGGGATCGATGCTCTGATGCATCGGCTCGCTGGCCAGCGGCGAGCCGGCTGCCTGGTATTTGACTTCGGCCGGAGTAACGCTCTTCTTGCCTTCCTGGGCAAATGCGCTGCTCATGGTCAAGGTCAAGGCGGTGACGGCAAATAGCCCGGCAATGGATTGAATCGTTCTCATTTCCTCCCCTTCTAGATAGTTGTCGGAAGCCGATAGTCTCAAATTTCTATCGTGCGCTGTCCTTGATGCAGATCAAGCTGCTAATTCAGGTCAACCCCTGTCAGCACGGCTGCCCTGGCCAGTCCGTTCAGATACTGGCGCAGCGCGGTCACGTAGGTGTGTTGACGCAACGACTGGGCCACCGTTGCACGGACCGTTGCAAAGGGCTGTGTGACACCGGGCATCCGTTCGACCACCTCGATCACATGCAGACCGAAGCGGCTGCGTACCAGGCGAGGTAGGACACCCACCTCGGCATGGCCAAACACTTCGCGGGCGACCTCCGGAGCGCAATCGGCCGCGGTCAGCCATCCGAGATCACCGCCCTCGGCAGCGCTCGGACAGTTGGAGAGGGTCCGTGCAGCTTCGGTGAAACGGTCAACTTCCTGATCATCGTGGCTGCGCACGTCGAGCAGGGTCGCTTCTGCGCGCTGGCGCAGGGCAGGGAGATGCACGCCCGGCGTTACGGCAAAGAGGATGTGGCGAAGGCGAACCCGTTCGCCGGTCCGGTAAGCGCTTTCGTGCGCTGCGTAGTGGCGACGACACTCGTCTTCGGACGGATCGGGCACCTTCAGGGTGCGTTCGAGCAGCGCTTCGATGGCGTTCGCGGCGGCTTCGCTGAGCACGCCGTCGGAAGTGGCCCGATCGCCTGGCTCCAGCAGTCCTGCTGTCTGCGCTGCCTGTCGCAACAGCTCGGTGCAAGCGCGCTGGCGCAGGGTGGCTGGGTCGAGCAATTCACCGTCCGCATGCAGCGCTACGCCGTTGACGCGCGCGCTGGCGGCCACCGTGTCGGAAACCTCGAAAAGGGCCGTGGCAGGGACCATGTCCACTCTCCTCTAGTTGCGGGCGGGTGGCGTGTTGTGGCCGCCTGGCAGATTCAGCCGGCGGGATCGCACCAACTGATAGGGGCGGAAGACGTAGGCAAGCGACGCAAAGCCGCTCCATACATGCACCAGCCGGCTGAACGGCAGCAGCAGGAAAATCGTCATTCCGAGCACCAGGTGGATCTTGTACGGCCAGGCCAGCGCGACGAGACCGGCGGCGTCTGGCCGGAAGGTGACGATGCGCTGCGCCCAGTCGGACAGCGCGAGCATCACGCTGGCGTCCTCGTGCCCGAAAGAGTAGGGTAGCGTGATCAGCCCGATGGTCAGTTGCACCCACAGGATGATCAGGATCGCGAGGTCGGTGCGGTGGCTGGTGAGACGGATGCGCGGGTCGGACAGGCGCCGATGCAGGAGCAGGGTCAGCCCGATGAAGCAGATCACGCCGGCGATGCCGCCGGCCACCACCGCCACCACCTGCTTGCGCTCCGGCGAAATGAACGGCTCGTAGAGCCAATGCGGCGTCAGCAGGCCGACGGTATGGCCCATCAGCAGGAACAGGATGCCGATGTGGAAGAGGTTGCTGCCCCAGCGCAGCGTTCCGGCGCGCAGCATTTGCGATGAATCGCTCTTCCAGGTGTACTGGTCGCGGTCGAAGCGCGCCAGGCTGCCCATCAGGAAAACGGCCAGGCACAGGTACGGATAGACGTTGAAGAAAAAGTTGTGAGCGTAGGCTTGCAGGGTGTTCATGTGCGCACTCCTTGGGTGGAGGTGGGGCGGACGATATGGATCGGCTGCGTCGTGTGGGTTCGTTGCTGGCCGCGTGCGGCGCAACCGTCGAAGGCGGCGGGCTCGGCCCAGGTGTCGTCGATCGGCTCGTCGTCGGGAATGCTGACCGGTCTTGCCTTGCCACCCGCCAGTTCGAGCAGGGCGCCCAGGGCGCTGGCGTAGCGGCTGTTGCGCTTGAGCAGGGCATGGAAGATGACGTTCAGGATCTCCTCCATCTCGTTGAGGAAGGCGCGCGCTTCGCGTGGCGGTTGTGTCGAGGCGTACTCGAGCACCACCGGCAGGTAATCGGGCAGCGTTCCTTCCGTCAGGTACAGGCCGGCCTGTTCAAAGGTCTGCGCCAGGTCGATCATCGCCGGGCCGCGCTCGCGCGAATCGCCGTGCACATGTTCAAAGAGATGCAGCGAGGTGCGGCGCCCGCTGTCGAAGAGCTGGACGTAATCGGCTTCGGCATCGATGTCGGTCTGGCGATCAATGCTGGCGATCAGGGCGTCGAGTTCGGCCAGGCGCGTCGAAGAGAGCGCCCGTTCATCATGCAGTGCGTCGCGCATGACGCTCAGGTGCTGGCGCAGGTCGGCATCGGGATAGCTCAGCAACCGCGCCAGCACCCGCAGGGTCATCGCCATGGCCGGGATTTTCGGCGAAAACATCGCTCAGACCTCCGCCTTGATGGGAATCGTTCGCTTCTTCTCGCTACCGAACAGGCTCATCTCGCCGATTCCT
>DIME01000028.1:0-6641 GCA_002425405.1 Candidatus Accumulibacter vicinus
GTACCGACAATGCACTGAGCTGGGTGAACTGGGATCTGGCCTGGCTGCCCGCAAACCGTGAACTGTTCGAATTCACCCGCCGCCTGATCGATCTGCGCAAAGCCCATCCGGCGCTACGTCGGCGACATTTCTTCCAGGGGCAGCGCATCCGCGGCGCGGGCGTCCGGGACATCATCTGGCTGCATCCGACGGGCAGCGAGATCAGTGATGAGGACTGGGACCATCATTATGCCCGTTGCTTCGGCGTGTACCTGATCGGCGAGGCCCTGGAAGAACAGGACGAACGCGGCCAATGGGTCAAGGATGATGATTTTCTGCTGTTGCTCAACGGCCATTACGAGGCGATCCGCTGCACGCTGCCGTGGAAGGGGAACAGTGAGCTGGTGCTGGATACCGCCCTGTCGGAGGGCGGAACCGGCCAGCCGTGCATGGACCAGTCCTATCTTGTGCAGGGCCGTTCGCTGGTGCTGCTGACGCAGCGGCGGCAGGCCGGCCAGGTGGCGGTGCCATTGTTGCGGCGGCGTTATTTCATGCCCGCTGGCGCACAGCTACTGGAAGGTGGCCGGATTCGGTTTCGCCTGTGGGCGCCGCTGGCGGAGCGGGTGGAAGTGTCGCTGGAAGAGCCGGGCGGCACCGTTCTTCTGCCGATGGAGGCGAGGGAAGCCGGCTGGTACGAATTGAGCACCGATCGGGCCAGGGCGGGCGATCTCTACCGGTACCGGATCGACGGCGTCGGAGAATTCCCGGATCCGGCTTCGCGTTACAACCCCCAGGGCGTACACGGTCCCAGCCAGTTGCTGGACCCCGGTCAGTTCGTCTGGAACGACTGCAACTGGCGGGGCCGGCCCTGGGAAGAGGCGGTCCTCTACGAACTGCACGTCGGTACCTTCACCCCGCAGGGCACCTTTGCGGCCGTTCGGGAACGGCTCGATTACCTGCGGGAACTGGGCGTGACCGCCATCCAGTTGCTGCCGGTCGCCGCTTTTGCCGGGGCACACAACTGGGGTTACGACGGCGTGTTGCCGTTTGCGCCCGCCGCCAGCTATGGCCATCCGGACGAACTGAAAGATCTGATTCAGACGGCTCACCACAAGGGAATGATGGTATTGCTGGACCTTGCCTGTCACTACTTCGGTCCCGAAGGCAATTATCTGCACCTTTACGCGCCGGCGTTCTTTGCGGCCGGCGCGACCGGTCTGGCCGGCCGCAGTATCGATGCGGCCAACCCGGTGGTGCGCGAGTTCATCATCCACAATGCGCTGTACTGGCTGGAAGAGTTCCACTTCGACGGCCTGCGCCTGAATGCGGCGCTGCTGCAGGAGCAGGCTGGGCAGTCGGAACTGTTGGAAGCGCTGGCTCGCGCCGTCCGCGAGGGACCTGGCAGAGACCGTCATTGCCACCTGCTGCTCGGTCATGATCGGCGCGCTGCGCGCTATGTCCATTGGCATGATCACAGCGCGCCACGCCGCTACGAAGCGGTCTGGAATGACGCCGCTCAGCAGGCCATGCAGGAGGTGCTGATCGGTGCTGGCGTGACCGCTGTCGATCGGCCGCTCGACCAGTTGGGCGCGTGTTTGAGCCGGGGGAGTACCGCTGGCGGGCCAGATTCCCTGCTGCCCAACGCTTTCGTGACCTTCCTGCAGGATCATTCCTGCATTGGCAGCCGCGCTCTGGGTGAGCGTCTCCACCAATTGGTGTCGCCGCGACCGCTGGGAGCCATGGTGGCGACCACTCTCCTGGCGCCGATGCCGCCGGCGCTGTTCATGGGCGAGGAGTTCGCCGCCGCCCAGCCGTTCCTGTATTTTTGCGATTTCAACCCGGATCTGATCAAGAAGATCGCCATCAACCGGCGCAAGTCCTTTGCCCATCTTCCGGGATTTCGTACACCCAAAGCGCGGGCCCGCATTCCCGACCCCAACCATCCGGCCACCTTTGAGCGCTGCCAACTGGACTGGAACAGCGTGCATCACTCACCGCACGCGGACTGGCTGCATTTCTATCGCCGCCTGCTGGCGGTTCGCCACCGGGAAATCACTCCCCGCCTGGCGGGAATGCATGAGGAAGCGGTGCGGTTTACCCTGCCAGGCGAACGCGGACTATCGATCCGCTGGACGCTCGGAGACGACTCGATGCTGTCCCTGCTGGGCAATTACGGCGACCTTCCGCTAGCGGGACTGCATCGGCCCGAAGGCGTGGTTCTGTGGGCCGAACCCGGTGAAGCCGAGCATGCGCTCAAGCAGGGCCAATTGCCGCCATGGTCGGTGGTGTGGTTGCTGCGGGCTGCCGGCTGAGGTCAATCGAGGTGCGGCAGAATGGTTCGGGCCTGTGCTTCGTCCAACTGGTCGAGGCAGAGGTCCTTGCGGCGTCGCCGGATCGCCAGGATGCTCAACAGCGCAGGCAATAGTAGCGCCGCCGTTGCCGGCTCCGGCAGTGTTGCTGGCGGCGTAATCCGATAGTTGAAATCGTCCATCAACCAGCGTGTCTGTTCTGGCGGCACGATGCTGTTGGCGCTACTGAAGCGCAGGCGGGTCACAGCACGCCAATCCACATCCAGCTGACGGTAACCGCCAGCGCTGAACGCAGCGTTAATGTGAAAGTCGCGTATGCGACTCACGAATCTCCCCTCCCCCTCGCGGGGGAGCAACTGTGTTCCCGGTCAAGCGTTTTTAGGGACATTTTGATGTTCTGGATTCCACGGAATACCCGATTTGACGATGGCGTTCATAATCGTCAGCATCTTGTGCATGCAAGCGACCAAGGCGACCTTTTTGAGCTTCCCGTTGGCCAGCAGCCGTTCATAGAAGGTCTTGATCACCGGGTTGTACCGTATGGCACTCAGCGCCGCCATGTATAAAGTGGTACGTACTGTCGCGCGACCACCCCAGGTGATGCGCTTGCCCTTGTGGCGACCGCTGTCCGCGTTCAAGGGGGCCACCCCCACCAGCTTGCCAATCTGCGCATGGGTGAGTTGCCCCAACTCAGGCAAGGCGCCCATCAGAGCCGCTTGCATGCAGGGCCCGACTCCTTTGAAATCTTTGAACAACGCGAGCTTATCGGCAAAATGCTCCTTTAGCATGCCATCGGTGTTCTTATCAATCACCGCAATCTGCCGATCGAGCATCTTGAGCACAAGCTTAATGCTTTTGTGTTGCGACGGATGGCTCGTGGCTAAGCGGTTTCCTTCCGCCACGCGCATAGCGACCAACTGGTTATGGCGCACCAGCAAGGCTTCCAGTGCCTCCTGCTTCGCGTCGGGCAGTTTCATCAACAGCCGTTCCCGCTGCGCGGACTGGTGCAGCGTTCGTCCAAAGTGTGAGAGCACCCGCGCATCAATAGCGTCCGTCTTGGAGAGGTATCCCATTGATTTCGCGAAATCTCGCGCCTGCCTTGGATTCACCACCATCACCGGCAGACCGGCCGCACAGAGCGCCGCTGCCGCTGGGCGCTCAAAGCCGCCCGTGGCCTCCAATAGGATCACGCCAATTCGCTCAGCAAGCGGCTTCAGCCGGTTCACCAAGGCGCCGATCTCTGTCCCGCTGTTGGCAATACATTGGGTCTTGGATTTGTCGTCCAGAGCCACTTCCAGAGTCTCTTTGGCAACGTCAATGCCGGGAAAAATCAATTCGGAAACGTTCATCTATGGCCATCCTTGCAAATACGAGGTCACGCTCTTGCGACACGTGCCAACCAGCAACTGTTCGGTATTCAGACAAACGGCTGACCAGGCATGCCAAGTGCTCTCCCACGGGCTTGAGATCCCAGAGGGGTGTCGGGCTATGCCTCGCCTTCCGAACTCTTTTTCACAACATCCATGCGGCTCTCTGCGACCCACACCTTGGGGCTCTGCCCCAAACCCCGCACTCGCCGTGAGGCAGGGGCTGGGGATACTACACCCATCCCCTGCCCCTGCCTCAAGCGTATTTGGCTTACAGGGCGTCAAGAGGCTTTCGCGGCATAAACGCGAGAGAAAAAACCTCTCTCGCATTTATTCCACGGTCCTCTTGACCCCCTTTCAGCCATCACTTCCCATGCTCTCCCAAATGAACCAAAAACCATGAAACGAAGCATACAAGGGGGGTCTCTGGGGTCTGTACTCGACAGCGGCCAACGCCGCTGCATCGAAGTCAGCCGCTGGTCTGCTGCTCGGCTTCCGCGTCGAAGACGAGGCGCAGATGACCCTTGGGATATTTTACAGGGATCGCATACACCGTGCGCGGCTCGGTCATTCCGGCCAGCAGGAAATCGCCGAGACGGTGTGCGCGTTCAGGGTCGGTGCCGGCAACCGCCGAACCGATCAGGATGGGATGGGCCAACTCGCCAGTGAGCGCCTGCAGGCGTGTGGCAACGGTCACTGCTTCACCCAATACGGCATGGGTCCGTCTGGCGGCCGGCCCGAAAGATCCGATCAGAACCGTGCCGGTTTCCACACCAATGCCAAGATCCAGCGGCGGCACATGCCGTGAAGCAATGCGCGGCAACTGCGGCGTACAGACCCGCCAAAGTTCTTCCGCGGCATCGAGGGCGCGAACGCCATGGCCGGTACAGGGCGCCGAGCCGTTCCAGACCGCCAGCAGGCTGTCGCCGACCATCTGTTCCACCACCCCGCCATGCGCTTCGACGATGCGGCTGGCGGTGGTGAAGAACAGATGCAGGACCATGGCGGTTTCCTCCGGCGGGCGGCCTGAGCAATAGGCGGAGAAGTTGCGCAGATCGGCGTGCAGCACGGTCGCTTCGCAGCGTCTGGCGCGCACCTGCGCGCTCGGCTCCTGGGTGGCCACCTGGCGTGCCACCGGTTCGGGCAGGTAGCTGGCCAGATGACAGTAGAGACGCTCACGCTCGCAGCGCAGGCGGGCAAATTCGCCGGCACTGAGCAGTGTGGCAGCGAACACGGTGAACACGCCGGGAGCAACCCAGCCCAGCCACAGGTGCTGATTGAGCAGCATCAGGGTGCTCAAGCCAAATATCGCCAGGATGTTGGCCAGGGCCACCATGGGCAGGACGAGCGCTGCACTGCGTGGTGCCAGGCGCAGGGCGGCGAGCAGCAGCAGCGCGCTCAGGCCACCCAGCAGCCAGGACCACAGGGCGCTGCCGCGTGGCCGATAGGGCGTGCGATCATCGAGCATCGCCGAGAGCAACTGCGCATGCACCTCGACGCCGCTCACGGCGCGTCCCTGCGGGGTGGGGATGGCGTCGCGAGCGCCGAAAGCGGTGGCCCCCACCAACACCCAGGCGCCCTGCAGCAGGTCGACCGGCGCCCTGCCCTGCAGCACGTCTGCAGCCGGAATGGCCAGCAGGCCAGCGCGTGGCATCCGATAGGAGACGCGCAGGTGACCGGCCCCGTCAAGCGGCAGACGCACGCCGCCGAGGTCAAGCCACCAGGGCGGATCGAGCAGCGATACGCCGGGGTGCAGTTCGGGAATGGACTGACTCGCAGCCATGACGCCGGCAATCGCCAGCGAGGCATAGGTTTTGCCGTCGTGACAGATCAGCGCCGGCACCTGGCGGATCGCGCCGTCGGGGTCCACCAGCGGCGTGATGTGGCCGGCGAAAGGCGAAGCGCGCAACTGGGCGTCACTGGCCATGTAGCCATAAGCTCGCTCAGCCGGCCGGGGACAGGCGGTTAATGGCAGCGCACCCGCCAGTTGGCCGCTGTGCACTGCCGGCTCGGGCGACAAGGAGAAGAGCTGCGCCATGACCGTAGGCACCGCGCTCGCCAGGGCGCTGGACAGGCGGGCATCGTCCGGACTGGGACCATCGAAGAGGATGTCGAGGATTTTCAGGCTGACGCCCGCCTGGTCCAGTTTCTCGAGCAACTCGGCCTGGCGAGCGCGCGGCCATGGCCAGGCGCCAATCGCCTGAATGCTTTTTTCATCGATATCGACGATCACGACGCGGCGTTCGACTGCCTGCTGGTCGGCCATTCGCCAGGACAGGCTGGCCGAAAGTTCGTCCCATTGGGACAAATCCGACAGGCCAATGGCCAGCAGCGTCAGGGTCATCGCGGCGAAAAGCGCGGCGAGTCGCAGTCGCGCCGGTTTCTGCAGCAAACCCACGGTGAATGCCGAAGGGATGCGACGGAAAACCCCTCTGAAATGGTCGGTCATGGACACGGCTCTTTCAGCGACGCCAGAGCGTGGCACCCATCAGGGCACCATTCCCGACGGATTTACTGAAGAAATAGCCGGCCTGGCTGGTATCCAGTGAAACGGCACCGGATACCCGGTCAGCGGCGCCGTTGCTGAGAAAGACCCCGGTCGTCCGATCGATCGTTCCAGTCGCGGTCACCGCCTGGGTACCGACGCGCTGAGCGGTGACGGCAAGCTGCGTGGCGAAGGTGTTGCGACCGAAATCGATGCTCAGCGAACCACCGTCGACGATCGCCGCCGATACCACGTTGGACGGATCACGGTAGGAGGCAGTGCCGCTTTCGAGGCGGAAATTCGCCAGGCCGCTGGCATTGGTCAGGGTATTGGTGATGGTCTCGTTGCGGAACAGGAAATAGTAGCCGTCGCCAACCGTCACACGGTTACCACTGAGCGCCTCCTTGAAGGGAACGGTCAGATTGTCGCCCGGTCTGACGTTGTCGCCCCAGCGCCCCCAGGTCAGGCTGTTGGTCAGGGGCGTAGGCGTCACAGGCGTAG
>DIME01000028.1:6975-18067 GCA_002425405.1 Candidatus Accumulibacter vicinus
CACAGGCGTAGGCGTCACAGGCATCACCTGTTCCACCCGCGCCCGGATCTCCGCTAACACGGTTGCTTCCCGCTCCAGGACCGGTCCAGGGATTCCTCCGTCCGCCACTACGGTCGCCCTGTTGGCGCTGCTGATCCGTTCCTGGAACAAGGTCGGAGTGATCTTGCCCCCCCCCTGCAGGGAATTGACCGGCTGCAGCAGTGGCTCGCGGGCCGCCTGGCGATACACCAGCGCCATGCCGCTCATGGTCGCCGCCAGTTCGCGTGAGCGAGGGGTGGCGCAGGGCCCGAAACCGTCGACACTGCAGGCGTTATCCAGCGGGGCAAGGACGATCGCCCCCTGGTTGACCAGGACAACCGCGCGCTTTGCATCGGCCTGGGTGACGAAGTCGGTTCCCTTGACACCGATCGCCACCAGCGGCGTGTTCAGGCGGAACTTGTCACGGGCCGCTTGTGCCGCCAGCCCGGAGATGCCGCGCATGGTTCCCGTTTCAAGGTAGAACTTGATCAATGATGCCGAGGGATTGGCCGGGTCATAGCGGTATTCGACCACTTGCAGCACCGAGTCCGGGCGGACACTGACCAGTGCGCCATCGACGAATCGGACATGCACATGCCCGTTGGTGGTGGTGCGGATGACATCGCCGGGAACGATACGGTATCCCTTGGTGACGGACTCGCTCCTGCCCTCGCGCTGGATCTGGCTGCTACCGATACAGAGGGTCACTTCACCCACGGAAGTAGAAGACGCACGCACGGCCGACGCCAGCGCCAGCAGTGCCCACATCAGCAGCAGCAAGCGCAGCATCCGGATAGGGCGAAGCGGCCTGTTCATCATCGTGATCCCTTCATGTTCAATGCTGCCAAGTATAAGTCCTTGATCAGCCAGTGCGATGTGCGTGGGATCACAAGCGGTCGGCAGGCGGCTGCCGCGACTTTCACGAAAAAATTTACGGCCCCGTGTTTTCATATAGGAGTTTGTGTTATCATCTCCTATATGACTTCCCCACTGCATATCATCCTCCATACCACACCCGAGCAAACGGCACGCCTGCAGGCTTTGCAGGTGGCGTTCGCCGAAGTGTGCAATGCGCTGGCACCGGTGGTGCAGCAGACCCGATGCTGGAACCGGGTGGCCCTGCACCACATCACCTACCACGACCTGCGTCAGCGCTTTCCGCAGGTGGGATCGCAGATGGTCTGCAACGCGATTTATTCGGTTTCGCGTACTTGCCGGCTGATCCTGCAACACCCCAATAGCCCGTTCAACATCACCAGCCATCCGGATCGCCCTTTGCCTCTGCTGCAGTTTCTTCCAAGTGCCCCGGTCTATTTTGACCGGCATACCCTCAGCCTCAAGGAGGGTATGCTGTCGATGTATACCCTTGACGGGCGCATGCGTTTCCAGTTGACGCTCAAGGCGGAGGATGAGTTGCGTTTCCAGCGCGAGAAGTTACGAGAGATCGTCCTGGCACGCTCCCCGCAGGGATACCAGCTTTCCTTCTGGCTGGCGGCGGTGGATGTCGACGAGGACAGGCCGGCCAGCCTCGAAGCCGAGATGCCGGAATATGTATTGGTGCACGCCGCCGCTCCGGACAAAGCCCCGACGATCCCGCAAGCCACGGCGGTCCTGTCGTGAGCACCGCTTTCTACCCAGCCGCTGAACAACCGGCCATCCGGCAGTTCCTGGCACTCCGAGAGAATCCTCATGACTCCTTCTGAAAGTCGCTCTGAACTCCGTGCAGCGATCCTCGAGCTGAAGCCCTTCTTCAGGAAGGCCGCTTTCTTCAGCGTCTTCTGCACCTTGCTGATTCTGGCCCCCACCGGCTACATGCTCGAGGTATACGACCGCGTCATCAACAGCCGCAATTCCGATACCTTGCTGATGTTGACCCTGCTCGTGCTGTGGTTCTATGTGGTCATGGAGTTGCTCGAATGGGCGCGCGGCGGCGTCATGCATCAGGCCGGCCAGGCGCTCGACCGGAAGCTCCGGGAACGGGTCTTCAACGCGATTTTTGAAGCCAACCTGCGCCGTATTCCCGGTGGCACCAGTCAGGCCCTGAACGATCTGCGCAGCATCCGCGAGTTCCTGACGACGCCGGCGCTCACGGCGCTCATGGACGCGCCGGTTTCGCTGCTGTTCCTGATTCTGATCTATATGATCAGTCCGCTGCTCGGCTGGATCGCGGTACTGGCTGCCCTGATCCAGGTCTTCCTGACCTACCTGACCGAAAAGAACACTCAACCACCCCTGGTTGCGGCCCAGAAGGACGCCATCGCCGCCCAGAATTATGCCAACGGCACGCTACGCAACGCGCAGGTGATCGAGGCGATGGGGATGCTGCGCAGCATCCATCAGCGCTGGATGAGCAAGCAGCGCAGTTTCCTCCGCCTGCAGGCGGAGGCCTCCGATCATGCGGGCAGCAATGCCGCGCTCTCGAAGATGCTGCAGACCACTCTTTCGGCGGCGCTCCTTGGCCTGGGCGCCTGGCTGTCCATCAGGGGAGAACTGGCTGGCGGCGCTGGCATGATGATCGTCGCCTGGGTGCTCGGGCCGCGGGTACTGGCGCCGCTGGTGCAGGTGGTCTCGCTCTGGAAGAGCGTCGTCACGGCCCGGGACGCCTATCAACGACTGGACAAGCTCCTGCAGGCCCTGCCCGAGCGCCAGAAAGGCATGCCCCTGCCAGCACCCAAGGGCCATCTCGCGGTGGAAGGAGTGGTCGCCTCGGCCCCCGGTAGCCAGATCGCGATCATCCGTGGGGTTTCCTTCAGTGTGCCGGCAGGACAGATTCTGGCCATCGTCGGCCCTTCGGCCTCCGGGAAATCGACTCTGGCGCGTCTGATGGTGGGTATCTGGCCGGCGGCGAACGGCAAGGTACGGCTTGATGGTGTCGATATCCACCCCTGGAACAAGGAAGAACTGGGACCGCACATCGGTTATCTGCCGCAGGGCATCGAACTCTTCGGTGGCTCTCTTGCCGAGAACATCGCACGTTTCGGAGAAGTGGACATGGCCAAGGTCGAGACGGCGGCGCGTGCGGTGGGACTGCACGAGACCATCCTGGCGTTGCCGGACGCTTATGAAACGCTCATCGGCGACGAGGGTTGCTTCCTTTCCGGCGGTCAGCGCCAACGGGTCGGACTGGCGCGCGCCATTTATGGCCATCCCAGATTCGTCGTCCTCGATGAACCCAATTCCAGCCTCGACGAGACCGGTGAAGCGGCCCTGGTGAATACCTTGCTGGCGCTCAAGGCCCAAGGCACCACCCTGATCGTCATCACCCATCGCACCAGTGTCCTGGCTGCTGCAGACCAGATGCTGGTGTTGCGCGATGGGCAGTCACTCATGGCCGGGCCGCGTGACGAGGTACTGGCGGCTCTGCGCCAGGCAGCGGCCCAGGCCACCCCCAGCGGGAGTGGCCTGGCCGCCGCCTCCGCCGCTTGACGGTCATGCCACGACTTTCAGATCAACTCCGGACCTCCATGAAAACACCTTCCTTTTTTCAGCGCAGCGAACTGACGGCCACGCTCTGGTTCTTCCGGCGGGAGTTCCTGGTCGTGGGAATCTTCAGCCTGGTGATCAATCTGCTGATGCTGACACCGACCATCTACATGTTGCAGGTTTATGATCGATTCATGACCGGCCGCAACGAATCGACCTTGATTGCGGTCTCTCTGATCGTCCTGTTTCTCTTCGCCGTGATCGCCTTCGCCGAGTGGTCACGTTCCCGTCTGCTGGTTCGCCTGGGTGTGCTCCTGGACGAGCGACTGAACAGCCGGGTGTTCAATGCCTGCTTCGAATCCCACCTCAATCAGAGCCGGGACAACCCGGTAGAGGCGTTCAGCAACCTCACCAACGTTCGTCAGTTCATTACCGGCAATGGCATCTTCGCGTTCTTCGACGCGCCCTGGAGTCCGATTTACCTGCTGGTGCTGTTCATGCTGCATCCGTCGCTGGGCGTCCTCGCGCTGGTGTTCGCCGGCATTCTGATCGGGGTGGCGGTCTTCAGCCATCGCGTCACCCAGACCCCGACACAGAAAACCACCGAAGCCGGGGTCAAGGTGGCGGTGTATCTGCATAGCAAGCTGCGCAACGCTGAAGTCATCGAATCTCTGGGCATGCTCGGCAACCTGCGCCAACGCTGGCTGGGCCACCATCAACGGCATATGTCGCTGTATTCGGCAGCGCAGGATCGGCAGCGACGCATCCAGGCCTTGAGCAAGTTCATCCGCTACAGCCAGCAATCCTTGATGCTGGGAGCCGGCGCCCTGCTGGTGATCGAGGGCGAACTGACCGTGGGCGGCATGATTGCGGCGAATGTCCTGATGAGCCGCTGCCTGCAACCGATCGATACGATTGTCGGTAGCTGGACTGGCTGGCAATCGGCCCGCAAGGCCTTCGAAGCGCTGGAGTCCCTGCTGCGAGATCATCCCGAACGGCCGGCCGGCCTGATCCACGAGGCGCTACGCGGCACAGTGCGCATCGAGAACCTCGTGGCGACGGCGTCGAATCGTGCGCAACCCATCCTCGCGGGGCTCACTGCCGAGTTTCCCGAGGGGGAGGTGATTGCCATCGTCGGCCCGTCCGGCTCCGGAAAATCCACTCTGGCGCGTTGCCTGGTGGGTATCTGGCCGGAAGTTCAGGGCCGGGTTCTGCTCGATGACCAGCCGATCGAAACTCTCGATCGGGAGGAACTGGGGCCATTCATTGGCTACCTTCCGCAGGATGTCGAGCTTTTCGAAGGCAGTGTGGCGGAAAACATCGCCCGCTTCGGCGACATTGACTCCGCCCAGGTCATCGAAGCCGCACAGCGGACGGGCATCCATGACATGATCCTGCGCTTCCCGCGGGGCTATGACACGCCCATGGGGGAGGCCGGCAGCTTCCTGTCCGGAGGACAGCGGCAACGCATTGGTCTGGCACGGGCGCTGTATGGCAACCCCAGCCTGATTGTCCTCGACGAACCGAACGCTAACCTGGACGACGTCGGCGAGGCGGCGCTGATCCGCGCCATCCTGGATCTGAAGGCGCAGGGCAAGACGGTGATCTTCATTTCCCACCGCATGAACATTCTCGCCGCCGCAGACCGGATACTGGTCCTGGACAACGGCGTGATCCGGAATTATGACCAACGCCAACCGGTGATGCCTGCCGCGCAAGCGCAGTCCACGGACCAGAGTGCTGGCGTTCTCACTCCTCAACCCGCTTAATTTCTGATTCAGGACCTTCGTTATGGCTATTCGCAATATGTTGGATCGTCTCCAGGGACCCAGGGCCATGCCCATTACACTTGAAGGGGGAGCTGATCTGCCGATGGATACCGGCCATCCGATGCGCGTCGGCCTATGGGTGCTCGGACTGGGCTTCGGTGGCTTCCTGCTGTGGGCAGCCCTGGCGCCGCTGGACCAGGGGGTGCCGACCAGCGGACAGGTCGTGGTGACCGGCAATCGCAAAACCGTGCAAAACCTCGCGCCAGGAATGGTCGACGCCATCCTGATCAAGGACGGTGACGAGGTCAAGGAGGGCGACGTTCTGCTTCGACTCGACCCGACACAGGCACGCTCGCAGTACGAGGTGGCGCGCGCGCAGTGGTTGGTGGCGAAAGCCATCGAAGCGCGACTGCTGGCCGATGTCCAGGGCCGTTCGGAGATCGCATTCCCCGAAGATCTGCTGAAGGACAAGGACGATCCGCGAGCAGCCAGTGCGATGGCCATCCAGACGCAGTTGCTGCGTTCCCGCCGTGCGGCCCTGCAGGCCGAACTTGGCGCCATGGAGAACATGCTGGCGGGCCTGCAGTCCTCCGCTACCGGCCTGGAGGCCACCCGACGCGCCAAGGAACAGCAGTCGAAGCTGCTGCTCGAGGAACTGAAAGGCCTGCGGGAGATGGCGGCCGAGGGCTACCTGCCACGCAACCGCCTGTCCGAGCAGGAGCGGCTGCTGGCACAACTCGGTGGAGCGATCTCCGAAGACCTGGGGAATCTGGGACGTACCCAGCGGAGCATCGGTGAAATCCGGATGCGCATGCTGGCGCGCCAGCAGGATTACCACAAGGAGGTTGAAAACGGGCTGGCCGAGGTCCAGAAAGAGGTCAGCGCGCTCGACAGCCGCCTCAAGGGACTGGCTTTCGAACTGGCCAATACCGAAGTCCGCGCCCCCAAGGAAGGCGTCATCGTCGGTCTGAAAGTGCACACCATCGGCGGGGTGCTGGCCTCGGGAACCCCCCTGATGGAGGTGGTACCGAAAAACGAGCCTTTGCGTATCGATGTCATGATTCCTACCACCTTGATCGACAAGGTCAAACCCGGTTTGCCGGTGGACATCATTTTTCCGGCTTTCAATCAGAAGGTGACGCCCAACATTCCGGGCGAACTGGGACAGGTCGCCGCCGACGCGACAAACGATCCGCAGGGCAGGATGCCTCCTTACTATCTCGGACAGGTGGTGGTGACCCCGGACGGGATGAAGAAGCTGACGACGCACGAGATCAAGCCGGGCATGCCTGCCGAGGTGATCATCAAGACGGGTGAGCGAACACTGCTCAACTATATCGTCAAGCCGCTGCTGGATCGGGCGAAGCCCGCACTGACCGAGGAATGACCATGGGCAAATGGACTGTCACGTTGACCGGCTGTGCGCTGGCGCTGATGACTTCGGGGGTATTCGGCGCAGGCCTGCTGGACGCGTATCAGGCGGCTCGGCAAAACGATCCGACCTTCCGGGCGGCCCGCTACGAACGGGAGGCAGGCCAGTACGCAGCCGATATCGGTCTCTCCGGCTTGTTGCCGTCTGTTTCGATCGCCGGGTCCTACGCGAAGAACAACGGGGAGAGAGAGTCGACAGTGGTGAATGTGACACAGTCGCTTGATTACAACGACAAGCTGATCTCCATCACTTTGCGACAGCCCCTGTTCAACTACGAGAGCTTCGTCCGCTACCAGCAGGGCAGCGCCCAGGTCGCCTACAGTGATGCGGTGTTCGACCGCAAGGCGGCGGAAATGGCCGTCAAGGTCTCGGGCGCCTATTTTGATACCTTGCTGGCGATGGACAGGCTGGACCTGGCGGACGCCGAAATGACCGCTTATGAAGCCCAGCGCCAGTTGGCCGAGCGCCGACGCAAGGGCGGTGAAGGGACCGTGACCGAAGTTGCCGAAGCCGAGTCCCGCTTACAGCTCGCACGTGCAGGCCGCGCCGACGCCTTCGACCGCTGGTCGGTGGCGAGGCGCAGGCTCGAAGGCATCACCGGCACGCCGATGGGCGACCTGTGGACGCTGCGCCCGGATTTCGTTCCCATTGGCGTGCAGCCCAGCCAGCTTGACGAGTGGTACGCGCTGGCGCAGGAAAACAACCCGGAGATTCGCGCCCAGCGCAAGGCATACGAGTTGGCCAGCCTGGAAGTCAATCGCAATCGCGCTGGCCATCTGCCGCAGTTGGACTTCGTGGCGCGCGCGACGAGATCGGAAAATGAGTCCATTTCCACACTCAACCAGAAAACCTCGGTGACTGCCGTCGGCGTACAACTCAACATTCCGCTGTTTGCGGGCGGCCGGGTCAACGCCCTGACCGGACAGGCGGTGGCCAACCGCGAGCGGGCACTGGCTGAACTGGATGGGATCGTCAACGACGTTCAGGTCGAGATCAAGCGTCAGTTCATGGCGGTCGAGACGGGTAGCCGCAAGGTGACGGCCTACCAGAAAGCGGTCGAATCCAGCGAGGTGGCGACCGAAGGAACGAAGCGTGGGATGGCGGCCGGAATTCGCACCAATACCGACGTTCTCGACGCCGAGCGGGTGATGTTCGCCGCCAAGCGTGATCTTGCACAGGCCAGGTACGAGTTTCTGGTCAGCACGCTACAGTTGAAAACGGCTGCCGGCGTCCTGTCGGAAAAGGATATCGTCGAGATCGCTGGGCTGCTCCTGCCGCGGCCATAAGCGCCTGGATTCGACCCTCTTGAGCGATCGATCGATCAGTGCCGAGCCGCTTGCCGTGCGGCCCCCCGCCACGCCGGCAGAGGGCGAGTATTGCCCGGATGTCGTGGCTGTATTGGTCACCCACAATCCGACCCCGAAGACCTTGCTGCCTGCCCTCGAGTCCGTGGCCCGTCAGGTTTCCGCGATTGTGGTCGTCGACAACGCGTCGGAACATTCCCCCCAGGGCTGGATCAGGCACGCTAGCCGGAACTTTCGAGCGGCTGTCGAGGTGTTGGTCCAGGAGAACAATCTCGGATTGGGCGCTGGTTACAATGTCGGACTGGATCAGGCGCGAGCGCTTGGGGCCGTGTTCGTGCTTCTGCTCGATCAGGACAGCGAACTGGAGTTCGGGACGATCGCCAAGCTTCGCGCCGCTCATCTCGATCTCGCCCGACGAGGAGTGATGGCCGCGGCAGTCGGGCCACGCTATCGCGACGCCAGCGACGCTTCGCTTTCGCAATTTGTCCGCGCCAGCTGCTTCAGATTCAAGCGCGTCGGCTGTGGGGAGAACGGGGGCACCGTTGAAGCGGATTTTCTGATTTCATCCGGTTCCTTGCTGCCCATGGCCGCCATTGAAGCCATTGGGAAAATGGACGAGGGGCTTTATATCGACCACGTCGATACCGAATGGTGCTTCCGGGCTCGTTCCCTCGGCTTCGGGATATTTGGTGTGTGCGACGCCATCATGCGCCACTCCCTCGGCGAGCGCAGAGTGGCGATCTGGTTCCTGCGCTGGCGCAAGGTCCCGGTTCATTCGCCGTTCCGCTATTACTATATTTTTCGCAACAGCATTCTGCTTCGTCGCAGATCGTACATGCCAAAAAAGTGGAGGTGCGCGGATTTGTCGCGATTGTTCCAGATGCTTTTCTTCTTCGGCCTGCTGGCACCCAACCGCCTGGCCAATCTGCACATGATGTGGTGCGGCCTGCGCGACGGCATGAACGGCGTGGAGGGCAAGCTCTCCCGCTTGCGGGCGCCAGGAGATTCGTGAGTCGCTGAGGACGGCATCAGGAGAGATCGGCAATGCGGGGTGGCCATGCCAGGCTGAAAGCATGGGTACCGAGGCTGAGATTCGGTGAATAAGCTGGGTCGGCGGCCAATTCGTCTGCCCATCGGCCCTGCATGAACGCCACTTCCGAAGCCAGGCATGCCTGATTCTCAGGGGTTGTTTCCTGGCCGTGGCTGGCCAGCTCGTCATGGCGCATTTCTGCATAAGGCGTCCAGACGTTCCGATAACCTGCCTGCCGAAGCCTCAGACAGAAATCGACGTCGTTAAATGCCACCGCGAGCCTCTCGTCGAATCCGCCCATTTCTTCGAAAACCGATTTCCGTACCACCATGCAGGCTGCAGTGACCGCGCTCAGCGACTGATGCAAGGCCGCCCTGCCGAAATAACCGATATTTCCCCGCTCGCAATTCAGAAAGGAATGGCCGGCCACGCCGCCCAGACCCAAAATGAACCCGCCATCCTGCAGCCGTTGGTCGGGAGACCACAAGCGCGTACCGACGGCACCGACCCCGTCCTGCACGGCGAAGGAAACCATCTCTTCCAGCCAGTCCGGCGTGATGATTTCGATGCCATTGTTCATCAGGCACAGCACCTTGCCCCGCGCCTGCGCCGCCGCCCGGTTGTTGAAGCGTGCGAAATTGAATTCCCCACCATCCTGTAGCACCCGGATGCCACTCTGGCGGAAGCGATCGAGCCATTGCAAGGTGTCCGCGTCTTCGCTGCCGTGGTCGATGACGATGATTTCGTAAGGCTTGTAAGTAGTGAGCCCGCGAATGGAGTCGATGCACAGACGCAAAAGATTTGCCCGATCCCGCGTGGGAATCAGAATACTTACCAGCGGTGCAGGTTCGGGCACCGGGAAGCGGACTCTGGTATGCAGGGGAATCTCTGGCGCGGGCATGACTGCGGCCGCCATCCCCCGTCGCTGCAAATGCTCGGTGAGTGCCCGCTGGGCGGCTGTCAGGGCATAGGGCTTCTCGTCCATGGAACTTGCCGTGCTCCCCGCAACGATCCGCCAGTGGTAGAGCACCCGAGGAATATGGACAATCTGCGCCGGCCGCAGGCGCTCCATGGCACGCAAGGCCAGATCATAATCCTGGGAGCCTTCGAATCCCTCGCGGAAACCTCCGATCTCCTCAAGCAGGGAGCGCCGGTAACACCCCAGGTGAGAGAGCATGTTCTGTGCCAGGAGCAGTTCGTAATTGAAATCACACTTGAAATACGGGCCGCAACGTTGGCCGTCGGATGAAAGCTTGTCTTCGTCCGTGTAGATCAGGCCCACCTCGGGATGCTCGATACAGCACTGAGCGACAAACCACAAGGCCAGCGGATGCAAGAGATCGTCGTGGTCCAGGAGAGCGACGAAATCGCCACTCGCCAGCGCCAGCGCCGAGTTGCTGGCGGCGGAGATGTGACCGTTGACCAGGCGAAAAACTACCTGGATACGAGAATCGGTCGCGGCGTGACGTTCGAGCAGCGCCCTGACCGCCGGGGAATCGGAGGCATCGTCGGCGACGCACAGTTGCCAATGTGGATAGACCTGGCCTAGCACGCTGTTGATGGCTGCTTCGAGCAGCTCCGGATCAGAGTTGTAGGTGGGCATCACCACCGAAATGATTGGTGGCTGGTGCCAGGAGTCGGCGATCTGCCGAAGCCGCGGATAGCACTCGGAAGCGGGTTCGAAGCGGCTGATCCAGGTGCTGTAGTCGCCGGCGGTTCTGATTTTTCCGTCAAGTTGTTGCTGCAGTCCCGGCCACTCGGGCGTCTTCCATGCTGCGCGCTTGAGGAATCGCCAGGCCCGCACCGGGTTGCGCACAGCCTGGTTCAGCAAGGGCAGGTAGGCGATCGCCTTGCGTACTCCGCGCAGCGGCCTGGTGACGCGCCAACTGCTGCTCCGCCAGATCGCCTCGATATGTTTTAGCCTTTCGTCGAGCAGTTCGTCTTGTCTTCGGAGTTGCAATTGCAGTGCCGAAATACGCTCTTCGAGCTGGACGATGAGGCGTTGCTGCTCGGTGCTCCGCTCTTGCTGCTCGGTGATCCGCTCTTGCTGCTCAGTAATCCTCTCTTGCTGCTCAGTAATCCTCTCTTGCTGCTCAGTGATCCGCTCTTGCTGCTC
>DIME01000175.1 GCA_002425405.1 Candidatus Accumulibacter vicinus
TTGTGCAATGCGCATCACTTGCGCGAACTGACCTACGTCTTCGAAGAACTCGGACAAGCCTGGGCCGGCCGCATGATCGACCTGCTGGTGGCGGCCTGTCACGAGGTGAACCAACTTGGCGGTCCGCTGTCCTCGCGACAAATCGCAAGCGTCCGTGATCGTTATGAAAAAATCCTCGCTGAAGGCGAAGCCTTGAATCCGCTTGCCCCGAAATCGGGGAAACGCGGGCGAACACGACAGAGCAAAGCCGCCAATCTTCTGCTCCGCCTGCGCCATTACGCCGACGACGTCTGGCGCTTCGCCACCGATCACCACGTCCCCTTCACCAACAACCTCGCTGAACACGCCGTTCGCATGCCCAAGGTCAAACAGAAAGGCGGTCGCCACTTCCACGGCGATGATCCTGGTCGGCGACGTGGATCAACTGCCCTCGGTCGGTCCCGGCCAGTTCCTGACCGATCTCATCGACTCGGGTGCCGTGCCCGTCATTCGCCTGACCGAAGTGTTCCGTCAGGCAGCCACCTCGCGCATCGTGCGCAGGGCGCACCCAGATCAACCGAGGCGTGTTTCCCAGCCTGCCGGATAAGGGAGAAGCCTCGGATTTCTACCTCGTCGCCGCCGAGGAACCGTCGTCGATCTGGTGCAGACACGTCGGCCCCGGAAGTTCAACGCCGATCCGTTTCGGGACAGCCAGAAGAAGGCGCTGGCCATGGCGGCCAAGGGGAAGCAGGTCGAGCGGCGCTAATCAAAACTGAAGGAACGTCTGTCAGTGGCCAGCAGGGAATCCACTGTGCGCTCTATACTCTGCACAACCGGCGCCGCCGAGGTGGCCGGAGCCGGCGACTAAACGCGAGGGGTTAACGATGAGCAAGGGCAAGGGACGGACAACGGCGACCGATTTGGCCGGGCCGGGCGGCAAGATTCTTGCGGGCGGGTTTTCGCCGCGGCTGTGCCACCGGCTGACGGCGTGTGTCGCCGCCATGGCGACCTTGGAGACGATTTCCTCGCCGATCATCCCCTATATCGCCGCCTGGCGCGAACATGAGAAGGTCATCTGGTATGAATATGTCGGGGCGAAGTTTCTCGCCCTTCTCGGCTGCAATCGGGAGGAAGTGGACGAGGTTTTCCGTCAGAGTATCGTTGACCGGCGCCTCTACCGATATGCCGAGCGAGAGAGCAAGGTGGAGGAGGAAATCGTGACCCGGGCCGAGTTGCGTGGCGATCAGGCCGGCTTGCGCGAGGAAGTGAAGAAAGCGGGCGCGGTGGAGTTCGTCTATCAACTGGCCTTGCCGGAGGGGAAGAGGATCTGGCTGAAGGACCAGGCCAATATCGAGGTCTTTGTCGAGGACCAGATCTGTCTCTCCATTGGCTGCCTGACCGAGGTCACCAAGGAGATGGAGCAGAAGGATCTGCTGGAAAAAATCGGCTATTTCGACGAACTGACCAAATTGCCGAAACGGACCATCCTCCAACGGATTCTCGAAATCAATATCGGTAATCTCCGCCGCGGCCACGTCACCGATTTTGTTTTTCTGTTGTTGGACATCGATCATTTCAAGGCAGTGAACGACATGCATGGCCATCAGGCCGGAGACCAGATCTTGGTCGGCTTCGCTGAGGTGATGCGCGCCACCAAGCGGCATGAGGATGAGATCGGCCGATATGGTGGTGAAGAGTTTTACGGATTCTCCATCGGCGGCTTGAACAACGGCATCCAATTTGCCGAGCGGCTGAGGCAGGCGGTGGCCGGCAGCGAGTTTGTCTTTGATCGGGAGCGGATTCCGGTCACCGTTTCCGTCGGCCTGGTAGCGGCGAGCCAACTCGCGATGGACGGAGAAATCAGTGCCGAGGAGTTGGTGCGGGTAGCAGATCGGCGGTTGTACCTGGCCAAGGAAAAAGGGCGAAATCGGGTGATCTTTCGAGGCTGATACGTCAGGAACTGCGGGGTTTGGCCCGATCACGACCCGGCTGACACTGCGATAAAAGGTAGATATCATTGGTCACTACCGTTCTTCGGAGTTTCACATGGATACCGCACGCCTTTTTCGATCGGGCCGCAGCCAGGCAGTTCGGCTACCCAAAGAATACCGGTTTGCCGGCACGGAAGTGGTTGTGCGGCATTTTGGCAATGGCGTTCTCTTGCTGCCGGTGGATGACCCCTGGCAAATGCTGGAAACTGCGCTCTCGTCCTTCGAGCCTGGGTTTGTCATGACAAGGGAGCAGCCAGCGACGCAAGTTCGTGCCGAGATTACCGCATGATTCTGCTCGACACCAATATCTGCATTTACCTCATCAACACCAAACCGCCTGAAGTACTGGCACGTTTTCATCAATACCGACTGGGTGAAGTCGGGCTGTCGAGTATGGTGACCGCAGAACTTGCCTTTGGTGTGGCCAAAAGTGCCTCGATACGCAATCGCCAGGCGCTGGAAATGTTTCTTGCCCCGCTGGAAGTTCTCCCTTTTGATCTGGCGGCCATGTGGGCGTATGGCGATTTGCGCGCTGACCTGGAGCGCCGGGGGGAACCGATTGGCTCCCTGGACACCCTGATTGCCGCGCATGCACTGAGCGTCAATGCCGTTCTGGTCACCAACAACACGCGCGAGTTTTCCAAAGTCCGGGGTCTGCAACTGGAAAACTGGGCGGTTTCCGCGTGACCACCTTTATTGAAACCCGGTTCCCGACGGATCTTCCCCCAGCCA
>DIME01000174.1 GCA_002425405.1 Candidatus Accumulibacter vicinus
CTTTATGGCCCGCCCATGCCCACCCTGCTGCTGGTCGACGGATCGTCCTACCTCTATCGCGCTTTTCATGCCATGCCCGACCTGCGCACGACGCAGAGCGAGCCAACCGGTGCGCTGCATGGCGTGCTGAACATGCTACGCCGCCTCGAAAGCGACTACCAGGCGTCGGGAATCGATTACAAGGGCTGCGTCTTCGACGCCAAGGGCAAGACCTTCCGCGAAGACTGGTACCCGCAGTACAAGGCCAACCGCCCACCGATGCCCGACGATCTGGTGCGCCAGATCGAACCCCTGCACGCGGCGATCGAGGCGCTCGGCTGGCCGCTGCTGGTATTTGACGGCGTCGAGGCCGACGATGTGATCGGTACGCTGGCGACGCAGGCGGCAGCGCAGGGCATGCAGGTGGTCGTGTCGACCGGCGACAAGGATCTCGCACAACTGGTCGGCCCACGGATCAGACTGGTCAACACGATGAGCAACGAACTGCTCGACGAGGCCGGCGTGATCGGCAAGTTCGGCGTGCCGGCCGGACGCATCGTCGACTACCTGGCGCTGATCGGTGACACGGTCGATAACGTTCCCGGTGTCGACAAGGTCGGTACCAAGACGGCGATCAAATGGCTCGCGCAGTACGGTTCGCTCGACGGGGTGATCGCTGCCGCGCCTGACATCGGCGGTGTCGTCGGGCAGAACCTGCGGCGTGCACTCGATTTCCTGCCGCTGGCACGCCGCCTGGTGACGGTACGCTGTAACCTCGACCTGGCGCTGGCGCCGACCGACCTGAAGCCGCGACCCCTCGATCGCGAACGACTGATCGAGATCTTCTCACACTACGAGATGCGCAGCTGGCTCAAGGAAGTACAGGGCGATGGCACCAGTCGCATGACGACGGACGATGGCGCGCTGCCGGCCGCCGCGCCGAGCACCCAGACCGACCTGTTGGCCGACGCTGCGCACCGCGCGGCTTACCAGACGATCCTCGACTGGCCGGCTTTCGAGCGCTGGCTCGAGAAGATCGGGAACTCTCCCTTGACCGCACTCGATACTGAAACCACCAGCCTCGACCCCTTCGCTGCCCGCCTCGTCGGCCTGTCACTGGCGGTCGCTCCCGGCGAGGCGGTCTACCTGCCGCTCGCCCACCACTACCCCGATGCGCCGGCGCAACTGCCTTGCCACGAAGTGCTGGCGCGTCTCAAGCCCTGGCTCGAATCACCACGACACGCGAAGATCGGCCAGCACCTCAAGTACGATCAGCATGTGCTGGCCAACCACGGCATTCATCTCGCCGGTGTGGTACATGACACACTGCTGCAATCGTACGTCCTCGAATCCGGCAAGGACGGTGTTCGCGGCCACGACCTCGGCCAGCTCGCGACCCGTCACCTCGGCCTCACAACGATCCCCTACGAAGCGCTCTGTGGCAAGGGCGCGAAGCAGATCGGCTTCGACCAGGTGGCGATTGACCAGGCTTCCGAGTATTCTGCTGAAGACGCCGACCTCTGCCTGCGTCTGCACGCACGGCTGTATCCGCAGATCGCCGCCGATGCCGGTTTGCGGCACGTTTATCAAAACATCGAAATACCGGTACGCGACATCCTCTTTCGCATGGAACGGACCGGTGTCCTGATCGATGCCGAACTGCTCAAGCAGCAGAGCCACGAAATCGGCAAACGCCTGCTCGAACTCGAAACGAAGGCGCACGTGGCGGCCGGCCAGCCGTTCAACCTCAACTCCCCCAAACAACTGGCCGAGATCCTGTTCGACAAGCTTGGCCTGCCCGTGAAAAGGAAGACCGCTTCGGGAACGCCGTCGACCGACGAGGAGGTGCTCTCCGAACTTGCGCTCGACTACCCGTTGCCCAAGATCCTGCTCGAATCGCGACAGCTCGCAAAACTCAAGGGCACCTATACCGACAAGCTGCCGAAAATGGTCAATGCCAGCAGCGGCCGTGTGCACACCAGCTACGCGCAGGCGGTCGCAGTGACCGGCCGGCTGGCTTCGAGCGAACCCAACCTGCAGAACATCCCGGTGCGTACCGCTGAAGGACGGCGCATTCGTGCGGCGTTCATCGCGCCGCCGGGCAGCCGCATCGTCTCGGCCGACTATTCACAGGTCGAGCTGCGAATCATGGCGCACCTCTCGGAAGATGCGCGTCTGCTCGAAGCCTTTTCCCAGGGTGAAGACGTACATCGCGCCACCGCCGCCGAGATTTTTGGCGTCACGCCGGGCGACGTCGGCCCCGATCAGCGTCGTGTCGCCAAGGTCATCAACTTCGGGCTGATCTACGGCATGAGTGCTTTCGGCCTCGCCCGCCAGCTCGACCTGACGCGCGGCGCCGCGCAAACGTACATCGAGCGCTATTTCGCGCGCTATCCTGGCGTCGCCGCCTACATGGAGAAAACGCGTGCGACGGCCAAAGCCCAAGGTTATGTCGAAACCGTTTTCGGGCGTCGCCTGTGGCTTTCCGAAATCCATTCCAGCCTGCCCGCACGCCGCCAGGGCGCCGAACGCGCAGCGATCAACGCGCCGATGCAGGGATCGGCTGCCGACCTGATCAAATCAGCGATGATCGTCGTGCAGCGCTGGCTCGACACCGAGCGCCTGCAGACGCGGCTACTGCTGCAGGTGCATGACGAACTCGTCCTCGAAGTCCCGGAAGCCGAGTTGCCCCAAGTCCGCTCCCAACTGCCACGCCTGATGACTGAATGGGCGGTGCTACGCGTGCCGCTGGTCGTCGATGTCGGCGTCGGCATGAACTGGGATGAGGCGCATTGACTCGGGTCATTGCTGGAATATTGCTGCTTCTGACCGGTCTGCTGTCCGGTTGTGGCAGTACGTCGGGCAAGATCGCGGTCTATCAGAACGAAGGTTTTGACGCCAACGAGACCTTCTCGCGGCTGTTCGACGCCAGCGCCGAAGCGACCTGTGAGGCTGCGCGCCGGACGCTGCTCAGCCAGGGCTACCTGCCGACCACGGTGAAGCCTGATTTCATCAGTGCCAGCAAGCATTTCCAGCCCGACAGCGAGGTGCATGTACAGATCGTGTTCAATGTCGTCTGCGCCCCGGAAGGCCGTCTCGGCAAGCTCTCGACAGTGTATGTGAACGCCATTCAGGACCGCTACGTGCTCAAGAAGAACCCGAACTCGGCGACTGTCGGTGTCAGCGCAATCGGCTCGGTCTCGATTCCGCTGACACCGAGCGAAGATTCGCTGGTCAAGGTGGCGAGCGAAACGATCCCTGCCGGGCCATTCTACGACCGGTTCTTTGTACTGATGCAGCGCAATCTTGCCCCTCACGAGGATGAACAGTAGCCGTCTGTATGCAAACAAGCGTGCTTCTCCGCGTCCCTGGACGGTAGTCAGCATAAACGACCACTACTGCCGATAGAAATTGGCCAGTTCCTGGTGGTCGAGGTCGGTAAGCGGCAGGTCGAAGGCAATCCGCCCCTGCCTGAGGCCGATCACCCGTTCGGCCAGCAAGGGCAGCAGCACAGGGTTATGGACGACGCTGACCAGCGTCGCCTGTCGAGCAGCCTGGACCAACAACTGGCATACCTCGGCGGCGGCCGAGGGATCGAGTGCGGCGGTTGGCTCGTCGGCAAGAATCAGGCGCGGCCGCTGCATCAGGAGACGAGCGATCGCCACCTTCTGCTTCTCGCCGCCCGACAGCCGGTCTGTACGGGTATGCGCGCGATCCAGGAGAGCGACCGCTTGCAAGGCCTGTGCCGCCTGCTCTGTTTCGTGTGCCGGATAGCAACGCGTCCAGCCGCGCCAGCCGCGCACGCGGCCGAGACCGCCGATCAGCACGTTTTCCAGTGCCGACAGCCGAGCAACCAGATGCAGGCCCTGCAATACCTGTCCCACTTTCTGGCGCAGCGCGCGCAATTCGGTGGCGGGCATGGGTCCTGCCAGTGCGTGGCCAAGCACCTCCAGCGTGCCATGCGCGGGTCGCATGAAGCCGCTCAGCAGTCTCAGCAGGGTCGACTTGCCGGCCCCATTGTGGCCGACGATGGCGATGCGCTCGCCCTCGGTGATACTGAGTTCGTCGATATCGAGCAAGGTGCGGCCATCCGCAACACAAGCCACGGCTTGCAGGGAGATGGCGGCAGAAGACGCGGCAGTGCTCACAGCAGAGCCAGACGAATGCGCCGGCTGATGGCGTCGAATGAGGCGACCAGGAGCACGACCACGATCAGCACGGTTGCCAGTCGTCCCCACTGAAAGAGCGAGATGGCTTCGGTGATCAGCAGGCCCAGGCCCCCGGCGCCGATGATGCCAAGAATTGTCGAATCACGGATATTGAACTCCCAGAGATAAAGGTGGCTGGATACGAACTGGGGAAGGACGGCAGGCCAGATGGCATTGAAGAACACCTGTACCGGCCCGGCACCGACGCTGCGCACCGCATCGATCGAGGCGATGTCGAGCGTCTCGATCGACTCGGCGAAGAGTTTTCCATAACTGCCCATGCTGTGCAGAGCGATGGCCAGGATGCCGGCAGTCGGCCCGAGGCCGACGATCCCGACCAACACCAGACCAAAAACCAGAGTGTGAATCGAACGTGCGACGTCGAGAGTCGCTTTTGCGAGCCAGGCAAGTGGTCGCGGCGCCGCCAGGTTGCGCGCCGTCAATGCCGCCAACGGCAAGGCCAGCACGGCGCCGAGCAATGATCCCAGGGTGGCAATGCGAATTGTCGTCCAAGTGGCGCCGACGAGTCCGGCAAGGTAGTCCAGCTCGACTGCGCGGCGGTTTTCGACACGCAGCAGCGTGCCGTCATCGCTGCGATACGCGAATTCCGGGTTCCCCCACCAGACATCGATGAAACTTGGGCGGGCGAATTCTACCGCTGTCTTCAACAGGTTTCGAAGCGGGTTGCGCCCCAGCGATAACTCCCCTTCTCTGGCCAGCGAGCCAAGACAGGCCGCGACCAGCAGGAAGTAGATCAGGGTCAGCGCGAGAAAAGCAGAACGACCGCTGCAGCGCTTCGCCCGGCGCCCGGCAAGGCACGCGCGCCAGAGGCGCGTCACTTTGGCCGCAGTTTGCCGGTGGCCAGACCGGCATCGCGGATCGGCTTGTAGAAACCGTTGTCGCGGATCACAAAGCCGGTGTAATGGGGTGGCAACAGCCCGGGCTGTGTTTTCAGGGCCTGGCCGACGTCGAGCAACGCTGCCTGCAGACGGGCAATCAGCGCCTGGTCGGCGAACAGTGCCCGGCTGACGGCCACAGCGTCGTTCGGCAGCGGCGCCGATTGCCAGACGATCTTCGACTGATCGGCTCGGATCAGCCCCTGTTCGATCATCGCCGTGCGGTTGCGGTTGTAGTCGGCACCGGCATCCAGGACGCCTTGTGTCACCTGCGTTTCAATCGCCTGGTGCGGGGCATGCAGCACCTTGGCAAAATAGCTGTCGGGGTTGATGCCCTGGGTCATGAAGAAGTGCAGCGGGATCAGGTAGCCCGAAGTGGAGCCCTTGTCACCGAAGGCGAAGGTCCTGCCCTTGAGATCGGCAACCGTCCGGATTCCCGAATCGGGATGGGTGACAATGATCGCATGATATTCGGGCTTGTCGTCGTAAAGGATGCTGGCTACTGCCTGCGCGCCCGCTTCGTTGTTGGCGAGCACGTAGCCCCACGGCCCCATCAGGGCGATGTCGGTTTCACCGTTGGCAAGCGATTTGGCCAGTCCTTCCCAGCTATCGACGGTGCGCAGTGCGACCGGCCGATTGAGTCTAGCCGCGAGGTAGTCAGCGAGCGGACGGTAGGTGGCGTCGTTCTTGTCCCGGTTCGGCTGGAAGAGGCCGACGCCGAACTTGAGCGGTGGCTCAGCGGCCAGGGCAGCGGTCGACAGCAGCGCGCCAACGAAAGTGGCGAGCAGGCATGACCAGTATTTCATGAGTGTTCTTGGGTGGTGAATGGGTGGAACTGAAATCGCTGTCGCGGTCGTCATGAGATGGCCGGCAGCTTGAACTTGCGCTGAATCTTCGCCACCAGGGCGGCAATTGGACCCAGCCGGGGATGACGCTGGTTCTTGGCCAGCAGCATCTGGTGGTAGCGATGCGCATCGCGCAGCTTGTCCGCGTCAACCCCATTGGTATAGACATCGAGGAACAGCGCATAGGCGGCGTTGGCGATAATCTGCGGATTGCCGGGCAAACGTTCCGCGGCCTCCCTGAGCATCGCCGCGGCGGTTCTGAAATCGCCGGCCTGTCCTTTCCGGACGGCCTCATCATTGATCTGGATGATCTCGGCGTTGCTGTTGCTGATCAGCGTTTCCGCACGCTCGGCATTGCCGTGGGTTTTCATCATCTGGGTAATGCTGGCATGCAGGACGGTCTGGTCCGGATTGTTCTGGACCACCTCCTTGAGTATCTGCTCGGCCTCGTTGTGCCTGCCGTGCACCAGGCAGGCCTTGGCAACAGCCAGCTTCACCGCTTCCGACAGGCCCTGGGTCCCTCCTTGCATGACCCGTTCCAACGCCTGCTGCGCCAGTTCCGGGTTACCCGCCTTGTGCTGCGCGACCGCTTCCACCGCGGCCAGCAAAGGCGTGTCGCCGGCATTCCGGAAGCTGCTCTTGGCTTCGCTGATCAGGGCAATCGCCTGTTCGGTGTCGCCGAGTTCGGTCAGCGCATTGCCAAGATTGGCGTAGTCGTTGAGGTCGCGCAATGGCGAGTTGCGCGTCTTCTGAACGACAGTGCGTAGCGCTTTCTCGACACGACCAAAATCTGCAGTCTCTTCGGCAATCCCGGCAATCGCACGATGACGGGCCAGGGAATTGGGGGACATCTCGCAGGCCTTGTCGAGAACCCGGAGCGCGTTGTCGGACTCTCCGGATTCCCGGAGCAAGCAGCCCAACGCATCGTAGGCCGCCAGGAAACGTGGCGTCTCGGCAAGCAGCTCGTTGAGCGCATGCTTGGCCTGTTCCAGCTGGCCACTGCCCTGATACGCCTTGGCCAGCCCCAGTTTTGCCCAAGGCATCGAGCGCATCTGCAGGGCGCGCTGGTAGAACTCGATGGCTTCGTCGAAACGCTGCGTCATGATCAGCGCGTTGCCCTTGATGCGCAGGGCGTCCAGCAGGAATTTGTCCTTCGCGGCAATGATTTCGTCGCAGGCCACGACAATCTCCTGCCAGCGGCTTTGGTCCTGCAGCTTGTCGATCTGTGCCAGTCGCTGTTTCTTGTCCAGCAAACGGTCGATCCGTGATTTGAGGGAATCCGCGGTGAAGGGTTTCAGCAGATAGTCGTCCGGCAGACATTCGGCTGCGGTGATTACCGACGTGTAGCCCTGTTCGGCGGTGATCATCAGGAACAGTGTCGCCCGGCTGATGATCCCGCGCGAGCGAACATATTCGAGAAACTGCTGACCGTCGGTTGCGCCGCCGAGGTAGTAATCGCAGAGAATGATGTCGAATCGATTGCTGGTCTTGAGCATTTCGAGCGCATCCCGGACGGTCCCCGCAACGCTGGTCTGCTCGACGCCCAGACTGCTTACCTGGCTGCGGATCGAGCTACGCATTTCAGCCACGTCATCGATGATCAGGATGCGTTTGTTTCGGTAAGGCGAGATGATGGCCATTGCTGTGTGGCGCCCTGGAGACTTCCTGGATGGTACCGGATTTCAGCGGTCCTTGCTGCTCGTGTAACTGGCTGGCCTGCAGATTTCGGACCCAAGTGCCACAACCGTTGCAAGCCCACGGTCGGGCGGTGATCAGAGATTGCAGAATAACATGTCGAACTCGACGTCGTTATCGCAATGACGCGGCCGATGGTCACTATCGGGTCGAATGAAGCGAATGTTCAGTGCGTACTTGTTGGCGCTGATTTCCGGAATGTAAGGGTCGTGCATTTTGAGTGAAATGCGCACCATCTGGGAACTGCTACCGCCGAGCATCAACTGGAAAGCGCCGCCGATGGCGACGTGGTGCTCGGGACGGCCACTGGCGCGCAGCAGGCGCAGCACGATGGTCAGCGCGTCACGTAGCGGCAGCATCGGCTGCAGCCAGGCGACCAGTGCGTCACGTCGTACGCCGGGGTCCTGATGCCGCCAGTAATGGTAGGAAGGCAGATCGAATTCACAGACGCCACCGGGAATGCTGGCACGACTCTTGATGCTCATCAGCCAGTCGTTGTCGCGAAGATGCTGGCCGATCTTGCCGGTCATTCCGAGCAGCGCTGCCGATGCCTGCTCGATCTCGTAGAGGGCGCCGGAAAGCGCGTCTTCAGAGATGTCCGGATTGTTGCGATAGCTCAACAGGCTCTGGCGCTGGCGTTCGAGCTCCTGAATCAGATCCATTTTCAGGTCGGCACGTCCAGCCACATCGAGGATCTCGAACAGGGTCAGAAGGACGACATGATGTTCCTGCGAGCCATCCCGTTGCAGAAAACCGTTCGTTTTGTAGAACAAATCCTCAAGGCGCAACAGCGTGCGGATGCGTTCATTGAAAGGATATTCGTATGTGATCACACAGCCGCCAGCGTGGGGAACAGGAATTTTTGATAATTCTGAAGCATATGCAGTAAAACCTCAACGGCCAGCAAGCGCTTTCGCCCGTGCCAGCTCAAGATAGTACCGGTGCAGAACCTCGACTTGCGGCAACAAGGCGTCGAACTCGCCATCATTCTGCACCAGATCATCGGCCACTGCTCGCCGCTCAAGCCGCGAGATCTGAGTCGCCATGATCGCCTTGACGGCCTCGACGGCAAGGCCGCTCCGTGCCATGACGCGAGCGATTTGCACCGCCTCGTCACAGTCAACAACCAGCACCCGATCTGTACGCTCGCGATAACCGCCCGTTTCAACCAGCAAGGGAACGACCAGCAGCACGTAGGGCTGCGTGGCAGCTGCACAGAGCGCTCTGCTCTGCTCCCGGATCAGCGGATGCAGGATCGCTTCGAGTCTTGCCTTCGCAGAACGATCGGAGAAGACCAGGTTGCGCATGGCGGTGCGATCCAGCGCACCGTCCGTTTGCAGCACGCCGTCGCCAAACGTGGCGGCAATCGCTGCCATCGCAGCGCCCTGCGGAGCAGTCAGTGCATGCGCAATCACATCTGCATCAACCAGGGCAGCGCCACGTTCGGCAAAGAGTTCGGCGACCGTACTCTTGCCGCTGCCGATGCCACCGGTCAAACCGACAATAAAGCTCATGGCGCAGTCCCATCCTTGATTCTGCAGGCCAGCGGGCTGGCTTTCGGCAAGCGCGTGACGATCGCCTGATACAACGCTTCTGCGCGTGCTTCAGGACCCTGAATTTCAAGGGTGTTGAACGGTGGTCGGCCCTTGCGCTCGGCCATTCGGGCAGATTTGACCCCTTTCGCCTGCAGGGTGGCAAGCCCTGCACTGGCGGCTTCCTCGGTACGGTAGGCGCCCAGTGAAATCGCCAACTGGTTGGGACCGGCGGCCTGCACCACGAAGAAATCCTGAATTCCCAACTGCTGCAATTCGGCCGTTTTCTTGCTGACTTCCTCCTTGCTGGCCAAGGGCGGAACGAAGACCCAATAGCCACTGTTTTCTGCTACCGTGCGACGCGTCGCCTTGAAGTCCGCAAACTGTTCGCTCAACAGTCGTTCGATCTGGTCAACCTCGGCGCTGCTCAGATCACTCCACAACTGACAGCTTGTCGCCACCGGATTCTCGGATGCTGTTTCCGCCCCCCTGCTCGCCGTGCGTGGTGGCTCGCCACGCGCAACCACCCTGATCCGATCGGCAAGCAGTTGCTGCTCTAGGCGCCGCGCGTCGGGATTGACCGGCATGCCGAGATAGCCCCGCGCCCAGACGAAAAAAAGCAGGTTGGCAAGAACCAGAAGAAAAACGGCGAGCCGCATCGAGACGATCATTCGACTGTCGGTAGATGTTCGAGCGAAGCATGAATGGCTGCAGCGGGGTACTCGAAATCCTCGAGTTCACCTGCGAAATACCGGTCATAGGCGGCCATGTCGAAGTGACCATGACCGGTCAGGTTGAAAAAGATCACCTTCGCTTCGCCACTCTGCTTGCAGCGCAGCGCCTCGTCGATGGCTGCCCGGATCGCATGGTTGGACTCGGGCGCGGGAATGATCCCCTCGGCACGGGCAAAAATCACGCCGGCCTCGAAAGTTGCCAACTGCGACACAGCCACCGCTTCGATCAGGCCCTCGTGGTAGAGCTGCGAAACCAGCGGCGAATCGCCATGGTAACGCAGGCCACCGGCGTGAATGCCCGGCGGCATGAAATCATGCCCGAGCGTGTACATCTTCATCAGTGGCGTAAAGCCCGAGGCATCGCCAAAGTCGTAGGCATAGACGCCCTTGGTCAGCGTCGGGCAGGAACTCGGTTCGACAGCCACCAGCCGGGTGGGTCTGCCGTTGCGCCCACCGGCTGCATTGTCCGCAACGAATGGAAAAGCCACGCCGGCAAACGACGAACCGCCGCCGCAGGGAGCGAAGATGACATCCGGCCAGTCGCCAGCCTTCTCGAACTGCCTCTTTGTTTCCTGACCAATGATCGTCTGGTGCAGCGCGACGTGATTGAGCACCGAGCCGAGCGTGTAACTGGTGTCGGCCCGGGAAGCCGCTTCCTCGACGGCTTCGGAAATGGCAATGCCCAGCGAACCCGGGTTCTCCGGAGCCTTTTCCAATAGGTCGCGACCGGTCTGGGTCATCTTTGAGGGGCTGGCAAATACCTCGGCACCCCAGGTCTGCATCATGGAACGCCGGAAAGGCTTCTGCCGGTAACTGATGCTGACCATGTAGACACGCACCTCAAGGCCAAACATCTGACCGGCAAAAGCCATTGAACAACCCCATTGCCCGGCGCCGGTCTCGGTCGTGATGCGCTTGATGCCTGCCTGCTGGTTGTAATACGCCTGCGGTACGGCGGTGTTGGGCTTATGTGAACCAGCCGGCGAAACGCCTTCATGCTTGTAGTAAATTCTGGCCGGTGTCCCGAGCACCTCTTCGAGCCGGCGCGCACGAATCAAGGGTGACGGGCGCCACAAGCGATAGACTTCGCGCACTGCATCCGGAATCGGGATCCAGCGCGCGGTCGACATTTCCTGTTCGAGGATCGCCATCGGAAAGATCATCCCCATCTGCTCCGGGGACACCGGTTTGCAGTCGGAACCCAATGGCGGTAGTGGCGGATTCGGCAGGTCGGCGACGACGTTGTACCAATGAGTAGGGATCTCGGAGTGTTCAAGAGTAAAGCGAAGCGATTCCACACAGCCTCCCTGCATTTTCTGAACGAAGATTCCAAGTATACCCCTGGATACTTCGACTAATCATTTTCGGGCGTTGTCAGAACCCCAGCCAGGTCTGGAATGCCGCGCTCCAGCTCGCGCCGCAGCACGCGCGCGGGCACAAAGGCGCTGATCAGGCGTTGGCAGGCGAGGCGTGCGACAGCGCTGTTGTTCTGGCTGAAATTGCAGACATACAGGTCGAGGGTGACCGCGTGTACTTCCGGCCAGGTATGTACGGCAAGATGCGACTCGGCGAGCACCACAACACCTGTCGCGCCGGATGGTTCCAGCGCGCTGCCGAATTGGTGAAAGATCTGTCCGACAGGCGTCAACCCCGGCGTGGCGCAAACAGCCAGGCAGAGTTCCCGCAACGCGCCAGCGTCAGCGAGCAATTTCGGGGCGCAGCGGCAATCGTAGAGTTCAGCGAGCAGGTGCAGGCCAGGCATGGCAAATATCCCCGGTTCCGGGAGGCCGGGCATCGTCGTTCCGCAGCGCCTGACCCCATTTTCCCACGCGACTTACGGCAAGCAGGCGAATTGGAGCTTGGGCGACATTCGCCACTGCTGGATCATGGCGGCAAACGCGCCAAGCAGCAGCAAACCGCCCATCCCGAACGCCAAGGTCAGCGTAGACTCCCACAGTGCCGGTGCGATCAGACCGGCGGCAAGCGTGTTGAAACCGGATTGCAGGAAAGTTTGGCAGGAAGCAGCCAGGCCCCGTTGTTCCGGGAACAGGTCAAGCGCCCGCAGGGTCAGGCAGGGCATCGCCAGAGACATGCCGAGAGTGAACCCAAAGAGTGGCAACACACTCCAGGGTAACGCCGGTGGCATCACCAGATTGAGGATGAGGTTGAGCGCTGCAGCAGCGCTCATCACCAGATAGCCGATGGCAATCGTGCATGCCGGCGAAAGCTTGCCGGCCAGCCGGTCTGACGACCACGCACCGATCATCAGACCAGTCATGGCCGGGCCGAACAGCCACAGGAAACCGGTTGCCGAAACGCCCAGATGGCGCATCAGAAAAACAGGCGCCGACAATACATAGATGAAGAAAGCGGCGAAATTGAACGCCAGTGCAGAACAGGTCAGCAGAAAGGCTGAGGAAGTCAGCACCTTCCAGTAACTGCGGCTGAGGTAGCCGACATGCAAGGACTGGCGCTGGTGACGGGGCAGGGTTTCGGGCAGCAGGAACCAGCAGCTCAGCCACAGGACGACACTGTTCAGCGCCAGAAAGGCGAACACCGAGCGCCAGCCAAACCATGATTGCAGCCAGCCGCCGAGCACCGGCGCAATCGCCGGTGCCAGGGCGAACATCATGGTGATCTGCGCTATCAGCCGCTGTGCTGAGGCCCCCTCGTAGAGGTCGCGGACGATCGCCCGACAGATGACCAGACCGGCACCGGCAGTCATCCCTTGCAAGGCGCGCAGCAACCAGAGATGTTCGATTCGTGTGGCGAGCATGCAACCGGCCGAGGCCAGCGCAAAGAGCGCGACGGAGACCAGGATTACCCGCCGACGCCCCAGCGCATCGGAGATCGCGCCATGCCACAGCGTCATCAGCGCGAAAGGCAGCAGATACGCGGTCAACGTCTGTTGAACCTGTAACGGGGTGGCCCCCAGCGAGGTGCCGATGTCTTGAAAAGACGGCAGGTAAGTGTCGATCGAGAAAGGGCCGAGCGCCGCCAGCGCGGCCAGCAGACAGACCAGGCTGCGCGGCGCGGTCGGGGGACGTGAGTTCGGCATGGGTCAATCCTTCGCGAAGCGACGGAACTGTACGGCTTCAGCAACATGCTGCGCCTCGATGGTGTCGCTTTCCTTGATATCGGCGATCGTCCGAGCCACCTTGAGCAGGCGGTGGAAGGCGCGTGCCGAAAGATCGAAGCGACTGATCGCCTGTTTCAGAAGCACCGCCGCTGCCGCTACGGGCTGGCAGAATCGGTCGATTTCCCGGGCATGCAGGCGAGCATTGGTTTTTCCCTGCCGCAGGAGCTGCCTTTCCCGGGCTTTTGTGACGCGTGCACGTACGCTCGCCGACGCCTCTCCGTCGGGTGCCTGCTGCAGCACTTCCGGGGGTAACGCTGGCACCTCGATCTGTAGATCGATGCGGTCGAGCAGCGGACCGGAGAGTTTGCTGCGATAACGCAGAACCTGATCCGGCGTGCACCGGCAGCGGCCGCGCGGATCTCCGTGGTATCCGCAAGGACAGGGATTCATCGCCGCGACGAGCTGGAACTGCGCTGGAAATTCGGCTTGCCGGGCAGCGCGCGAAATGTGGATACGCCCCGAGTCAAGCGGTTCGCGCAGTGCTTCGAGCACGCGCCGATCAAACTCGGGAAGCTCGTCGAGAAAGAGTACCCCCTGATGCGCCAGCGAGATCTCCCCGGGATGCGGGATGCTGCCGCCGCCAACCAGTGCCGCCGTGGAAGCTGTATGGTGTGGCGCACGGTAGGGATGACGGCGAAAAAGTTCAGGGCGAAATTGCCCGGCCAGCGAAAGCACTGCAGCCGATTCGAGCGCGGCAGCCAGCGTCATCGGCGGCAGCAAACCGGGCAGTCGGCTGGCGAGCATCGATTTGCCGGTACCTGGAGGACCGGCTAGAAGAAGCGAATGTTCGCCCGCCGCGGCGATTTCAAGCCCACGCTTGGCCTGGACCTGGCCACGTACGTCGGCGAGGTCCGGATAGTCGATGCACTGATCATCCGGTGCCGTGTCGTCGACAAGACATGCGGCCAGCACCGCCTGCCCGGTCAGATGCGCGCAAACCTCAAGCAGGGTATTGGCGGCAAGCACCGGCACCTGGCTGGCCAGAGCCGCTTCGCGGGCACTGCTGGCCGGGAGCACGAAGCAGCGCCCCATGCCGCCGGCAGCCAGAACCATCGCCAGCGCCCCGCGAATCGGCCGCAATTCGCCGGAGAGCGAAAGTTCGCCTGCAAATTCATGACCCGCCAGCGCGGTGGTCGGGATCTGGCCAGAAGCGGCGAGAATACCGAGGGCAATCGGCAGGTCGAAGCGGCCCGATTCCTTCGGCAGATCGGCCGGAGCGAGATTAACCGTGATGCGCTTGCGGGGAAATTCGAAACCAGCGTTCTGCAGGGCTGCCCGCACCCGATCGCGCGCTTCCCTGACTTCGGTATCGGGCAGTCCGACCACGGTCACGTTTGGCAAACCAGCCGTCAGATGCACCTCGACCGCCACCTCCAGAGCAGCCAGGCCGTCGAGGCCGCGGCTATGGACGATGGCGAGCGGCATGACCGTAAAAGTCGCGGCGCAAGATCAGAATAAGTCGGACGACGACCGAGAACAGCGACTGCCCGTCAGCAACGCGCTCAGGCCGGCCGATCCGGTCGATTCTCCAGGCGATCGAGGCGCTCTTCGAGGGCTTTCAGTTTTTCCCGTGTGCGCTGAAGAACCTGTGTCTGGATGTCGAATTCCTCACGACTGACCAGATCGAGCTTTGCCAGTCCGCTGGAAAGCAGCGCACGCGCATTTTTCTCGATGTCGGCGGCTGGACTGGCAGCAATGAGGGCGCTCAGACGAGCGCCGAGATCTTCAAGGAATTTCGGGTCGAGCATGGTAGTCACCGAGCGGCGCAAGTGGTTGCAGGAAACATTAAGTTTAGCACAGCCAGGGCACACGGCAGGTGACGCACCAGTTTGGTGCAAAGCGCCCAGAAGCTGCGCTATCGCTGTGCAGGATCACTCGCCAAACCTCACCATAAGGAAACAATATTTTGATTTATTGATATAAAAATCAATGGCACGAAATCTGCTTCGGGTTGGCCAGTATTTCCTTGAACCATCCATATTTAAACCCGGGAGGCTTCTTCAGCGCCCCCTGATAAGGAGAGCAACATGAAACTGGTAACCGCCATCATCAAGCCCTTCAAGCTTGACGAAGTACGAGAAGCGCTGTCGGCGATCGGCGTACAGGGAATCACCGTCACTGAAGTCAAAGGCTTCGGGCGCCAGAAAGGCCACACCGAACTGTACCGCGGCGCCGAATATGTCGTCGACTTTTTGCCCAAGGTCAAGGTCGAAGCAGCGATCAGCGACAGCCTTCTCGAGCAGGTGATCGAAGCCATCGAGAAATCTGCCAGCACCGGCAAGATCGGCGACGGCAAAATCTTCATTTCGGCCATTGAACAAGTCATTCGCATTCGCACCGGTGAAACCGGTGAAGAAGCACTGTGAGGAGCCAATCATGAGACGCACATTCGCCATCCTCGCCCTGCTCGGCGCCGTCAGCATCGGTGCTCCGGCCTGGGCTGAAGACAAACCCGCAGCGGCCACAGAAACTCCCACGGTGGTTGCCGCACCAGCGGCGACACCGGCGGCGGAACCCGCTGCCACGACCGCCGCCAGCGCTGCACCTGCCGCGGCTACGGCAGCACCGATGCCGGTCGCCAACAAGGGTGACAACGCCTGGATCATGACCAGCGCCGCGCTGGTCATCCTGATGTCGATCCCTGGCCTGGCGCTGTTCTACGGGGGGCTGGTGCGCACCAAGAACATGCTTTCGGTACTGATGCAGGTCTTCGTGACCTTTTCGCTGATCAGCGTGCTCTGGGTAATCTACGGCTACTCGGTCGCCTTTACCGAAGGTGGTGGCTTCTTTGGCGTGCTCGACAAGATCTTCCTCAAGGGAATCACCGTCGACTCGGTCGCCGCCACCTTCAGCAAGGGGGTGGTCGTCTCCGAACTGGCCTATGTCATATTCCAGGGCGCGTTCGCAGCCATCACCTGCGGGCTGATCGTCGGCGCCTTCGCTGAGCGTGCGAAATTTGCCGCGATCCTGGTCTTCATGGTGATCTGGTTTACGCTCTCCTACCTACCGATGGCGCACATGGTGTGGTACTGGGCGGGTCCGGACGCCTACCTTGACGCGGCAACTGGCGAGGCAGCCACCAAGACGGCCGGCTTCCTGTTTCAGAAGGGCGCGCTCGACTTCGCCGGCGGCACCGTGGTGCATATCAACGCTGCCGTCGCCGGGCTGGTCGGCGCAATCGTCATCGGCAAGCGGATCGGCTACGGCCGCGAATCGATGGCGCCACATAGTCTGACCTTCACGATGATCGGAGCTTCGCTGTTGTGGTTCGGCTGGTTCGGCTTCAACGCCGGCTCGGCACTCGAAGCGAGCGGTGGCGCAGCTCTGGCAATGGTCAATACCTGGGTCGCCACCGCTTGTGCTGCGATGTCCTGGATGCTGGCCGAATGGATGATCAAGGGCAAGCCCTCAATGCTTGGCGCAGCTTCCGGAGCGGTGGCCGGACTGGTGGCAATCACCCCGGCGGCAGGTTTCGTCGGTGTCGTCGGCGCCATTGTCATCGGCTTGCTGGCGGGTGTGGTATGCCTGTGGGGCGTCAATGGGCTGAAGCGGCTGCTTGGTGCAGACGATTCGCTCGACGTTTTTGGCGTGCATGGTGTCGGCGGCATGCTCGGTGCGATCCTGACTGGAGTCTTCGCTGCTCCTTCGCTTGGCGGCACTGGCGTTTATGACTACGTGCTCAACAAGGTCGGCGACTACGACATGACTGCCCAGGTAATCAGCCAATTATGGGGTGTCGGTACGGTGATCGTCTGGTCGGGGGTAGTTTCCCTGATAGCTTTCAAACTAGTCGATATGGTCATTGGCCTGCGAGTACCGGAAGAAGAAGAGCGCGAAGGTCTCGACATCACCTCGCACGGCGAATCCGCCTATCACTACTGAGCCAGTACAAAGTCCAGTCTCTCCTCTGGAGGGCGCCAACACGGCGCCCTTTTTTCTGGGACAACGTCGGTACACAGCCCTGCAGCATGAATGCTGCAGCCCTGTGTTTTCGGGGCGTGGCGGTGAGTAGGAAGAAAAAGGTTTCGCCCATGGGGACGCGGCAATCGCCGAGCCCCTGGTGCACTGCGCGCCGCGCCGCGCGGACTGGCTCGATCACTGGGGCTTCGAGCCCGGGTTGCTGGAAACCTTCGTCGACCCGCGTCACCATGCCGGCACCTGTTACCGTGCCGCCGGTTGGCAGTGGCTCGGAGAGACCAGCGGGCGCGGGCTGGCCCATCCTGGCCAGTCGTATAGCAGGCGCACGTGGGCTTGGTACGACGCTTGATCCGCGGCTTGCTAGCCGATCGCCATCGACGGCTCGCAGAAGCTCGCTGGCGACACCCTCTGGGCGGAGGAACTCCTGCAGCGCACCGTCGGCAAGGAGGCAACCCGTTATACCCCGTCCTTCGTCTACCTCCTCGAGGCCAGCCTGGTCATCCCGCTGCTCAGCGAGTTCCTCGAACATGCGCTGGGCGATACCGAGGCGCAAAAGCAGGAGGGCGAACTGCGCGCTTTTAACGAGCCTCTTCACTCTTGTCGATCAGCCGAACAGCCAGCGCACCGAGATCACATTCCATCTCGCAGTTATCCAGACTCTCCGGGACAATGTTCCGCGGGCAAAGCAACCGATTGATTCCCCGTCCATTGCCTGAGAGGGCAAAGTCACCCTGGCTAAGCGATTGCCTTGATTGACCTATACCAATCGAACTGGCTATAATTCATAAGTTTTTTCGGCGTGGTTCAGCTTGTGACAGCGTGGCGCCAAGTCGAACAAGAGGGTGATATGGACTATCTTTTTTCTGTCGTGCTGGTAATGCACATTCTGGCTGCGATTGGCATCATCGGCCTGGTCCTGGTGCAGCACGGCAAAGGTGCGGACATGGGTGCGGCTTTTGGCAGCGGTGCTTCCGGCAGCCTGTTTGGCGCCACCGGTTCGGCCAACTTCCTGAGTCGCGCTACGGCTATTCTGGCGACCGCATTTTTTGTGACCAGCCTGTCGCTCGCCTATCTGGCTTCAAGCAAACCAAAAACGACTGGTAGTGTGATGCAGGATGCGGTAAACTCTGCCCCTGTTTCAGCGCAGCCTGCGGGTAGTGTTGAGCAGGGAACAAGCCCGGCGAATCCCGATTCGAAAGCCAAGGATATTCCCAGGTAATCTGGTTTCAAGGCAGCAGCAAGAGGTGCAGGATTCCTCGTTAACTCGTTCGCTGCCATGGTCGTGCCGACGTGGTGAAATTGGTATACACGCTATCTTGAGGGGGTAGTGACTTCGGTCGTATGAGTTCGAGTCTCATCGTCGGCACCAGGAGAAGCCATTCGATTGGGTGGCGTAGTCTGAAATGAAGCACTTGTGGGGCGGATCATGCTGGAAAGTTATTTCCCGGTATTTGTCTTCATACTGATTGGCATTGCCTTTGGTATTGCGCCCGTCGTGACTGGTCTGGTGGTTGCGCCGCATCGCCCAGACGGCGAAAAGCTCTCTCCTTACGAGTGTGGCTTCGAGGCTTTTGAGGACGCGCGCATGAAGTTCGATGTGCGCTATTACCTGATCGCCATCATCTTCATCCTGTTTGACCTTGAAGTCGCCTTTCTCCTGCCCTGGGCGACGATCTTCAAGGAAATCACGCAGACCGATTCGGTTCGGTGGTTCGGTTTCATCGAGATGCTGGTGTTTATTGCCATCCTCGTCGTGGGTTACATCTACGCCTGGGCCAAGGGTGCTCTGGATTGGGAGTGAGTGATGGGCATTGAAGGTATTCTTCAGGAAGGCTTCGTCACCACCACGGCCGACAAGCTGATCAATTATGTTCGTACTGGTTCGATCTGGCCGATGAGCTTCGGGCTCGCATGCTGTGCCATCGAGATGATTCATGCTGGTTGCTCGCGCTATGATCTGGACCGTTTCGGCATCGTATTCCGCCCCAGCCCGCGCCAGTCCGATGTGATGGTTGTTGCCGGGACGCTGACCAACAAGATGGCGCCGGCCATGCGTAAGGTTTACGATCAGATGGCCGAGCCGCGCTGGGTGGTTTCGATGGGTTCCTGCGCCAATGGTGGCGGTTACTATCATTATGCGTACTCCGTGGTGCGCGGTTGCGACCGGATCGTTCCCGTCGACATCTACGTTCCAGGTTGCCCTCCGACTGCCGAGGCGCTGATCTACGGCCTGATTCAGCTACAGAACAAGATTCGCCGGACTAATACCATCGCCCGCTGAAAACAACCAACCGAGAGTGAGCCATGTTCGCCACGCTGGAAGCGCTTAGCCAGAATTTGCAGAAGCATCTCGGTGATCGAGTCAAATCCCTGAAGGTGGCGCTCGGTGAAGTGACCATCGAGGTCGATGCCGCCGATTACCTGACGGTGATGCAGACTCTTCACGACGAGCCGGAACTGTGTTTCGAGGAATTGATCGACCTCTGTGGCGTCGATTATTGGTCCTATGGCAACGTGCGGCGAGAAGGCAGACGTTTCGCCGCGGTCAGTCACCTTTTATCGATCAGCAGGAACTGGCGGCTGCGCGTCCGCTGCTTTGCGCCCGACGACGATTTTCCCTCGCTACCTTCGGTCACGTCGGTCTGGAACAGCGTCAACTGGTTCGAGCGCGAGGCTTTCGACCTGTTCGGGATCGTTTTCCCAGGGCACGAAGACCTGCGCCGCATCCTCACCGACTATGGCTTCATTGGACATCCGTTCCGCAAGGATTTCCCGGTTTCAGGTTATGTCGAGATGCGCTACGACCCGGAACAGCAGCGTGTCATCTATCAGCCGGTGACCATCGAGCCGCGCGAGATCACGCCGCGGATCGTTCGCGAAGCGACCTACGGGAACGTCGACAATGCCTGAACTGCGCAACTTCACCCTGAATTTCGGGCCGCAACATCCGGCAGCGCACGGTGTTCTGCGGATGGTGCTTGAGTTGGACGGTGAGGTGGTCATGCGTGCCGACCCGCACATCGGCCTGCTCCACCGCGCGACCGAAAAGCTGGCCGAGAACAAGACCTGGATCCAGTCTGTACCCTACATGGATCGCCTCGACTACATGTCGATGATGTGTAACGAGCATGCTTACTGCATGGCGATCGAAAGGCTCCTGAATGTCGAGGTGCCGATCCGTGCCCAATATATCCGGGTGATGTTCGACGAGATCACCCGGATCCTTAACCACCTGCTCTGGATCGGCTGTCACGGCCTCGATGTCGGTGCGATGACCATGGTGCTTTATGCCTTCCGGGAACGTGAGGACCTGGTCGATGCCTATGAGGCGGTTTCAGGCGCGCGCATGCATGCTGCCTACTACCGGCCGGGCGGGGTTTACCGTGACCTGCCTGATCGCATGGCGCAGTATAAGGAGTCGAAGTGGAAGAGTGCCGCCCAGATCAAGCCCTTCAACGACGTGCGCAGCGGCTCCCTGCTGGATTTTCTTGACGATTTCGTCAGTCGCTTTCCGAAGTTGCTCGACGAGTACGAAACGTTGCTCACCGACAACCGCATCTGGAAGCAGCGTCTGGTGAATGTCGGCATCGTTTCGCCGGAGCGGGCGCTGCAACGCGGCTTCACCGGGCCGATGTTGCGGGGATCCGGTGTCGCCTGGGATCTGCGCAAGAAACAGCCTTACGAAGTCTACGACCGGGTCGATTTTGACATTCCGGTAGGCGTTACCGGCGATTCCTACGATCGCTATCTGGTTCGCATGGAAGAGATGCGCCAGTCCAACCGGATCGTCAAGCAGTGTATCGACTGGTTACGGCAGAACCCGGGCCCGGTGATGTCCGATAATCACAAGGTTGCGCCGCCGGATCGCGAAGCCATGAAGTCCAACATGGAAGAATTGATCCACCACTTCAAGCTCTGTGCCGAAGGCATGCATGTGCCAGAAGGCGAAGTTTATTCGGCGGTCGAGCACCCCAAGGGAGAGTTCGGCATCTACGTGATTTCCGATGGTGCCAACAAGCCCTATCGCTTGAAGATCCGTCCTCCGGGTTATGTGCACCTGTCGGCAATGGACGAGATGGTGCGCGGTCACATGCTGGCCGACGTGGTGACGATCATTGGTTCCCAGGACGTTGTTTTTGGCGAGATTGACCGTTGATGTTGACTTCAGAATCCCTCAAGAGAATCGATCGCGAAATTGCCAAGTACCCGGTTGACCAGAAACAGTCGGCGGTCATGGCGGCACTTGCCATTGCGCAGGAACAGCAGGGCTGGCTCTCCAGCGAAGCCATCGAGGCAGTGGCCAACTACCTCGGCATGGCACCGGTTGCCGCCTACGAGGTGGCGACCTTCTACAACATGTACGATCTCAAGCCGGTTGGCAAGTATAAGGTGTCGGTGTGTACCAATCTGCCATGCATGCTCAGCGGCGGCGTCGATGCCGGCGAATACCTGCAGAAAAAGCTGGGAATCGGCTATAACGAGACGACTGCCGATGGCTTGGTCACGCTCAAGGAGAGTGAGTGCATGGGGGCCTGTGGCGATGCGCCGGTGATGATCGTCAATAACCGTCGCATGTGCAGTTGGATGAATCCCGAGCAAATCGACAAACTGTTGGCGGAGCTCAAGTAATGGCGATTCTCGGTGCACTTAATCCGATGCTTAGCGTCGGTCTGGACGGCGACAAGGCTTGGCGCTTGGCGGATTATGTCAAGCGTGGCGGTTACTCGGCGCTCAGGCGAGTTCTTGAACAAAAGATGCCCCAGGGCGAGGTCATTAACGAGGTCAAGAAGTCGGTTCTGCGCGGTCGTGGCGGTGCCGGATTTCCAACGGGCCTAAAATGGAGTTTCATGCCACGCTCCTTTCCCGGCGACAAGTACGTGGTGTGCAATTCCGACGAAGGCGAACCGGGCACCTTCAAGGATCGCGACATCCTGCGCTACAACCCGCATTCGGTCATCGAGGGGATGGCCATCGCAGGCTACGCGATGGGTGCTGCGCGGGGTTACAACTACATCCACGGCGAAGTCTGGGAACTCTACGAGCGCTTCGAGGAAGCCCTCGATGAAGCGCGAGCCGCTGGTTTTATCGGTTCCGACCTGTTGGGCTCGGGTTTCAGTTTCGATCTCTTTGCGCATCACGGCTACGGCGCCTATATCTGCGGCGAAGAAACAGCACTGCTTGAATCCATCGAGGGCAAGAAGGGGCAGCCGCGCTTCAAGCCACCTTTCCCCGCGTCATTCGGTCTCTATGGCAAGCCGACTACGATCAACAACACCGAAACCTTCGCCTCGATCCCATACATCATGAATATGGGCGGTGAGGCCTATCTTGAAGCCGGCAAGCCGAATAACGGCGGGACCAAGCTGTTCTCGGTTTCGGGTCACGTCAACCGGCCAGGGAACTACGAAATTCCCCTCGGGACGCCATTTGCCACGTTGCTTGAAATGGCTGGCGGCATGCGGGGTGGCCGAAAATTGAAGGCCTGCATTCCGGGAGGTTCCTCTGCGCCGGTGGTTCCCGCAGCGACGATGATGAACGCCACCATGGATTACGATGGCATCAGCAAGGCGGGCTCGATGCTGGGTTCGGGTGCGGTCATCGTCATGGACGAGACGACTTGCATGGTGAAAGCGCTCGAGCGCTTGTCGTTCTTCTACTACGAAGAATCCTGCGGCCAGTGCACGCCGTGCCGTGAAGGAACCAGTTGGCTTTACAAGGTGGTGCATCGCATCGAGAACGGCCAGGGTCGCCCTGGCGACCTCGACCTGCTCGAGAGTGTGACCACCAACATCATGGGCCGCACCATTTGCGCGCTTGGCGATGCTGCTTCGATGCCGGTACAAAGCTTCATCAAGCATTATCGCGACGAGTTCGCGTACCACATCGAACACAAGAAGTGCCTCGTGCCCGTTGATGTGCAGCGTGCCGGCAGTGGTTTCTTCACGGCAACGGTTTAGGGTACGAGACGATGGAAATCGAAATCGACGGCAAAATCGCACAGGTACCCGATGGCAGTACCATCATGGATGCTGCACAGCAGGTGGGGGCCTATATCCCGCATTTCTGTTATCACAAGAAGCTTTCGATCGCAGCCAACTGCCGGATGTGTCTGGTGCAGGTCGAAAAGGCGCCGAAGCCCCTGCCTGCCTGTGCGACACCGGTTACCAACGGGATGAAGGTGTTCACCCATTCCGAACTGGCGGTCAAGGCGCAGAAAGGCGTGATGGAATTTCTGCTGATCAATCACCCGCTCGACTGCCCGATCTGCGATCAGGGTGGCGAGTGCCAGCTTCAGGACCTGGCGGTTGGTTATGGCGGCAGTGCCTCGCGTTTTCAGGAAGACAAGCGGGTCGTTTTCCACAAGGATGTCGGTCCTCTGATCTCGATGCAGGAAATGGCTCGCTGCATCCACTGCACTCGCTGCGTTCGCTTCGGGCAGGAAATTGCCGGCGTGATGGAACTCGGCATGGCCAACCGCAACATGCATTCGGAGATCACGACTTTTGTCGGTCGTTCGGTCGATTCTGAACTTTCTGGCAACATGATCGATTTGTGCCCGGTAGGGGCTCTGACCTCCCGGCCGTTTCGCTACTCGGCACGGAGCTGGGAGTTGTCGCGGCGCCGCTCGATCAGCCCGCACGACAGCATTGGCGCCAACCTGACCGTACAGGTCAAGAACAACGTCGTGATGCGCGTTCTGCCGCGTGACAACGAAGACGTCAACGAGTGCTGGATTTCCGACAAGGAACGCTTTTCCTACGAAGCGCTGAATTCTCCGGCCAGGCTCGGCAGGCCGATGATTCGTGTCGATGGTGCGCTGCGCGAAGTCGACTGGAATGTCGCCCTCGATTACGTTTCGCATGCCCTCAAGGATATCGTCAGCAATAGCGGCGCGGCATCGCTGGCGGCGCTGGCTTCGCCGCAGTCGACGCTCGAAGAACTCTATCTGCTGCAAAAGCTGATGCATGGTCTCGGTTCGGGCAACGTCGACTTTCGCCCGCGGCGTCGTGATTTTTCGGCCGACGGCAAACTGGGGGGCGTCCCCTGGCTCGGTCTCCAGCTCTCCGAAATCAAGAACCTCGACGCCGTGTTGGTAGTGGGCAGCTTTCTGCGCAAGGATCATCCGCTGTTCGCCCAGCGCTTGCGTCAGTTGGCCAAGAAATCGGGCAAAGTCAGCTTGCTCTCATCAAGTGGAGACGATTCGCTGATCAATCTGCATGCGCAGCTGACCGTTTCTCCCGCTGATCTGCCGCTGGCACTGGCTGCGGTCGTCAAGGCCGCCGCACAATTGAAAAACGAGGCAGTGCCTGCCGGACTGGATTCGATCGATCCTTGCGCGACCAGCCAGGCGATTGCCAGGAGTCTGCTCGATGGCGAGAAGCGGGCGGTGTTCCTCGGCAATGCCGCCGAGCAGCATCCACAGGCGGCACAACTGCATGTTCTGGCCGTCGAGCTTGCACGTTTGACCGGTGCCACCTGTGGCTTCATTGGAGAAGCGGCGAACAGTGTTGGTGGGCATCTCGCGAAGGCTTTGCCGACCGCGCTCAACGCTTACGAGATGTTCGCTCAACCCCGCAAGGCCTATATCCTGCTTGGTGTCGAGCCAGAACTCGATTGTTATGATCCGCAACAGGCGGTAGCCGCACTCAAGGGAGCCGCGCTGGTCGTCATGTTGACGCCATTCGGCGACGGCGCGGCGCAGGACTACGCCGATGTCCTGCTGCCGATCACGCCTTTTACCGAGACTTCCGGGTCCTTCGTAAATACCGAGGGTCGTATCCAGAGTTTTACCGGGGTCGTTCGCCCCCTTGGCGATGCGCGTCCCGGCTGGAAGGTACTGCGTGTGCTGGGCAATCTGCTGGCGCTAGCTGGTTTCGACCAGAACTCGAGCGAGCAGGTGAGAGACGAAATAGTTCCCGCGGGAACCACCTTTGTTGCCGGTCTCGACAACCGTGTCAGCGACGTTCCTCTGTCATTGATGGTGACGGCTGGCGAGTTGCAACGCATTGCCGATGTGCCGATCTATTTTGCCGACCCGCTTGCTCGCCGTGCTTCGGCACTCCAGAAAACGCGTGATGCGGTAGCCCCGACAGCGCGCATGAATGCGGCAACGCTGGCGAGGCTGGCCGTCACCGACGGGGTTCCGGTACGCCTCCGACAGGGGAACGGCGAAGCTGTCCTCACCGCCAGGGCCGACGAGACAGTACCGGCGGGCTGTGTTCGCGTCGCGGCAGCGCATGTGACGACAGCGGCACTGGGTGAAATGTTCGGTGCGATCAACGTGGAGCGTGCATGATGATCGATGCGCTGCAGGGATTGTTGCAAGGGATTTTCGGGTCGGTGTTTCCGCTGGTCTGGGTCCTGCTCAAGATCGTTCTGATCATCGCGCCGCTGCTGCTCTGCGTTGCCTATCTGACTTTCTGGGAACGCAAGGTGATCGGCTGGATGCAGGTGCGTATCGGCCCGAACCGTGTCGGTCCCTGGGGGCTGATTCAGCCGATCGCCGACGGCCTGAAGCTGTTGTTGAAGGAAGTGGTCGTTCCAACCGGATCGGACAAGAGCGTCTTTCTGCTCGCGCCGATGTTCGCCTTTGCGCCGGCACTGGCCGCCTGGGCGGTGGTTCCGTTCAACGACACGCTGGTCCTGGCGAACGTTAACGCCAGCCTGCTCTATATCATGTCGATTACTTCGATCGGCGTTTATGGAATCATTCTCTCGGGCTGGTCCTCGAATTCGAAATATGCCTTTCTCGGGGGCATGCGCTCCGCAGCCCAGATGATTTCGTACGAAGTTGCCATGGGGCTGGCGCTGGTAGTGGTGTTGATGGTTTCGAACAGCCTCAACCTCGGCGACATCGTCAACGGCCAGGGGCGGGGTTACTTCGTTGATCAGGGGCTGGGATTCCTGTCGTGGAACTGGTTGCCGCTGCTGCCGATGTTTGTCGTTTATCTGACCTCGGTCGTTGCCGAGACCAACCGTGCGCCATTCGATCTGGCGGAAGGTGAATCCGAGATCGTTGGCTTCCACGTTGAATATTCAGGAATGGCTTTCGCGGTGTTCTTCCTTGCCGAATATGCCAACATGATTCTGGTGTCGACGCTCACGGCAATCCTGTTTCTCGGCGGCTGGCTGTCGCCGGTGGGCTTCCTGCCGGATGGCATTCTGTGGCTATTCCTGAAGATCTCTGCGGTGCTGTTCATCTTCCTCTGGGTGCGCGCTACCTTCCCCCGCTATCGCTACGACCAGATCATGCGTCTGGGCTGGAAAGTGTTCATCCCGCTGTGCCTGATATGGCTGGTCGTGGTCGGCATCTGGATGATGTCGCCCTTGAACATCTGGAAGTGAGAGGCTAGTCATGGGTTCGATGAAGGAAATTTTCAACAGCCTCCTGCTCAAGGAACTGTTTAAGGGTTTGTCAGTGACCGGGCGCTACATGTTTGCCCGCAAGATCACCGTGCAGTACCCGGAAGAAAAGACACCGCAGGGCTTCCGCTTTCGCGGCCTGCACGCGCTGCGACGCTATCCGAATGGTGAGGAGCGGTGTATTGCGTGCAAGTTGTGCGAGG
>DIME01000172.1:0-2138 GCA_002425405.1 Candidatus Accumulibacter vicinus
TCGCACTCTTCCTGCGCGCCGGGGTATATCTCGACTACGCGCAACGATTCATGCAGCCGGAGCAGGTCGACGCGGTCGATGTCGAAGCTTTGCTGGCCGCGACGCTTCGCTGGCCACCCGCCGTTTGACGCGGCCCTTGATCCGTACGGATGCAGGTTTCGTCCTCCCTGAGCAGAGTACGCGGCCGGGTGTGACATCGTCGAGCGCGGCGTTCGCCACAGACTGTCAGAATTTTTTACGACTACGGTTGATCAATCGCCGGTAGCGCCAGGGAACTGCCGCCCAAGCCATTTTTAAATAAACATAGTTTATATTACGGCATAGCATTTTCTTATTCATCTCTGGCCAGACTGACACTTCCAATCTGCTCGATTCGCTCTGGCCGGCGGTACCGCACGATCCGAGGGCGCTCCGTATGACAGGGCATCATGCTGATATGCAGCACTTTTTGATTGACTCGAGTGTTCCATGGCGCGAGGGAATGGTCTCGGCAAAAGGTTTGAGGGAAATGACAGCGGCGCATTGGAATAAATTGTGCCATTGATCACGGATCATTTAATTAATTCAATTTATGATCTTCATATGTGGCCCCTGATCCTCCTGTCTTCCCTAACCTTCACGTTCTCCCATGACTACGAAAATCTGCGTCAAGTGCAAGCAAGAAAAGTCGATGCTGGAATTTCACAAGAATTCACGAAGTGCGGATGGCCTGCATTCCTACTGCAAGGAGTGCAACAAGGCTCAGGCACTCGCGCACATCCGGGCAGAAAAAGCCAGGAAGGCGCTGCTGCGAGCCGCCAAGCGAGCTGCCAATAATGCGGAGTGATCCGGTGGCCAGCCTGACGTGCTTTTAGTCACGCGGCAGACGGGTGTTCAGTGACCAAGCCCCCAGTATTGCGGGTCACCAAAAGTCGTCTTGAGCTGATCGATGAACAGCCGAACACGTAACGGTAAATGCCGGCGTTGCGGAAATACGGCGTAGATGCCGACACTGGGTGCCGCATGCTCGTCGAGCAGGGAAACGAGTCGGCCATTCTGCAAATCGTCACCCACTTCCCACATCGATCGCCAGGCCAGGCCCTTGCCGGCCAGCGCCCAGGCGTGTAACACCGCTCCGTCATTGCACTCGAAGGTGCCCGACACCTTGTAATTCCTCACCTCACCTCCCACGTTCTGGCGCAGCGCCCAGCCACGTTGTTGACCCAGCGACAGGCAGTTGTGCGCGGCCAGTTCGGCCGGCGTACGAGGCACCCCGTATTCAGCCAGGTAGGCTGGGCTGGCAACGATGACGCGACGCATTTCGCCAAGTTTGCTGCTCGCCAGGCTCGAATCGGCCATTTCGCCGATCCGTACCGCACAGTCAACGCCTTCGTTGAGCAGATCGACGAGCCGATCGGTCAGATCAAGCCGCACGGTGACTTGTGGATTGGCCCGCATGAAGGCAGCTACCTGCGGCGCCACATGCCGACGCCCAAAGCCGGCCGGCGCCGACAGCTTGAGATGACCGCTGGCACGAATGCCACCCAGTGAAACCGCCGCTTCGGCATTCGCCAGATCGTTGAGGATGCGCTGACAGTCCTCGAGGAAAGCCTGCCCTTCGAAGGTCAGCGACAGCTTTCGCGTCGTGCGCAGCAGCAGCTTGACGCCAAGGCGTGCCTCCAGCGCGTCGAGCCGGCGCCCGATCACCGCTGGCGTGATCCCTTCCAACTGTGCCGCTGCCGAGAGACTGCCACGTGTTGCAGCGTTAACGAAGGCCTCGATTTGCTTGATATGGTCCATCTCGCCGATTCGATACCAGAAGTAAAAGATAATTTGATTCCATTCGCTATTATCTTTGATTGCAGCCTCCAATAGAATCGCTGCATTGCATCATCACCCATCGACAGGAGTCATCGCATGAGCCTTAATCTACCCGCCGGCATGCAAATCAACGCACCGATCCAACCCGGTTACGAAACCATTCTTACCCCCGAGGCGCTGGCTCTGGTCGCCAAACTGCACCGCGCTTTCGAGGGTCGCCGCCAGGAACTGCTGCGGGCACGCGTTGCTCGCCAGGAACGGATCGACGCTGGCGAAATGCCCGACTTCCTGCCGGAAACCCGGTCTATCCGCGACGGCGACTGGAAAATTGCACCGCT
>DIME01000172.1:2494-36885 GCA_002425405.1 Candidatus Accumulibacter vicinus
GCCTACAACTCGGGCGCCGATTCGTACATGAGCGACTTCGAGGACTCGAACAGTCCGAAGTGGGACAACCAGATCCAGGGCCAGGTTAACCTCTACAAAGCCATTCGGCGCCAGTTGTCATTCACCAACGAAGCCGGCAAGGAATATACGCTCAACGAGACCATCGCCACTCTGCAGATTCGTCCGCGCGGCTGGCACCTCGACGAAAAACACGTCACCGTCGATGGTCAGCGCGTTTCTGGCGGCATCTTCGATTTCGGACTCGTCTTTTTCCACAACGCCAGAGAGCAGATCGCGCGCGGCGCTGGCCCCTTCTACTATCTGCCGAAGATGGAATCGCATCTCGAAGCGCGTCTGTGGAACGACATCTTCATCATGGCGCAGGAGCATATCGGCCTGCCGCGCGGCACCATCAAGGCTACCGTGCTGGTCGAGACCATCCTCGCCACCTTCGAGATGGAGGAAATCCTCTACGAACTGCGTGAACACTCGGCGGGCCTCAACGCCGGACGCTGGGACTACATTTTCTCGTGCATCAAGAAGTTCAAGAAGAACCCGGACTTCTGCCTGGCCAACCGTGGCGCGATCACCATGGAGGTTCCCTTCATGCGCAGCTACGCACTGCAGCTGGTCAAAATCTGCCACAAGCGCGGCGCGCCGGCGATGGGCGGCATGAGCGCGCTGATTCCGATCAAGAACGATCCGGTGGCCAACGAAAAGGCGCTGGCAGGCATCCGTCACGACAAGACGCGTGACGCCAATGACGGCTTCGACGGCGGTTGGGTGGCCCACCCAGGGTTGGTGGCGATCGCTGCCGAAGAGTTTCAGAAAGTGCTCGGCGATCGCCCGAACCAGTGGGAAAAGCAGCGCGACGAGACCTTCACGGCGGCGGACTTCCTCAACTTCCAGCCCTCGCAACCCATCACCGAAGCCGGTGTGCGCAACAACATCAACGTCGGCATTCACTACCTCGGCAGCTGGCTCGCCGGCAACGGCTGTGTGCCGATCCACAACCTGATGGAAGACGCCGCCACGGCCGAGATCTCGCGTTCGCAGGTCTGGCAATGGGTGGTTTCGCCCAAAGGCGTCCTCGATGACGGCCGCAAGGTCACCGCCGAGATGGTGCGCAGCATGATCGCCGAAGAACTGCTCAAGGTGAAAACGACGGTCAGTGCTCAGGGAGAAGAGACCGCCACCTACGATCAGGCAGCAGTCATTTTCGACAAGATGTCGCTGACACCGGAATACCCGGAGTTCCTGACCCTGCCGCTGTACGAAGCCATGGAATAGGCCCTCAGAACGAGGCGCCCAGGGCGCGCGCGCGCAAGGCGCCGAGTTCGCGGCTGGCCGGGTCCGGCGAGCTGCGGGTCGGCCAGCCCTGCAGGTGGCTGGCGGCCAGGTCGGCGAGCGCGCGAATCCAGTCGTCCCGCTCGTTGAGGCAGGAAAGGTAGTGGAATTCCCTGCCGCCGGCCTGCATGAACGCACTCCGGCCCTCGATGGCGATTTCTTCGAGCGTCTCGAGACAATCTGCCGGGAATCCCGGGCAGATCACATCGACCCGCTGCACGCCCTGTGCTGCCAGCGCCTTGAGGGTTGGTGCGGTATACGGCTGCAGCCATTCGGCACGGCCGAAACGCGACTGAAAGCAGACCTGGTATTGTTCCTGACCAAGACTCAGCGCCTCGGCAAGCAGGCGGCCGGTCTTTTGGCACTCGCAGTGATAGGGGTCCCCCTTGTCCAGCGTGTAGCGCGGCAGCCCATGAAAGCTCATGACCAGACGATACGATCGGTCCGGCCGGGGGTGACTGAACCAGTGCTCGCGCACACTGGCTGCCAGTGCCGCAATGTAGCCGGGGTGATCGGCAAAATTCCGGACCGTACGTATTTCCGGCTGATTGCGCACACGTTGCAGCCAGGCGCCAACTGCATCGAATGCGCTGGCCGTCGTGCTCGCCGAGTACTGTGGATAGAGTGGCAGCAACAGAATGCGCGTGCAGCCCTCGGCCTTGAGACGGGAGAGCGTTGCCGAAATCGACGGCTCACCATAACGCATGGCGAAATCGACGAGGACCCGATGTCCGGCCTGCCCAAGCAAGCCACGCAGCAACTTGGCCTGACGTTCGACATGCACGCGCAGTGGCGAGCCTTCGGCCGTCCACACCGCCGCGTACTTTTCCGCCGACCGGCGCGGTCGAATATTGAGGATGATGCCGTTCAGAATCAGCCACCAGACAGCGCGCGGGATCTCGACGACGCGCGGATCGGAGAGGAACTCCTTGAGGTAGCGTCGCACCGCGGTGGCCGTCGGCGCTGCCGGGGTCCCCAGGTTGATCAGCAGAACGGCGCTGTTTGTGGATGAACCGTGGCGGTAGACCGGTTCCGGGAAATAACCTGGCATCAGTATCTGGCCTGATAGGTCAGCGCCGAAGAGAGCAGTCGGGCGGTAATTTCGACGATTGGAATGACTCGTTCGTAGGCCATGCGGGTTGGGCCGATGACGCCGACCGATCCGACCACTTCACCGTCCACGGCATACGGTGCCGTGACCACGCTGCACTCGTCAAGGGGAGCCAGCCCCGATTCGCCACCGATGAAGATTTGTACCCCTTCGGCACGCTTCGAGAGATCCAGCAGTTGCATCAGCGAGGTTTGCTGCTCGAAGAGGTTGAACAATTCGCGCAGCCGCCGCATGTTCGACGAGAATTCTTCGACTTCAAGCAGGTTGCGTTCACCTGAAATGACATAGCGGTTGTCGGATCCACGCATTGCCTCGTCACCGGCCGTCAGCGCCGCGGCCATCAGCATCTGCAGATCGCCGCGCAGTTTCTGCAGGTCTTCATGGAGACGGCGACTGATGGACTCAAAATCCTGGCCGACAAAATGCTGATTCAGATAGTTGGTCGCGGTGACCAGTTCGGACGGCGTATAGGCGCGCCCGGGGAAGAGCAGGCGATTCTGCACGTCGCCGTCGGAAGTGACCAGGATCAGCAGAATGCGCTTCTCTGACAGACTGACGAACTCCATCTGACGGATCTTCGGCGTCAGACGGCGCGGCGCCAGGACGATGCCGGCAAAATGGGTCAGCCCGGACAACAGGTGCGAGGCCTTGCTGATCAATTGCGAGGGCTGTGAAGGCAGCAACTGTTCCTCGATGGCGTCGAGCTTGTCCTTTTCGAGCGGCTGGACAGTCAGCAGAGTATCGACAAAAAAGCGGTAGCCGCGTGACGTGGGGACACGCCCGGCAGAGGTGTGCGGACTGGCGATCAGACCAATTTCTTCGAGATCGGCCATGACATTACGCACGGTTGCTGCCGACAGATCCAGGCGCGAGTACCGGGACAGGGCGCGTGATCCGACGGGTTGCCCTTCAGCAATATAGCGTTCGATCAGGGTCTTGAGGAGCGTTTTGGCGCGTTCGTCTAGCATGGGCCGATTCTACAAAAAATCCATCGATCACGGGGCGCCGCGGAAGCAGGCTGAATTGTGGTTTAATTCACGCATGAACAACGCCTTTCCAGAAGATTCGGCTGATTGCGCACCGCCACCCCGGACGATTGCGCTGGTCGGAAAGTACCACAGTCCAGAGATTGCCGAGTCGATTCGCCTGCTGGCCCATTACCTGCAGGAACGCGGCATGACCGTATTGATCGAGGAAGAGACCGCCTGCAACGTCATCTCGCATCTGGAACTCGGAAGCTGGGCGAGCGGCAGTTTCACCTGGCTTGGTGCCCATGCCGACATCGCCATCGTCGTCGGTGGCGACGGTACCATGCTCAATGCCGCACGCCAACTGGCCCGTTATCGGGTGCCTCTGGTCGGCGTAAACCAGGGGCGTCTCGGCTTCATGAGCGACATCGCACGTAGCGACATGCTGACCTGCATGGACGACCTTCTGGATGGCAAGTTCGTTCCGGAGACCCGCATGCTGCTCGATGCGGATGTCGTGCGTGGCGAGCGTAGTATCGTTTCCAACCTGGCCTTGAACGATGTGGTGGTGGACAAGGGCGCGATCGGACGGATGATCGAGCTCGAACTGTTCATCGACGGCGAGTTCATTTACCACCTGCGCTCGGACGGCCTGATCGTCGCCACCTCCACCGGCTCGACGGCCTACGCGCTCTCGGCCAATGGCCCGATCCTGCATCCGCAGGTTTCTGCCATCGCCCTGGTTCCGCTCTGCCCACACGCCCTGACCAACCGGCCAATCCTGGTCGGTGATCGCAACGAAATCGAGATCCGGATCGTGCACGCCACCGATTCGCGTGCTCACTTCGACGGCCAGGTGACGGTTGATCTCCGCAACGAGGATTCCGTACGTATCCGTCGCTCCGAATATTCGATCTGTCTGCTGCATCCGCCGGGTTACAGCTATTTCGCCATGCTCCGACAAAAGCTGCACTGGAGCGAGCGACCCAAGGAACATTGATCCCATGCCGTGACGACGAGATTAACGATCCCCCTATGCTCTGTCGTTTGACGATTCGCGACTTCGTGCTGGTCGACCGGCTGGAACTCGAGTTTCAGCAAGGATTTGGCGCACTGACCGGCGAGACCGGTGCCGGCAAGTCGATTCTCGTCGACGCCCTGGCATTCGCCCTGGGTGAGCGCGCCGACACGGGCCTCATTCGCGCCGGGAGCGAGCGCGCGGAGGTGAGTGCCGAGTTCGACCTTGCGGCTTCGCCGGCGGCTGCCGCCTGGCTACAGGCGCATGATCTGGATACGCAGGGCGTTTTGCTGCTGCGTCGCGTACTGGATGCCAGCGGCCGTTCGCGCGCCTATCTGAATGGTTCGCCAGTGACCGTCCAGCAGTTGCGGGAGGTGGCCGAATCGTTGGTCGACATCCACGGTCAGCATGCGCATCAGTCGCTGCTGCGCAGCGAAGCGCAGCGCGCTCTGCTCGATTCGCACGCCCGGCTCGAATCCCTGCTCGCGGAAGTCGCCACCGCATGGCGCAACTGGCGCGCGGCCAAGACGCTGTTGGATACCGCCAGCAGCGGCAGCGAGGCCTTGGCCGTCGAACGCGAGCAACTGGAATGGCAGGTTCGTGAACTGCAAACACTCCACTTCTCGACCGAAGAATGGCAGCTTCTGAACGAGGAGCACAAACGTTTGGGCCATGCAGCCAGCCTTGTCGAAGGCGCGCAGTTCGCCTTGCAGGTATTGGCCGAGGGCGACGCCGCTTGTGAGGCCCAGGTCGCTGCCGCGATCAATCGCCTGGATGGGCTTTGCGAGTACGATCCGGCGCTATCCGAAATCACCGATCTGCTGCAATCAGTGCAGGCCGAACTCAGCGAAGCGGCCTCTGCCCTGCATCGTTACACCCATCGTATCGAACTCGACCCACGGCGTCTGGTGGAAGTCGAACAACGCATCGAAGCGATCCTGGGTTGTGCGCGCAAATTCCGCTGTGCTCCCGATGACCTGCCAGGGCTACTGGCACGCTGGCAGGAGCGACTGAGCGTCCTTGGTGAGGCTGCCGACCTCACCGCCCTGGCGGCGCGCGCCACGGCCGCCCGTGTGCAGTATGAACAGCTCGCGCAGCGTCTCTCCGGCAAACGCGCCCAGGCAGCCGAAGTGCTCGGCCGCGAAGTCAGCCAGGTCATGCAACAGTTGGCGCTTGCTGGAGGCCGCTTCGAGCTTGGCTTGTTGCCGGTCGAAGGAGGGAATGCTGCCGGGTTTGAACAGGTCGAGTTTCGTATCGCCGGCCTGGCCGGTAGCGAACCGCGGTCGCTGGCCAAGGTCGCTTCCGGGGGCGAACTCTCACGGATCAGTCTCGCCATTCAGGTGGTCACCAGTCAGGCGGCAAGCGTACCGACGCTGATCTTCGACGAGGTCGATGTCGGCATCGGTGGTGGTGTTGCCGAAGTCGTCGGCTGCTTGCTGCGCGAATTGGGAGGCGAAAGACAGGTTCTTTGCGTGACGCACCTGCCGCAGGTTGCCGCACGCGCCAACTGGCAATGGCAAGTCAGCAAGACGATTCGGGCAGGATCGGTGCGCAGCCACGTTGCCACACTCGAAGGAGATGCCCGGGTGGAGGAAATTGCTCGCATGCTTGGCGGCATCGACATTACGTCGATTACCCGTCAGCATGCCAGGGAAATGCTGATCACGGCAGACGGAGGCGGCAGCAACGGCTCACGACGCCCTTGATCCAGCGTTGGCGGGTCACCCTTGACCATGAAATGCCCTAACTCCCTGATTTCGGGAATCGTCCCTCAATGGACAAATCGCGCTGGCAAGGCGTCGCGCTCGGTGCTTCGCAGCCCGATCCGGAGTTCGGCAACGTCGCTCTGCCCGGCGTCGTCCGCGACCAGCAGGCCGGACGCTGCCGCGCCGGCGAAGGCGTCGTTGCCGGCCAGCGCTATCTCGATGCCGGGTTCACGCCGGAGATCCTGCGCCGCCTGATGGGCCCCGGCGGGACCCGGACCGAGCTTCCTGCACATCGCCACGCACTTCAAGACCGAGAAATCGCTGCTCCTGCTCAAAGTCCTCTCTTTTGTCTGGCCACCGCAAACCCGATGGCTGACCACGGGAGTCGAGGGCGATTGGCGACGCTCTGGAGGGGGTGTCGGCCGCCCACGCCGATGAAGACCGGGGCGGGTGGCGGGCAAGCATCCATTGCACCGACGGCCCTGTCGGGGAATTCAGATCACCAGGAGATGACGACTTTTTGCCTCAGGAACGGCTTGCCGCGGGACCGCACGATCCAGCGTCACCAGGCGGCCGCCTTGCTGCACCGCCAGTGCCAGCAGATACACGTCGCTCACCTGGCGGGAGCCGAGTACGGCATTCCAGGCAATCCGGCCGCTCGCGAGGATGCTCACGGCGTCTGGCCAGAAAACGTGATGGCTGGTCGCCGTCGCTGCGGCGAGACGTTCGGCGATGGCCCCGGCCGGCAGTGCGTTCGGGTAGCCGGGTTGCGACATGATCCGGATACAACCGTTCTCGGTCAGCGGACACGACGCCCAGCCCGACTGAATGTTCTCCTGCAACCAGGCCATGGCTCTGGTGTGATGCAGGTGGTCGCTGTCCAGCAGGGCGATCAGCACATTCACATCGAGCAAGGCGCGCATCAAACGCCTTCCTCGTCTCTCAGCTGGTCGACCTGCTCGTTGGTGACCACTTTCCCCCGTGACGGGAAGGGGCGGAAACCGTGGACGGCCGCCGGCTCGCTGGGGCTGCTGGTCGTCGATGGCGGCGACTGGGTCAGGGCTTGCCGCAAGAGGTGCGAGATCACCCGGCCGGCCGTCGTCCCGCCACGCCGGGCAAGCTCCTTGGCAGCCAGCAGGACATCGTCTTCGATATCGAGAGTGGTACGCATGAGCATTCTCCTGACCAGTGATGCATTGATGCTAACGCATCAGAACACTGCAAGCAAGCAACGATACCCAACCCGATGGGATCATGGATCACCGTCGTGTGTTGAAGTCGACATAAAAAGGGGCCGACGGGGGCCCTTGAAGTCTGAGCGATCGACGGTGTTCAGAACGGCGGTTCGTCGGCTGTGCCGTGGTCGGCAGGAAGTGGTTCGCCCGGACCGCCGCTTGCGAAAGCGCGTCCGCAACGTCCTGGCGTTCTGCAGGGCCTGGCTGGGCTGTTGAACCACTTCCGGCTTAGCCTGATGTTCTATTACAATGCCACTTGCAAAATTTCGGGCGAATCGCTTATAGTGCGTCGTGCATTACCAAAGTCATATTGTATGAAGGTATGGCAGGAAGTCGACTTTCTGCTGGTCCACTTGGCGTGAATGTAAGAAAGGATAGTCATGAGCACCGTCAACAAAGTAGTTGAGAAGGTCGATCCGCGCGAAATTCGTCGCAGGCTTGGTTTGAATCAGCAGCAGTTCTGGTCCAAGATCGGCGTGACGCAGAGTGGCGGTTCGCGCTATGAAAGCGGCCGCAATATGCCCAAGCCGGTGCGTGAGCTGCTCAGGCTCGTCCATGTCGAGCAGATCGACATTCAGCGCCTCAAACGTGAAGACATCGAGGTTCTCGAATACGTGAAGGCGGAAGACCCGGAACTCTTCAAGACCCTCAAGAAGGCGGCCAAGAGCAAGCTCAAGAAGCCTGCCTGAAAGTTCGTTCTGCGGGTTCCCGGCCTGTTCATACGACTTGAAAATGGGAGCCGGAAATTGCTGCGCATGGCAGGGAAATCTTACCGGCCCTTCCACTCGGCCCGGCGCTTGCCGATGAATGCGTCGATCCCCTCGCCGGCGTCGGCGGTCATCATGTTGCAGGCCATCACTTCAGAGGCATACTGGTAGGCAGCGTCCAGCCCCATTTCAAGTTGCTTGTAGAACATCTGCTTGCCCATTCCGATGGCTACCGAAGACTTGGCAACGATCGATCGGGCGAACCGGTCAATCTCGGCATCGAGCGCATCGGCGGCGACGACCCGATTCACCAGCCCTTGCTGTAAAGCCGTTCGGGCATCGATGAAATCGCCGGTGAGCAGCATCTCGAGCGCCTGCTTGCGACCGAGGTTGCGCGACAGTCCGACCGCCGGCGTCGCGCAGAACAGGCCGACGTTGATGCCTGAGGTGGCAAAGCGCGCACTGTCGACAGCGACCGCCAGGTCACACATCGACACCAGCTGACAACCGGCGGCAGTGGCAATGCCATGCACACGCGCGATGACCGGTTGCGGCATTTGCGTCAGGGTGATCATCATCTTGCCGCAACGCCGGAACAGATCCTGCATGAACGCCTGGTGGTGATTGGCCCGCATCTCCTTGAGATCGTGTCCGGCACAAAAGGCTTTGCCGGCACCCGCGATGATCACGACACGCACTGCCGGATCCGGCGCGATCGCATCCAGTTCCGCCTGCAAGGCCGCAATCATCGCCTGCGACAAGGCGTTGAACTGCTGTGCGCGATTCAGCATCAGCGTCGCGATGCCCTCGTGATCGGTGCGGATAACGTAGGGGTCTTCCTGGGTTGACGTCGGGGGATGCATGCTTCTCTCCTGGGAACGGGTTGTAGAGGATCATTTGCGAGTGCCGGACAAGCGGCGTCCACCCGCCTGCCGGCCACAGCGGCAGCTTCGGCTTACTCGATCGCGGCTGCGGATTTCGCCTGTTCGCGCAACACGTACTTCTGGATCTTGCCGGTCGAGGTCTTCGGCAAAGTACAGAAGATCACCCGCTTGGGAACCTTGAAACGTGCCATGTGCTGGCGGCAGAACTCGATCACCTCCTGCTCGCTCGGCGCCGCCCCTTCGCGCAACTCGATGAAGGCGCAGGGCACCTCGCCCCAAGTGCGGTCAGGCGTCGCCACGACGGCCGCAGCAATCACCGCCGGGTGCTTGTAGAGGACATCCTCGACCTCGATCGACGAAATGTTTTCTCCCCCGGAGATGATCACGTCCTTCGAACGATCCTTGATCTTCACGTAGCCATCGGCGTGCATCACCGCCAGGTCGCCGGTGTGGTACCAGCCGCCGGCAAACGACTCCGCGGTCGCTTTCGGGTTCTTGAGATAGCCCTTCATCACCAGATTGCCACGGAACATGATCTCGCCCATGGTCTCCTTGTCCCAGGGTACCGCCTCCATGCTCGCCGGATCGAGCACGGTGATCGCTTCCTGCGCGTGGTAACGCACGCCCTGTCGACCGTTCAGATCAACCTGTTCGGCCACCGGCAGCGCGGCCCAGTTGGCGTGTTTGGCACACACCGCCGCCGGCCCGTAGGTTTCGGTCAGACCGTACACATGCGTGAGATCGACGCCGATGTTCGCCATCGCTTCGATGACTGCGGCCGGCGGCGGTGCGGCCGCGATCAGGCCGGCAACCTGGTGTGTGATGCCGGCGCGCAAGTCGGCCGGCGCATTGGCCATCAGACTGTGCACGATCGGTGCGCCACAGTAGTGGGTGACGCGGTGTGCACGGATCGCTTCGAATATCAGCTTCGGATCGACGCGGCGCAAACAGACGTTGGTGCCGGCGTTGGCGGCCATCGTCCAGACGAAGCACCAGCCGTTGCAGTGGAACATCGGCAGCGTCCACAGATAGACCGAATGCGGCGGCATTCCCCAACTGACGATGTTGCTCATCGAGTTGAGATAGGCACCACGATGATGGTAAACCACGCCCTTCGGGTTGCCGGTGGTTCCGGAGGTGTAGTTGAGCGAGATGGCATCCCATTCGTCAGCCGGGCCGCCCCAGGGAAACTCCGGGCTCCCGCCGGCAATGAACTGCTCGTACTCCTGCGTGCCCAGGCGTTCACCGGGGCCGCTGTACTCGGGATCGTCAACATCGATCACCAGGATCGGGCTGCGCAGAACGGCCAGCGCCTTTTTCACGGTAGGCGAATACTCGCGGTCGGTAATCAGCACCCTGGCCTCGCCGTGCTCGAGCATGAAAGCAATCGTTTCGGCATCCAGACGGGTATTGAGCGTATTCAAAACCGCGCCGGTGACCGGCACGCCGAAGTGGCACTCGACCATCTCCGGGGTATTGTTGAGCATCACGGCCACGGTGTCGCCCTCGCCGATACCGTGGTTGGTCAACGCCGACGCGAGGCGGCGGACGCGGGTAAAAGTCTCGAGCCAGCTATAGCGACGCTGACCGTGAATCACTGCCGTGCGCTCGGAATAGATATAAGCGCTCCTGGCAATGAATGTCAGCGGCGTCAGCGGCGTGTAATTGGCCGTATTCTTGTCGAGACCTTCTTGGTAAATATTTGGCATCCCCAGCTTCTCCTCTCAGGTGATCAGTATGATTGGCTTTCGCCTGCCGTTGACCGGCAGTGCTTCAGCCTGCCACGTTTCTCCAGATCATTCAACCACGCAGCGAACTCTCGCCCGAGTTCTCCGCTGGCCACAACCAGGGCAATGACGCCACCCTGGGCGTCGGCGGTCGGCGCCGGTTGCTCGATGAGCAGCCGGCGCTCGGCGACGAGCTGGCGCCTGCCGTCGAGGAGGCTGGCCTGACCCTGCAGGATGCCGCGGCTGCGCTGTGGGGTATCGAACACTTGAGAGAATTCCTGCAGTTCGAAGCGCAACAGACAACCGGTCGCGAGTGCTCCGCCCATGCCCGGCAAACCCAGTTGCTGCCGCAGCCGCTGCGACAACAGTAATGCCGGTGCAGCCGCCCAATGACTCCGCGCATAGTTTCGCAACTTCAGCGGGTTTTCGTAGAGCAGGCGATACTCGATGTCGCGCGCATCAAACCAGTGCGGCGCCCGGATATCGAGCAGCACGCCCGACCAGCGCCCTTCTTCGGCGAGCTGCTCGACCGGCGGTCCGAAGTCGTACACTTCGGCTGGCGACGTGTTGCGCGTGCCGCCGACGCAGCCCGCGAGCAGGCAAGCGACCACCCACATCAGGAACCTGTTCATGGACGTTCCTCACGGCTTGGCGGCGCGACAAAACCGGCCTCGCCGGGTCCCGGAGCAGACGCGGGAGGACCAAAAACGAGACTCTGTGGCGATTCTTCGAGCATCTGCAGTACGCGATTGAGCTGGCGCGAGTTTCCCGAAAGATCACTGCCGACCCCATTGAGGCGGGAAACCAGGGCCGTGATTCCATCTGACGACGGCTCGCCGACCAGGCGATCCAGTTTGTCGCCCAGCGGCTGCAGGCGAACCATCAGCCGGCGCGATTCGACCAGCAGCGGCGCCGCCTCGGCTACCGCCTGCTCGGCACGCACCAGGGTGGCATTGAGCAGGCGCAGATTCTCCGGTGCCAGTAACTGGCGCAACTGGCGTGTAACCTCGTTGGCGTTGCCGGTCGTCGCTTCCAGGTTGGCCAGAATCCTGGCCAGATGCTGCCGGTTCTCGCTGTCGAGAGCCAGGTTGGCACTGGCCAGAAATTCGCGCGCCTGGCCCAGTACAGCCGCGCCGGAATCCGAGAGTTCCTGGATCAGAGAGGAGCGCATCTCGATGCGCAGCGAGTCCTTGCCGCCCGCCAGACGTGTCGGATCTTTCCCGCTGTCTTCAAGCAGGATGTGGGCGATGCCGGTGACTCCCTGATAGCCCAGCTTGGCGGACGTCGCACGTGTCACGGGCACCTTGCTGTCGACACTGATACGAATCAGGATGTTGTGTGCATCCTGAGGATCGAGTTCAATCGCCTGCACCTTGCCGACCCGGATACCCCGATACCGCACCTGCCCTTGCAGGTTGAGGCCGGTGACGTTGTGTCGGGTCACCACGGTGTACTCGGTGGTGGCTTCGTGCTTGCCACCGAACCACCAGATCGAGAGCGCTCCCGCGAGACCCAGAAACAGGGTGAACAACCCGGCCATCAGGGCATGCGAACGATTTTCCATGACTAGTTCCCTCCTTGTCCGAAAGCCGTCGCCGCGGCACGCCCGGAACTGAAAAAATTGCGGATGAAGGGATGCTCGACCGCCAATACTTCGGCTGCCGTCCCACAGGCAATCAGTCGCTGGTCGGCGAGCACGGCCAGGCGCGTCGCCAACCCGGCCAGTGTCTCGGGATCGTGCGTCACCATCACCACCGTAAAACCGAGTTCCTTCTGCAGCATTCTGAGCAGCTTGACAAAGTTCTCGCTACGATCCGGGTCAAGGCCGGCAGTCGGCTCGTCGAGGACGAGAAGTTCGGGTTCCAGCGCCAAGGCTCTCGCCAGAGCCACCCGCTTGACCATGCCCCCTGACAGCTCGGCGGGCATCAGGTGAGCGTGCCGTGCTTCAAGTTCGACCATGGCGAGTTTGAGCATGACCAGATCGGTGATCATCGCCTCGTCGAGCGTGTGCAGTTCGCGCAGCGGAAAAGCGATGTTGTCATGAACGGAGAGTGCCGAAAAGAGGGCCCCCTGCTGAAAAAGCATGCCGAAACGGCGGCGCAGCGCGCGCCGGCGCGCCGGATCGGGATCGAGTACTGCCTGGCCAAAGAGCCTGACGCTCCCTCGGCTCGGCGTCAGAAGTCCGACAATCTCGCGCAGCAGCGTGGTTTTGCCGCTGCCCGAACCGCCCACCAAGCCGAGCATCTGCCCGGCTTCGATGTCGAGATCGATGTCGCGATGGATCACGACATCGCCGAACTGTGTGCACAGGCCGCGAATCTCGATCGCCGGCAGCCGGCGCAGGCAGGCCTGACCGCGACAGTCGCTGGGCACGACTAGGGAATTCCGAGATTGCGCGTCAGCACCGCAAAGACGGCATCGACGATGATCGCCACGGTGATCGAGGTCACCACCGAAGTGGTCGTTCGCGACGACAGGCTTTCGGTATTCGGCTTGACCTGCAGGCCAAAGTGGCAGGCGATGAGGGCGATCAGCAAACCGAAGACCACGCCCTTGCCAATGCCGATCCAGACGTTGGCAACCGGCACCACCCTGGGCAGGGTATCGATGAAGAAGCCGTAAGACAAATCCATCTGCAGCTTCGCCGACACCATGCCGCCGATGATTCCTGCGGCCGAGCACCAGATCACCAGCAGCGGCATCGCCACCGCCAGGGCCAGGACCTTGGGCAGAACCAGACGCTGGCTGCGCGAGACGCCCATGGTGGCCAGCGCATCGATCTCTTCGGTCACCCGCATGACCCCGATCTGGGCGGTCATCGCCGAACCCGAACGTCCGGCCACCAGTACCGCGACCAGTACCGGCCCGAGTTCACGAACAATGCTGATGCCGAGCAGATTGACGATGAAGACATCGGCGCCGAAGGTCTTCAGTTGCAAGGCTGACAGGTATGAAAGAACGACACCGATCAGAAACCCGATCAGGGCGGTCACCGGCAAGGCCTGGGCACCGGTCTTGTAGAGATTTGCAGAAAACTCGCGCCAGGGCATGTCACGGGGGTGTACGCACAGATAAGCAAGGTCGAGAACCATCTGGCCAATCAGGGCGACCATCGCCAGGAGATGCCTGGCGGTGACCCACGACTCCTGACCAAGAGCGAGCAGCCAGGTCAGTGGCTGTGATTGTGACTGCTTCGGCAGCGCCGACTGGACATCGACGCGGATCGCATCGATACGTTCGAGAAGCGCTCGATGCCCAGGAGAAATCGCCAGTACGGCCGGCCATTGTCTTCCCCAGGCGCGCCACAGCAGGATCGCGCCGGCGCTGTCCAGGCGAGTGACCGAGAGCAGATCCCAGCCCGGGTGGCTCGCTGCCAGATCGCAAAGACGGCGTTCGAGCGCGGAAATCGGCGCTGGCAGGGTCGCCAGGGTCCAGTCACCGGACAGTACGAGTCGCTCCTGGTCGGCTTGCTTGACGGATTCGATCGCGGCCACCGCCATGGCAACTCAGAATTTCTTCACGGCGCCAGGGGCACTGCAATCTGGTCAGGGACTGTCGACCGGATTGACAGCTTGATGCCAATCCGGCGCCAGAGCAGCGCTTCCTCGGCCAGGGCGGCAGCCGTCATCGGATTGGCTTCCTGCCAGCCGACGGGCAGGTCGAGCTGGAAACCGACCGGATCTTCCCGGACCGACAATTCGGAGAGTGGATGATCGTCACGCGCACGATGCAGCAGCACTGCCAGGCGAAGACAGAACACCAGGCGCCAGTTCGGATCGCCAGCCGGCATGGCCGCCAGCTTCTGGAGTTTGCCACGCTGGCCGAGCACCAGCAGGGCCAGACGCGCCTGATCGCGCTTCGAGAAACCCGGCATGTCGGCGTGACCCAGGATATAGGCGCCATGCTTGTGGAACTCGCAATGCGCCACCGAGACGCCGATCTCATGCAAAGAGATTGCCCAGCGCAGAAAGTGGACATCGTTCTCGTGTTCCGGCGAATCAAGCTTGATCAACTGTCCAAGAAGCGCCAGGGAGGTTCGCTCGACGCGACTGACCTGTGCCGCGTCGACCTGGTAGCGGCGCTGAAAATGGAGGACCGTTTCATCGCGCGTGTCATGATGCTCGAAGCGTCCGAGCAGATCGTAGAGGACGCCCAGCGGTAGCGCACCATCGGAATAGGTCATGTGTTCGATGGCCAGTTCCGAGAATACTGCGGACATGATCGCGATGGCGCCGGGAAGAATCGTCATGCGGTCACTGCGCATGCCCTGCAAACCCAGCGCTTCCGCCGACCCGGCCCGCATCAGCAATCGACGCAGCTTGGCCAGCCCCTCCCGACTGATGCCGCTGACCCCTTCGGGATTCAGATCGTTCATCTCCAGGATGTCGGCGAGTTCCTGAGCTGACCCCGAAGAACCGACAGCTTCCTGCCAACCGAAGCGCTGGTAGTCGGCAGCGATCGCTTCGACCTCGCGGGCCGCTGCAACTTCGGCCGTGTAGAAGCGCTTCTTGTCTACTTTGCCTTCCGGAAAGAAACGTTGCCGATAGTTGATGCCGCCCATGAACAAGGACTCCATCAGCAACGGTTCGGTGTTCTCGCCGATGATGAACTCGGTCGAACCGCCGCCGATATCGACCACCAGACGCCGGTGACTGGCTGCAGGCAGAGCATTGGCCGCGCCGATGAAGATCAGGCGCGCTTCTTCGCGACCTCCGATGATCTCGATGGGAAAACCCAGAGCCGCCTCTGCCTGCGGTAACACGATGCGCGCATTCCGGGCCACCCGCATCGCGTCAGTGGTCACCGCGCGCACGGTTTCCGGAGCGAAGTCGCGCAGACGCTCGCCAAAACGCCGCAAAGCCTCGATCGCACGTTGTTGTGAGGCATGATCGAGCAGTTTCTCACGGGTCAGACCGGAACCGAGCCGGACGTTCTCTTTGCAGGTATCCAGGGGGTGAATGCGATTGCCAACGACACGCCCGATCTGCAGACGAAAGCTGTTGGAACCCAGGTCGACACCGGCAATTAGTTCGTAACTCATGACTGTGTTTGGTCTGTCCGGCAAAGAAAGGCTTCAGGCCGGCTATTTTACACTGCCGGCAAGTACATCATGCCCTGGCAGCACAGGCGGTCGGAGCAATCGAGAAAACCGCGCGCCAATCGACCCACAACGAAGCGATGGCTGTAATATGCTCGCTTTCAAATCCTCTTTGATGATCCATCTTTCCTGACGGAACGAACTCATGAACATCGTTGCCACGACTACCGAGACCCCTCCCCTCCAGACCGCCAGCGGGTACCCGCCGGAATATTTTCAGAATCGCGAGATGAGCCTGCTCGCTTTCAATCGGCGAGTCCTCTGGCAAGCCAGAAATCCCCGTACCCCCCTGCTCGAACGGTTGCGCTTCCTGTGCATCGTGAGCAGCAATCTGGACGAGTTTTTCGAGATTCGCGAGGCTGGCATCAAGGAACAACTCAAGCTGAATTCGGTGGCGATCACCACCGACGGCAAGACCGCCCGTGAAGTCTATCGGCTGGTCAGCGACGAGGTTCATGCGATTGTCAAGGAACAGTACGCGCTGCTCAACGAAGAGATCCTGCCACAACTGGCCACTGAAGGCATCCGCTTCCTCAAACGCGGGGACTGGAACGACGCGCAGCGCGAATGGATCCGCGGCTTCTTCTTCCGCGAAGTCATGCCGGTGATCACGCCGATCGGCCTCGATCCTTCACACCCGTTCCCACGGGTGCTCAACAAGAGCCTCAATTTCGCCGTCGAACTCGAAGGCCGTGACGCCTTCGGCCGCAGTTCAGGCGCCGCCATCGTACAGGCGCCGCGGGTCCTGCCGCGCGTCATCCGGCTGCCACGCGAACTCGGTGACAGTGAGTACGCCTTCGTTTTTCTGTCTTCGATTCTGCACGAGTTTGTGCACGAGTTGTTCGCCGGAATGAAGGTCCTTGGCTGCTACCAGTTCCGTGTCACGCGCAACAGCAACCTCTTCGTCGACGAGGAAGAGATCACCAATCTGCGCGCCAAGATCCAGGGCGAGCTGCCACAGCGCCATTTCGGCGACGCCGTCCGGCTCGAAGTGGCCAACAGTTGCTCCGAAGCGATGACCCAGTTCCTGCTCGGACAGTTCAGCCTCAGCGAGAGCGATCTCTATCGCGTCGCCGGTCCGGTCAATCTGGTTCGCCTGATGCAGGTACCCGACTGGGTACTGCGCAGCGATCTCAAGTTTCAGCCCTTCAATCCGGGAACCCCGAAGGCGCTGCAGAAGTGCCACAGTGTCTTCGACAGCATCCGCGGCGGCGACATCCTGCTCCACCATCCCTACCAAAGCTTCAATTCGGTGATCGAACTGCTCGAACAGTCTGCGAACGACCCCCTGGTGGTAGCGATCAAGATGACCGTCTACCGCACCGGCACCGACTCGGTATTGATGCAGTCGCTGCTGAGAGCGGCGCAGAACGGCAAGGAAGTCACGGTGGTCGTCGAACTGATGGCGCGCTTTGACGAGGAAGCCAACATCGGCTGGGCGACCAAGCTCGAGGAAGTGGGTGCGCATGTCGTCTACGGAGTGGTCGGTTACAAGACCCATGCCAAGATGCTGATGATCGTCCGTCGTGAGGAAGGAAAGGCCGGCAACAGCATCTTGCGTCGCTATGTGCATCTTGGTACCGGCAACTACCATCCCAAAACCGCCCGCCTGTACTCCGATTTCGGTCTCTTGACCTGCAACGAAGAGATCGGTATCGATACCAATGAAGTCTTCAAGCAACTCACCGGCCTCGGTCGTGCGCAGACCCTGACGCACCTTTGGCAAGCCCCGTTCACGCTGCAGCCGAACGTCGTCACCGCGATTCGTGCCGAAGCCGAAGCAGCACGCGCCGGCAAGCGTTCACGAATCATCGCCAAGATGAACTCGCTGCTCGAACCGGAAACCATCGCCACGCTCTACGAAGCCTCGCAAGCCGGTGTCAAGATCGACCTGATCGTGCGCGGTGTCTGCGGCTTGCGCGCCGGCGTCAAGGGTTTGTCGGAAAACATCAGCGTACGCTCGATCATCGGCCGCCAACTCGAACATCACCGGGTGTTCTATTTCTATGCCGGTGGCGAGGAAAAGGTCTATCTGTCGAGTGCCGACTGGATGGAGCGTAATTTCTTCCGGCGTATCGAACTGGCATTTCCGGTGCTCGACCGCAAACTGAAGCGTCGGGTCATCGCCGAAGGCCTGCAGATCTATCTCACCGACAACACCCTGGCCTGGGAACTCGGGCCCGATGGCACTTACCACCAGCGGCGCGGCTCACGGACCAGCCCGCATTCGTCGCAAGCCGAGTTGATCGAATTGCTGCAGGCCTGAAATCGACAGGGGACACCAGTCCCCTCTGCCCTGGAAGACTTCAGGCGCGGCGTGCGCCGACGACACCCTGCACGGAGTGCAGCAGGGTCAGGGTGCGATTGAGCTGCGGGATGCTGCCGACTTCCACAGTAAAGAGCATATGCGCGTTGCCCTGCCGGGACTGCGTGTTGACGGCGATGACATTGATTTTTTCGCGCGCGAGAACGTCCGAGACGTCGCGTAGCAGACCCTGCCGGTCGTAGGCGTCAATCACGATATCGACGGCAAAGACGCTCTCGGTGCCTCGTCCCCAACTCGTTTCGATGACCCGCTCGGGATGCCTGGTCTGCATGTTGGAAAAGTTGCTGCAGTCAGCACGATGCACCGAGACCCCTCTGCCGCGGGTGACAAAGCCAACGATGGGGTCAGGCGGCGCCGGCTTGCAGCAACCCGCGAGCTGCGTCAGCAAGCGATCGACGCCCACAATCAGGATTCCCTTTTCAGCCACATCGCTGTCACGTTGCCGGCGTACCGGCAGCTCGGTGAGCACACGCTCATCCACCGGGGTCTCACCCCCGCGCACCGCCACCTGCAACTGGCGCATGTTCAGCTTGGCGCGTGCGACCGCGATGAACAGATCGTCGCTTCGAGCAAAGCCCAGCCTGACCGCAAGATCGTCGAGGTTGCTGCTGGTCTGCCCCATTCGCTGCAGTTCGCGGAGAACCACCACGCGCCCCTCGGCAAGGGTATCCTCGAGCGCCAGGCTGGCGAACCATTGTCTGACCTTGAGACGCGAGCGATGCGTAAACAGATACGCCAGTGAGGGGTTGAGCCAGTCGCGCGACGGTCCGCCGTGCTTGGCAAGAAGGATCTCGACGCGCTGGCCGGTGCAGAGTATCGTGTTGAGCGGTACCAACGCACCGTCCACCTTGGCACCACGGCAACGGTGGCCGATGTCGGTGTGCACGCGGTAGGCAAAATCGATCGGTGTCGAGCCACGTGGCAGATCGATGACACGGCCCTGCGGCGTCAGAATATAAACCGTTTCGTCAAAAGTCGCCTGCTTGTAGTGTCTGACCCAATCCGAGGAATCGGCGACTTCGTCGCGCCAGGTCAAGAGCTGCCGCAACCAGGCGATCTTTTCGTCGTAACGGTCTTCCGGCGTGCTGCCGCCTTCCTTGTAGCGCCAATGCGCGGCAACCCCCAGTTCAGCGTGGCTGTGCATCTCGCGGGTACGAATCTGCACCTCGAGCGCGCGCCCGTCCGGACAATGCACTGCCGTATGCAGCGATCGGTAATCGTTGCCTTTCGGATGCGCAATGTAGTCGTCGAACTCCTTGGCAATCGGAGACCAGATATGATGAACGATGCTCAGGGTAGTGTAGCAGTCCTTCACTTCATCGACGATGACGCGTAGCGCGCGCACGTCGTAAACCTCGGCAAACCCGACATCCTTCTTGCGCATCTTGTTCCAGATGCTGTAGATGTGCTTGGGACGGCCGTAGATCTCGGCGTTGCCGACGCCAGCGTTGAACAGCTCATGCCGCAGGCGGTCGACGGCTTCGCTGATGAACCTCTCGCGCTCGGTTCGCTTCTCGTCGAGGTGCCGCGCAATCTCCTTGTAGATTGCCGGATGCAGAAAGAGGAAGGAACGGTCCTCGAGTTCCCACTTCAGTTCCCAGACCCCAAGCCGATTGGCGAGCGGCGCATAGAGCGCCAGTGTCTCGCGCGCCACCGGCACGCGCAACTCATCGGGCTCGCTGGCAAAATGACGCAGCGTCTGCGTGCGCGAGGCCAGCCGCAGCAAGACCACGCGGATGTCCTCGACCATCGCCAGCAGCATCTTGCGCAGCACCTCGATCTGCGCTTTCATTTCCTGCGGATTCTTTTCGCTGCTGTCAACGGAATGGGCGACAAAGCCCCGCGTGATCGGCCGCATGCGGTTCAGGCGCGAAATCCCGCTGACCAGTTGCGCAACGCCCGGTCCAAAATCGCGCTCGATCTGGAGCAGGCCATGTTCGAGCTGCGCCGGCACCGCGAAAAGCAGCGCCGCCAGCCGTGCATCCGCGTCGAGCTTCAAACCGGCAACGATCAGCGCCATTCCCAGCGCATGCCCCCAGATATCCTCGGCACTGCCGAGCAAGCGATGGCCATAGATCAAGCGGGCAAAGTCGACGGCCCGTCGCAGCCGTTCGACCTCGGCCACGGCAAGGCCTTCGCCCAGCATCAGCAGGGATTGTTCGAGGTCGCTCTGGGCGGCGACCGAGTGCACGACGGAAACCATCAGCCCATTATAAGGTCATGTCCGGGCATTCATGCATAATGCGCTTTTACCCCCCGCTTGCCGTCGATGCCTGCCAACCTGCAACACCCCTATCTGCTGCTCGTGCTGACCACCCTGTTCTGGTCAGGCAACATGGTCATCGGACGCGCCATTCGCGACCAGGTGCCGCCGCTCTCGCTCGCCTTCTGGCGCTGGGCAATCGCCCTGGCACTGGTGTTGCCACTGGCCCTGCCCCACCTGCGCGCGCAGTGGCCGCTGCTGCGATCCGGCTGGAAGGCCATCGTCGTCCTCGGCCTGCTCGGTGTCGGCGGCTACAACACGCTGGCTTACATCGGACTGCAATACACACCGGCAACCAACGCCGTCCTGCTCAACTCCTTCATTCCGATCGCCACGATCACTCTGGCGTGGATCTTTCTGAACAAGCCTCTGCGCAGCGTCGAGTGCCTCGGTGTTCTGCTCTCCTTCCTGGGTGTCACAACGATTGTCTGCCGCGGCGAGGTCGAGACTCTGGTCAGGCTGAGTCTCAATGTCGGCGACCTGTGGATGCTGGCGGCAGTGTTTACCTGGGCCCTATACACCATTGGACTGCAATGGCGGCCGGCCGGCGTAAACCCGATGCTACTGCTCGCCGCCTTCACGATCGTCGGCCTGCTCGTCCTGACCCCCGGCTACGCCTGGGAAATCGCGCAGGGCAAGACGATCCGGGTCTCGACCGGCGTGCTCGCGGGAATCGCTTACACCGGGATATTTCCCGGCTTCCTCGGCTATGTTTTCTACAACCGCGCCGTCGCCGAGGTCGGAGCCAGCAAGGCCAGCCTGTTCATTCACCTGATGCCAGTGTTCGGCACCCTTCTCTCGGCGATCTTTCTCGACGAGATTCCGCAGCTCCATCACTATCTCGGCATCACCTTGATCTTCGCCGGCATTTACCTGACCACGGCGGCCCTGCCGCAAGCAAAAACCGCATGATCGACAAACTGCTCGGCTGGCTGCGGCATCGCCAGGCGCCGGTACCGGATGCCCTCTGGAATGCGGTCATTTCAGCGCTGCCGTTCCTCGAGGCGCTCAACCAGGACGAGCAACTGCGGCTTCGCCGCCTGGCCGAGGGCTTCCTGGCCGAGAAGGAATTCACTGCCGTTGGCGAACTCGAACTGTCCGATGCGATCTGTATCTCGATTGCCGCGCAGGGTTGCCTGCCGATCCTTGAACTCGGCCTCGACTACTATCGCGGCTGGGTCGGGGTGATCGTCTACGCCGACGAATTCATCATCCCGCGCAGCGTCGAGGACGAATTCGGCATTGTCCACGAGTATCAGGAACTGGCTTCGGGCGAGGCCTGGGACGGCGGACCGCTGCTGATTTCGTGGCGCGACGCGCAGATGGCGGGGAGTGGCTATAACGTGGTCATCCACGAGTTCGCGCACAAACTGGACATGCTCAACGGCCAGGCGAACGGCATTCCGCCGCTACCCGCGCAGCTATCGCCGAGCCACTGGCAACAGGTGCTGGACGCTGCTTACGACGATTTCTGCGCGCGCATCGACGCCGCAGCAGACAGTGCGCAGGAAATGCTGTTCGACCCTTATGCCAGCGAGAACCCGGGCGAGTTCTTCGCGGTCATGAGCGAAGCGTTTTTTGAGACGCCCACCCTCCTGCGCACCGAATATCCGGCGCTCTACGCACAACTCGCCGGCTTCTACCGGCAGGATCCGGCATCACGAACTTTCCGGAAAGCGGCTGGCCGGCAGCCGTGCGGAGGGTAAAACGCGGATGGCTTCTCGGCTCAGCGCGCCGCGGGACGGACAGGGAAGCAGACGCCAGACACGATGCCAGGCGGTGTAAGATTAGCCGTCATGAAAGAGCTTGCCCTCCCTTATCAGTATGACCGCCGACGCCCCACTTCGCTGAAGTGGTCGAACTGGTATTTATCGATCCTCAAGCTAGCGGTTGGTCTGCTGCTGGTACTGCTGATCGCACTGCTGTGGCTGCTGCACCGCAACGAAATCGATGACCAACGCGCGACCCTGATCGCCGACGTACTCTGGCTTGAGCAAAGCGTGCGTTTTCACCTCGAGGGCAATTCCGAGCAGCTGCAGCAACTCGCGCTCGACCTGGCACGGGTCAGAAAGCCGGGGGAAACCTTCGACCTGCGGGCCCGCCACATTCTCAAGAACAACCCCGAGCTTCGGCAATTGCTGTGGCTCGATGCGGGGGCCAGAACCCTCCACGGAATGCCGACGCAGAGCCTGCCGCGGGCCGGACAGGAAACATCTGGCGAAGACCCCCTCAAACGATCGATCGAACTGGCCCGCCTGGGCAAACCAATCTACAGCGATGCCTATCGGACAACCGAGACCAGCCAGTTCGAGGTGTATGTGCCGATCTTCGACGACGGCCACTACCGTGGCATCCTGCTCGGAGTCTATTCGCTCAATGGCCTGCTCAAACAGCAAGTCCCCTGGTGGTTCGCCGAGAAATACCAGGTGCGGATCGTTGACGGCAACGGCAGCTTGCTGGCCAGCAAGTCAAAGATCGACGCCTCACCAACGACGCTCAGCTACCCGGTCAGCCTCGACCCGCCCGGCTATGGCATGGTGCTCCAGGTCACGGCTTACCGTGGCGCAGACAACCTGGCGCAAACCCTGATTGCGACGCTGATCATCATTCTCGCTGCTGCGGTTTTCTGGAGCCTGTGGGCGGTACGCGGACTGATCCAGAGACGTCTGTTCGCCGAACAGGCGCTGCGCTCGGAGTATGCTTTCCGCAAGGCGATGGAAGATTCGTTGGTGATTGGCATGCGCGCGCGCGACCTCGACGGCCGGGTGACCTACGCCAATCCCGCCTTCCTGCAGATGGTCGGCTTCAGCGCCGAAGAACTGATCGGCCGGGAACCGCCCATGCCCTACTGGGCACCCGAAGAAATGGAACGGACACTGCTGCTCAACAAGCGCGTGCTGCAAGGCAAGGCGCCGCACGAGGGCTTCGAGATTCGTCTCATGCACAAGAACGGCAGCCGCTTCGACGCCCTCATCTACGAAGCACCGCTGATCGACGCGGATGGCCGACAGACCGGCTGGATGGGATCAATCATCGACGTGACCGAGCGCAAGCACGCCGAGGAACTTGCCCGCCAGCAGCAGGAAAAGCTGCAGGTCACCGCGCGTCTGGTGACCATGGGCGAGATGGCGTCGACACTGGCGCACGAGCTCAATCAGCCGCTGGCGGCGATCACCAGCTACAACACGGGCTGCCTGAACAAGCTCGAATCCGGCAATTTCACTACTACGCAGCTCAAGGAAGCGCTCGGCAAACTGGCGGTGCAGGCGCAGCGGGCGGGCCACATCATCCGCCGCGTGCACGACTTCGTGCGCAAGAGCGAGCCCAAACTCGCTCCCTGCGATCTCGCAGAGGCGATCGATGACAGTATCGGGTTCATTGAAGGGGCCGCCAAGAGCCGTGGCGTGCGCATCGTCCGCGAGATCCAGGGGATGCGTCCGGAACTGCTGGCTGATCAGGTGATGATCGAACAGGTTCTGCTCAACCTGATGCGTAACGGCATCGAAGCCATGGCCGAAGCCTCGGCCGATCGACGGCGCCTGACGGTCAAGCTCAGCCAACGGGAGAATCAGATGGAAATCCGGGTGATCGATCATGGCCCCGGCATCCCGCCGGAAATCGAAGAAAAACTGTTCACCCCCCTGTTCTCGACCAAGGCCGACGGCATGGGCATGGGACTGAACATCTGTCGTTCGATCATCGAATTTCACCACGGCCGCCTCTGGGTCGAGAGCAATCCCGAGGGCGGTTCGATCTTTGTCATGACGCTTCCGATCGGCCGGCAATGAACCCACACGCTTATCTCGTCGACGACGACGAGGCCATCCGCGATTCACTCAGTTGGTTGCTTGAATCACGCGGTGTCGCCTGCCTCAGCTACCCCTCGGCCGAGGATTTCCTGGCCGTCTGGCAGCCGGCACTCGGCGGCTGCCTGTTGCTTGACATCCGGATGGACGGGATGAGCGGTCCAGAGCTGTTTGATGTCTTGTGCGAACGTGGCAACCGCCTGCCGGTAATCTTTCTGACCGGTCACGGCGACGTGCCGATGGCCGTCTCGGCGCTCAAGAAAGGCGCTTTTGATTTTGTCGAGAAGCCCTGCAACGACAACGAACTGGTCAATCGCGTCATTGAAGCCCTGCAGCTCGACAAGGACCAGCGCGCTGCAGCATCGGGTGCAGATTCGGTCAACACCCTCTGCGGTCGCCTGACGACACGCGAGCGACAGGTCATGGAACTGATTCTGGCCGGCAAGCTCAACAAGGTGATTGCCGACGAACTACAGATCAGCATGCGCACCGTCGAAGTCCATCGCGCCAATCTCTTCGAAAAAATGGGCGTCAGAACCGCCGTCGAACTGGCACAGCTACTGGCCGGCAAGCGTTGAGTGCGCGCACTTTAGCACGGTGAGGGCAGATGCCCGAGGGACAGCGGGGGAGCCGCCCTCTGCCAGGCGAGCAGCAGTCCGGGCTCCCCCGGAGGACAGGTAAACGCCGCATCGGTACCGATCCCGGCTACCCAGACCAGGCGCTCACCGCACCACAGCAACGGCAGGCGGAGCCGTTCCCAGGGGGGGATGGCAGCCTCCTGGAAAAGCTTCTTCAGGGTTCTCGAGGGTCGCTGCGGATCGGGCTGCAGACACTCGCCACCTTGCCGGGAAGTCAGCCGCAAAGACGCGCCGGCGAGCAGTTGACGGTGGATGCCGACACCGGTAGTCGAGGTGAAGGTGATACGATCAGCCCCCCACGGCAGATCCGCTTCGCCACCCCAGGACACGGCGCCCACGGGAACGTCTGGACGCTGGTGCAGGACATGCAATTCTCCCCGGTAGGCATGGATTTCACCATCGGGTGAGCTGATGCAGGTTGCCGAAGCGGCCTCAACCGTCGCCAATTGGCGCAAGGCCTCGTCAAGCCAGCGCGCCGTGGGCGCACGAAATCCCGCTGACCGCAGCTCCGAACGTAGCAGGTTGCGCGCTCTCGGCGCGCTCAGCGAATTGAAATGGGCCAGACCAATGCGTCCCGAGGAAGTCGCCACGAGCGCCCGATCGGCCTGTGCCAGGTCTTCGAGCAGCAGCGCGGCTTCGGCAAAGTGGCGCCCGGCACGCACCAGCGACTCTGCCGCACCGGGAAACTGCATCTCGATGCGCGGCATCACCTCATGCCGCAAGTAGTTCCGGCGGTAGCGCGAATCGCCATTGCTCTCGTCTTCGACCCAGGCCAGCGAGTGCTCTTGTGCGTAACGCGCGATCACCGCGCCTGGCACTTCAAGCAGCGGACGAATCAGCCGCGGACCGCCGCTCTGTCCCCGTTCGGCAGGCATCCCGGTGGCACCACTGACCCCGGTACCGCGCAGCAATCTGAATAGTACCGTCTCGACCTGATCGTCACGATGATGCGCCAGCGCCAGCCAGTCTGCAGAACAGCCGCCAAACACCGCATGTCGCAAGCGGCGCGCTGCGGCTTCCAGTCCTTCGGCGCTGCCACGCGGGACCTCGACGCGAACGATTGCGAGGGGCACGCCGCAACGCTTGCAGAAATCGGTACAGAATTCGGCCCAGGCGTCGGCACTGGCGCTCAGGCCATGATGGACATGCACCGCCGACAACTCGAAAACCGGGTTCGACGAGTGCAGCGCAGCTAGCGCGTGCAACAGAACCAGCGAGTCGCGGCCACCGGAAAAACCGACGCACAAGCGCGCTGCAGGAGCCACGCGCGTGCTGAGGAATGTCGAGAGCGTCTGCGGGATCTGCCGCGTGGCTGTCAACTGGGAAAGTTCAGCGCTGCGCCTGCTCGGTGACCCGACCATAGCCCCTCAGGCGGTCCAGGCGTGCCTTGAGCAGATCGGCTGCCGGCCGCGTCTGCAGTTGCTGCAGCGCTTCCTGCAAGGCCTGCTGGAGATTCTGCGCCATCGCCTGATGATCACGATGGGCGCCCCCGGCCGGTTCGCTGACGATGCGGTCGATCAAACCCAAGGAGTGCAGCCGCGCCGCGGTGATACCCATGATTTCGGCTGCTTCACTCGCTTTTTCGGCACTCTTCCAGAGGATCGACGCACACCCTTCCGGGGAAATCACCGAATAGGTCGAGTACTGCAGCATCTGCACCCAGTCGCCGACGCCGATCGCCAGCGCTCCCCCAGAGCCCCCCTCACCAATGATGGTGACGATGATCGGCACTTGCAATTCCGCCATCACATAAAGATTGCGTCCGATGGCCTCGGACTGGCCACGCTCTTCGGCATCGATGCCAGGATAGGCGCCCGGCGTGTCGATGAAGGTCAGCACCGGAATGCGGAACTTTTCGGCCAGGCGCATCAGCCGCAAGGCCTTCCGGTAGCCCTCCGGGCGTGGCATGCCAAAGTTGCGGAAGATCTTCTCCCTGGTATCTCGCCCCTTCTGGTGGCCGATCACCATCACCGGATCACCCTTCAAGCGTGCCAGGCCGCCGACGATCGCGTGATCGTCGGCAAAAGCCCGGTCCCCGTGCAGTTCCTCAAAGTCGGTGAAGATCAGACGCAGGTAATCGAGCGTGTAAGGCCGTTGTGGATGCCGTGCCACCTGGCAGACCTGCCAGGCCGAAAGTCGGTCATAGATCTCCCGGATGAGGTTCTGACCCTTCTGTTCGAGGCGCGTGATGGCATCGGAAATATCGACGGCAGAATCCTCCTGCGCAGCGCGCAGCGATTCGATCCGTTCCTCGATCCTGGCCACGGGCTGTTCAAAGTCGAGAAAACTGGTTTTCATCTAAGGCAGTCTGAAATCATGCTGATCTGAAAGCGCCCTATTCTAACCTGAAAGGTCCTCCCGCCGCCTCGTTGAGGCGTGCTGGCGTGCCGGTTCAGTATTCGACGGGTAGCGGATCGAGGCTGCGCCAGAGATACCAGGTCGCCACCGAACGCCACGGCCGCCAGCGTTCGCCGTACTCGGCAAGCAATCGCCGCCCCGGCCGTTCTCCAGCACAATAGTGAATGGCCACGGCTTTCTGCAGGCCGAGGTCATCGAGGGGAAATACGTCTGGACGCAACTGATTGAAGATCAGGAACATCTCGGCGGTCCACACGCCAATGCCGCGCACTGTAGTCAATTCTGCAGTGATCTCGGCATCGCTCATCGTCGTCCAGCGATCAGGGTGAATCTGTCCACCGTCGAAATGGCGCGCGAGATCCACCACATACTCGACCTTGCGCGCCGACAGTCCGCAGCGACGCAGCGTCGCGGCTTCAATGGCAAGCACTGCGGCCGGGGTCACCGCCGGCGGCATGGCGGCGAGAAAGCGCGCCCAGACACTGTCGGCAGCCTGCACGGAAATCTGCTGACCGACGATCGACCGCAGCAGGGTCACGAAGGGGTCACCACGCGAAACCAGCGCGGTTCCGGCAAAACGCCCAACGAGGGTGGCCAGTACCGGGTCGAGCATTGCGAGATCTGCAGAGGCCTGATGCCAGTAGCCAGGGGTCATTGAAGAAGGATAATGATCATCACAGATCGGCAGCGTGCGGCACCATGATTATGGCCTGGCGAATCAACGGTCCAGCCGAGTGCCACAGTTGCCAGCTGCGGTCATGCCCTTCGTTCAAGCCCTTTTCCGTTCTTTTTCGCGGGCTTTGGCCTTGCGGCGGCTCGCGTCGATCTCGGGCGGGCGGTAGACGAGAACCGGGATGCTGGAGTGGGTCAGCACCCGGTAGGTTTCACTGCCGAGGAGCAGCGACGACAGACCGCCGCGGCCATGTTTGGACATGAAGATGAGATCGCAGTTATGGTCCTCGGCGGCGTTGATGATCGCCTCCCAGGGGCTCTCACTCACCACCGCGAGCGCCGTGCACGCAACCCCGGCGTCCTTGCACAGTTTCTTGATGAAACCGAGATATTCCTTGGCCTTCCCTTCGGAACCCGAAACCATCTGCGCGAGCACGGCGGGCTCGACCATGCTGCCATAGCTCTCCGATTCCTGTCCGGGATGCTTGGCATACAGAGCAGTGATGGTGGCATTGGCCGCCTTGGCAAAGTCAACCGCGCGTTGTGCGGTATCTCGGGACAGTTGGCTGCCATCGGTCGGCAGCAAGATATGCTGAAACATCCTCGTTCTCCCTCGGGTTGGCGGTATTCAATAGCCATTGGCGCGCGTGATGAAAGCCCATTTTCATTCAGATTCCTTGCAAACACTGCAGATCCCTCTGAAAAAGTCGTTCGTGTTTCGCTGCGGAGGTATCGACCCGGCACATCCGCTCGGAACTACAGAACAGACCCGCCCACCATCGATCTGATGATGCCGGAGGTGGAGCAGTGGCTCCCAGATTACCTATTCCTGCATGGCCATCAGTTCCTTGTCGGCATAGCGCAGGCGCAAGGCCAGCACCTTGGCAAGTTCCTCGACCAGGGTACACGCCAGACGTTTGTGCTCTTCCCTGAGAGTGATGAACTGCTCGCGCTGGAGGACGAAGAGTTCGGTATTTTCGAGCGCAGTCGCATCGTTGAGGCGGGTCATCTGCGACAGGAAAGCCATGCCGCCGAAGAAGTCGCCGCGCCCGTAGGTCAGCGCGTGGTGGCCGCCTTCTTCGACAGGGCTCGGCAGCGTGATGCGGACTGCGCCCTTGCGAATCAGATAGAGCTCGTTGCCAGGGTCGCCAAACGCGTACACCTTCTCGTCCTTGGCCAGCGAGCGTCGCTGCAAGGCTGCTTCCAGGTCGATCAGGGTCTCTTCCTTGTGATCCTTGAAGAGTTCGAGATCCTTCAGTTCCAGTGCCGTCACTTCGGTTGTCGGCACGGTACTCTGACCCTGGTCAAGTATCTGGTCCTCAACCCACTCGACGGCGTCATCGAGTTGACCGAATACCTTGACATGGTCGGTCATCGTCGTCAGTTCCATCTGGTCGAAGAACTCGGCAATATTCCGGCCATTCGGCAGGGTATGCGACAGGCTGCTGAAGATCAGGAAAGCATTGCGTTCGATCAGCGAATCACGTATCTGACTCAAGAGATGCACCGCCGTTACATCGACCGACTGTACGCGCCGCATGTCGAGTACGATGTACTTGCGTTTGCCGAGTTCCGGTTCCAGTGCCGTGTACAACTGGTCCTTGGTGCCGAAGAAAAGGCTGCCCTGCAACTCGAGAATGACCGACTGGTAACCCTCCTTTTCGAGGATGGCCATGTCCTTGCGCAGGCGCACTCGCTTCGAAAAACGGCTACCGCCGTCCATCTTGCGGCGAATCACCGTACTGCTCAGTTGTTCTCGGATGAACAGGAACATCGCCAGGGCGATGCCGACGCCGGAGGCGGCGATCAGGCTGTAACCGACCGCCACGGCGACCACCGCCACGATGACGATGAAATCCATCAGGGTCCACGGCGACTCCAGCAGATGCAGGCTGTGCCGATCGATCATGCGGATGCCGACGACGATCAGGATGCCGGCCAGCGCTCCTACCGGAATCCAGGCGATGAACGCCCCCAGGGCGAGAAAGGCGATCAGGGACATGATCCCTTCGACGACCCCGGAGACGCGGGTCTGGCCACCACTTGCCAGATTGACCAGCGTCGCCCCCATCTGACCAGCGCCGGGCATGCCGCCGGCACAGGCCGAAGCGACATTGCCAAGACCCTGTGCGATCAACTCGCGGTTGGAATCATGGCGGCTGCGGGTCAGGGCATCGAGAACGACGGCGGTTTTCAGAGTGTCGATCGACAGCAGAACGGCCAGCGTAAAAGCCGGTCCGAGCAGACTGCCGATCTGGCTCAGCTTGAGTTCGCCGATTTCCTGCCAGCGGCCGGTGATCGCCTCGAACATGCTTGACGCCGTTCCCCCCAGCGGGCCGATGATCAGCTTGTTGCCTTCGACGACCAGCAGCGACTCGTCGACCGTGGCCAGTCCGAAATAGGTCAGCACCCCGGCCAACAGGCCGAGAATGGCCGCAGGCACGACGCGCGTGAGCATCGGTGCGGTGACCATCACCCCGGCCGTCACGGCGCCAATGAGCGCGCTCTGCCACTGCCACATTTCCGGTGAACTCAGTGCCCGCCACCACGCCGTACCACCGGGAGCCCCCAGGAGTTTCGGGATCTGACTGCCGATGATGATCAGACCAACACCGGTCAGATAGCCGCTGACTACCGGAAACGGAATGTACTTGATCAGGCTCCCGATCCCCATGAAACCCAGCATCAGTTGCACCAGCCCTGAAACCAGGCCGAGCGCGGTCAACATCAGTACGATCGACGGCGCAGCCACGCCATGCTGTACGAGTTCAATCGCAAAAGCCGAGAGAACCGCCGCAGCCGGAGCACACGGCGCCGTAATCAGGCGGTTGGTTCCCCCCATTGCTGGGGCCAGCAAGCCAAGCGCGGTGGCTCCGAGAATCCCGGCCAGGGCACCCAGGCCGGCGTATGCCGGGCCGATCGAGGCGTAGATGGTGACGCCAAAAGCGATTGCCGACGGCAGAGCGACCAGCATCGCAGCCAACCCTCCCCAGAAATCGCCGACCAGCTTGTCATTCTTGAACTTGATTGCCAGTTCCATAAATCCAGGCCCCTCTTCGGTCCCGCATCAACACATCTCGCAACAGACCAGAAGACGGCCTGCACGAGCCAAGCGACGCCCTTTCCAGCAAAGTGGCCCAGGCTACGCAGCCTGGGCCACACGCGATGCTGCGACGAATCTGACACGGATGGTTCTTGTCCAAATCCTTGTTCAGCGCAAGGCCGGACCCCGGCAATGGACCACCGGATCAGGAACGGCCTGCTCAGCTTTGACCGCGATAAAGGACTTAGTGCGTTTCTCCGGCATCGACAGTTGGCAGACCCGCCCGGAAGCGAGCTCGCAGCCCCTGGTCAATACCTTCGGCCTGGTCCGCCACGCGGTCGATCTCCTCGACGAGTTGCGCCAGCGGCAGCTTCACCTCGAGATCGAGGCTGTCGTCGGCAAAGATCTTTCTGAGGATCTGCATCGAGAGACGGTCTGCCTGATTTTCGTACCAACTGACGCCTCGCTCTGCCTTGCCCGGCGATGGTTGTTCCCACCACAGCAACGACGGCCGATAGCTTTCGACCAACACATCAACCGCGGTGCACACCTCATCGGTCAGTTCCTGAACATCCGCAACCAGATTCGCAGGCACATAGCGGTGGGGACTGGAAAACCCCGATTCGATGGCAAAACCGGTGATCTGCCGCTTCATGTCCTTGAGCAAGCGGCTCACGCCGTTCAGCGGGTCGATCATTCCGCACACCAGATTCCCCAGTGCCGATTGCGGGTGTATGCGGGTCTCGAATTTCTGTTGCAGGTCGTCGAGCAGGCGCAGGTGATCAGAAAGCTTTCCGGCGTGCCGCCAGCATGCCCCTTCCGATTCGCTGTTCAGGTAAGCGTCTACCGCTTCCCGGAAAATCGCCGTTGCGTCAGCGATGGCATCCAGATAGCTGTCGAGATCGCTTTCGATAGAACGCGAGGTGACGGACCTTGACGCAGCTTGCACTTGAGTTTCCATGATGACTTCTCCTGCCTGAAATAAAAAAACTGCCACCTGACCCGCTGGTAGGCAACTTGCCCTCAGCGGCCGGTACTTCTTGAAATGCGCGCCTGTCAGCGGGCCACAAACACTATTGCGGCAAGCGGGCAGGACTGACGGCCCCGTAAAGTCGCCGCGACCATACTTTGAGAATGACGCCGGCCCTAGAAAGTTCGCGAGCGATGTCGTAGAGATTTTCGTACAGACCATTCAGCCGGCACGAACGATCCGGAGAAACTCCCGATGGCGAAGTCCGGTGCCACCCCTCGGCGGCCGCCACCTCCCGCTGGTCGTCGAACGTCCGCCAGCAAACCAGCGCACGCTGGCTGGCGATGGCCGCATCGGCATCGAACTCGGCAACGGTTGATCCATTAGCCAGCCGGGTGTAGCCATGCCGCAGGCTCTCGATCGCTTTCCGAATCACCCCCATCATCTGGAAGACGGTGGCGTCCGGGTTTGAGCCCCCCGAAAGGCAGTCGCGAGCGGTCCGGATCAGCACGGCTGCCGCCCGATCCAGGGCTTCCATGGTCGAACGAATCTCTTCAAGTCCGGAATGCGGGAGTGAATCAACGACCGCCTGATGCCGCCGCTGCAGTTCCTGCCGGTGCTGCTCCAAATCGATCAGGCGCAGCGAATGCGCCGATTCCTTCCCCTGCAACACATCTGCAACAACTCTCGCCAGATTCACGATCATCCTTGCCTGTTGGTCGATCATGCTGAAAAAGTCCGGGGTATCGGCCGCACCCACGGACGAACGGACTCTACTCACAACTTGCGATACGGCGATGGTGGTCATGGCATTCACCTGTCTTCTGCTGCGATGTTGGTTGGAAAATGGTCATCAGTAAGCGATAGGTCGGACGGCGAGAACGGAATCCCGGTGGGTCCGTTTTCACATGATGGGCTTGAAGCATAATGCGTACCAGCTACAACAAAAATATTGTTCCCGCTTAAAATCAAAGTCCTGGAAGCAATCTCCGAAGCCTTAGCGAGGCCTTTGGGGGTGCAACAAAACACCATCAGAAACTCGCCGAAGAACCGGGAGGAGCTGTTATATCAACATTAATTCATGTAGTTAATGAACAAATCGAAGGACTGCCGGGCGACGCAGTGTTACACCTTCGAGCCATGCATGCCGCCTAAGGGTCATGACTTTTCCAACCCCCCTGATCATGAAAGCGATGACCATTTCCCCTCCCTTGAAGGGTGTATTCCGGATTGCACGCCAGAATCACCCGATGTGCAAGGGGCATGGCTCCGCGAATTCCTCCTTTTACTTCCGACTCGGCTTCGGGATTCGAGAGCGGTGTAACGTTTTCGTATTGCCTCTGCCCCTGATAGCAGACCGTAACTGACTGTTATGTATGGATGATAACGATCGTCGATAGATTGGGCGGCGGCCGATCCGGCCGATTTGTTGCACCCGTGCAAGTTCCGCTGGCTCCTCTGGCTGAACGCCTAGCGGCTTGATCTTTGGGAAGTCTTGGCTCATTATGCGTTTCGGACGGCTAGGCCAAGAGGGCATGGAGGAGAGGTTTCAGCAAGCCTTTGCCACGAATTCTGGCGTTGTGCACGAACTGGAAGAAGCCCAGATAGAGCGGGAGTTTTTCTTGTGAGAGGCCACGATGGGGACGCAACCAAGAGCGCAGCAACGACCAGAAGCCTTCCATCGTATTGACATGGACTTCATGAAACCCGTCGCCGTCCTCATCGCGGGCGTACTCGCCCCGACTATGGCACACGGTTTTGTGTCCGTACCCCCACTCGGGCAGGCGAGCGTAGATGTCATACTCATCGGTGTAGAGGGTCGTGCCTGGTACGATGACGGCCAAGATCAACGGCTTGAGGGTCGGCTGCTGGACGTTTTCGAGTATCCGCACCACGACCTCTCCACCGCGTTGAAGCATCCCGAAAATTGGTGGCTTCTCTTTTTCGAGGGTACCGCGCCCGCGAGCGCCCTTCAAGCGCCGCCGTCGGCCCTTACGGCCTTTTTTTTACTGCCTCGGGGTGGCCCTTGTGGCCTGCCACGACATAGACCTCGTCACACTCGACCTCGCCCGAAAGCGTCGGCTCCGCTTGCACCGCCACGATGCCCGTGCGCAATTGCGAGGTCATGCGGTGCGCATCATCTTTATTCAGACCCAACTCCTGCCCGATCTGCTCGTTGGAGAGGTTCAGACCCATCAAGTACAGGCACAAGATCCACACCCCCAACGGTTGATGGTGACCCGCGAAGATCGTGCCGGTCAAGTCGTCAAAGTAGCGTCGGCAAGCCGTGCAGCGATATTTCCGGCGCGACGGCTGGGTCGTGTCATGACCTTGCCTGGTCACTTCGGGTGAGGCACAATGCGGGCAGCACACTCCCTCCGGCCAGCGCCGTTCGCGTACTTCGTCGTAACACTTGGCATCGTCCAGCAAGTTCTGAAGGTGGAGCATCGGGCCATATCCTTACGGAATAACAACCCAAAATTCTATCGGAATGGGCGCCTCCCTGCACATAGA
>DIME01000094.1 GCA_002425405.1 Candidatus Accumulibacter vicinus
ATGAGTTGTGTATAAGGCTATGAGTGAAGCCGGGACTTGGGTATTAGGGTATGCGCTCAACGATAAAACATATAATCTTCTGCCTCTATTGGCCAAGGGTGGGGAATGTCTTCGCAAGGGCGCAAGGGTCGGATAGTGCTTTTGCGCCGGTCCCGAATGAACAAGTGCTTTGTATCAGTGCCAGGGCCTCTAAACGCAAACACCATATGGTTTATGTCATATAACTGTAGGATTCGTAGCAACTTTTCTTTGTTGTTTGGCCTTATTCGCTTCTTCTCGCCGAGAACTGGCGCATATGATGGCAATCTGGGCATTGGATTAGCGTGACGTCCAGCAAAAAAGTAGATTGGCCTATTCATGCCGAGTGCGGAGGTCCCGATATCAGTGCCAAGGTTGGAGAGTTACAAAGACGGCTCATGGCAGCGCGTGAGCGACGTGCGTGATTCTCTTAAGCGGCCTGAGACGGTTCTTCGACATTCAGATGACGGAATTCCTCGTCCTGCCGCTGCCGGATGGTCGAAGGACTTTTTCATCAGCGCTTATTGGTGTGACAACATTATAAAACTTAGGAGAAGCCCGTGCGCTACCTGAACATCATCCGATTTATGTGGTTGGTTTTTTGTCTAGGCTTCCTTGCGTCGACCCACGCTTCGGCTCAGGAGTCAGCCCTGCCAAAGTTCGAGATTTTGTCGGTCGACTTCGCCGACAAGATCGAAGGAGTCAACGGAGTGAGCTGGAAAACGAAAGATGCGTCGAAGTGGAAGGGTGCCATGGTATTGGTCAGGGCGACTCTGCCGCGCGATATCGCGTTGTGGAATGCCGACTTCTCGCTTGCCTACCTGAGGGAAGGGGCCGAGGACAGAGCGCTTTCCCTCGGAGTCACCGCGCCATCATCGTCAAACGACAATCAGAGCATCTGGCTCGTCGGAGAGTATGTCAAAACCAGCGTCAAGAAGGGGACCCTGTATTTCAGACTTCTCTTTGCCTTGGAAAATGAGGTGACTGATATTTCTCTCTTGTATAAGCAGCCGGTGGTGAAGTCCTATTCGATTAGTCGAAAATAGACCCGACAAAATTTGGCTTCGACGCGTCGCCACAAAATCTGGGTTGTTTTCGGTGGACTCGCCTGTATTGGTCATTGGAGAGGGGCGGCGCGGCAACACGAGGGGGATCTGATACATGCGCGGCGAGCGCTGAGCGCGCGCTCGATCGCAGAGACAATGGGTCGTCGAAAGGAGGTGTCTAATGCGCGGGGCGACAAAGAGAACTGTTGGTAAGCTAATTGTGGTGGTGGTTGCGGTGCCGCTTGTTTTGGGAGGCTGCTCGTCCGAAAGTTCGGACTGGAAAGACGCCCAGAACAAGGCTACGCCGGAGGCTTTGCAGGAGTTTCTGAAGCGGCATCCAAACGGTCAATTTCGTCAAGCGGCAACAGACAGAATCGGGGAGTTAGCGAAGAAAGCCTGTGGGGCAGCAGATCTTCAGTCCTGCTTTGATTGGGGCGTTTCGCTTCGCGGTGGGGCGCGACCAAACGGGATGTCCTCGTCCAATGACTTCGAACGGGCCATCGATCCGCTACACAAGGCCTGTTGGGGGGGTAACCAGGGAGCCTGTAGCGATGCCGCAAAGCTACTGCGTATGGGGACCAGCACCGATCTTGAAGCGTCGCGCGCACTCACATACGAGTGCCGGGGTGGCGACCAGAATGCCTGTCGCATGGTCGTGACTAAAGCCAAGATCGGCTGTGACGCAGCCAAGGCGGACGCTTGCGTAGTGTTGGCTGATCATCTGCGGCGTGGGGCGGGCATTTCCAAGGATGAAGCCGCGGCGCGGGGTCTCTACCAGAAGGCTTGCAATGACGCCGGGTTCGAAGAGAACTTCTGGCCGTGTCTAGTGCTGAGCAAGATGTGGAGAAATGGTGAAGGAGGGCCGAGTAACGTTGCAGAAGCCGCCAAGTACAAGGGGATCGCGGAAACGAAGTTCTCAAACATGATGAACAAGGCTGCAGGCCTTCCAGTTGGCTCACTGCGCTACTCGATTGGTGACTTGGAATGAGTTCATCGCTTGCTCCGCCCCACGGGTGCTCATGAGATCCATCTCTGAGATACGCCTATCCGGTTGACTCGAGTAACTACGGCTATACCCATGCCCTTATACACAACTCTGTACGCTTAAAAGAATCAATAACTTACACGATCATGCTGCGACATCTATAGGCGAACGACCTTACGGAGAATCAAGCACTTAGAAGTGGCAGAAGGCCTGGTGGTTGCTGAAACCCAGACTTGTGTAAGCGGTCATCAAAAAAATTCTCCGTGCTTCCGTGCCTGGTTTGCCGAGGCCCGGAGCCTTCTGAAGATCGGAGAACTTATCTGATAGCGCTTATAAGGGCATGCGATCACCAAGCGATTTGATTTGGATAATCCTGCAGATAAAGGAATTTGCCCTTAAGCGGCGGCGAGACTTTCGTGGTCGGGAGCATTGGGATCCCGGTGGGGAGGAGTAGGAGATGGACGCTGAATTGACAACTGGACAGGAGCCCCGGTTTCCAGTGGCTCTGCTGGCGCGTTGCGGCGCTGACCTCTACCGGGCCAACGCCTTCCGGGTGACTGGTCTCGGCGTGGAGGCGGGTGGCCGGGAAATCGCTCGTCAGGCGGAGCGCCTTCAGACCATGCAAAAACTCGGCTCGGCGATCCGTCCCGGCGGGGCGCTGGCGCTCGAGCCGCCTCCCGACACAGACGCGCTACGCCAGGCAAGCCAGCGGCTGGCCGATCCGGAGCAACGGCTGGTCGATGAACTGTTCTGGTTCTGGCCGCTGACCGCGGGTTGTGCTGACCGAGACCCCGCTCTTGCGGCACTGGCACGGGGCGATCTTGCCGAAGCCGCTCGCCAGTGGACGACGCGCGAGTTGAATGACGATGCGTCGGCCCACAATCTGGCGGTGCTCGCCCATCTGCAGGCGCTCGACCTGGAGCGCCTGGGCGACGAGCTTCCTCGCGAAACGGCGCAACAGCAAAGCAAATTCTGGCTCGACGCGCAGCAGCAGTGGCGCAAGGTGCTGCAGAACGAAGCCTTCTGGGGTCGTCTGACGGCTCGGGTTCGAATCCTGGACGACCCGCGGCTGACCACGGGGCTCGTGCGCCGGATCAGGCAGGCGTTGCCGGAAATGCTGCTGACGATCAATGCGCAACTTGCCGTCGCCGCGCTGGAACGTCAAGAAACGGATCGAGCATACCGGCACCTGACGCTGATTCGCGCCTCGGGCTTCGACCAGGCCGACATCGATGCCGCGCTGGCGCGCGTGATCCAGCCGTTCCGCAAGCGTCTGATGACTTTGATCGACACGGCACGCAACGAGGCTCAGGCGGCCCCAAGTTCCGCGGATGTCGTTGCCGAGCGGCTTCTCCTTCAGTCGAAGGGGCTCACCAGCATTCTATGTGCCATATTGCCGACGGAAAGCACGGTTCGAGTGACCCTGCTCGACGAACTGGCTTCCTGCGCCGACAGATGCCTGACCGTCTTCGTCAATGAGACCCGCAAGTGGTCGCGGTGTCTGGAACTCGAAAAGCAGATCCACGCGATCGCGGCAAGCCCCGGCTTGCGGTCGACAATTGAAGAGGAAATCGAAGTCTGCGAGCGCAATGCCGCCGAAGAGGAACATTACGGAGTCTGCTGGTTTTGCAAGAAACAGGCGCCCACTCCCTCTTGCGAGGTGGAGGTCAAGCTTTACGGCGACGTCAAGAGTACGCGACAGTGGGGAGACAACATGGTGCGGACGACATGGAATATTCGGACGATGATGGCTCCGCGGTGTAATGGATGTCGCCAGTTGCATGAAAGATTTGCGGGTGTTCTAAAAAAAACATTCGTTGTGGTTCTATTCTTAGGATATCTAAGCGGGGTTGCGCTGTTTCTTCAAAGAGGAGAGCCGTGGGGTATCGCATTGGTAGCGGGAGTGGTCGTGCTCCCCGTCGCATTGATTTCGTTAGGGATCGTTATTCCGGTTTTTTTCGGTATTGAAATCCTGGTTCTCAAGATGAAATACGGAACCAAGCCGACCACAAAGGCCAATCAATTTCCTCCGATTGCCGCTCTGATGAAAGCAGGCTGGAAATTGGGCGACAAACCCCCCGGAAATTCGTGACATAGGGCAAGCACCGGGAAAGGGAGGAGACCGGCGTAATGATCACAAATCTGCGGCAGATGTGTTTTCCAAGAGAGTTTCGCATAGCCCCGCCCTGCTGGCCGGAAGATATGCCGGCGCGATTCGAACGACTGGCGGCGGCATTGCTGTCCGAGCGGCCTACTGTCGATCCGCCAGCGGTCGGCTCGCCCCCGAATCCGGATCTGAAGGCGCAAGAGCGTCTGCTCGCGGATGTCTGCACCGGGCTGTGGCGCCTGCGCGGGCGCATGCTCAAACCCGATTCCGACGAACCGCTGGATGAGATGCGCCGGGCGTATCGCCACCTGCAGTCGGTATGGGACGCCTTGCGGCAGGCAGGTATCGAAATCCGCGACCATACCGGCGAATTGGTTCCAGAGGGCGGTATCTATGCCCTGAAGACGATCGCTTTCGAGCCCCGACCCGGATTCACTCGCGAGACGGTCATCGAAACGATCCGGCCCTCGGTGTATTACCGGTCGGAGACGATCCAGATGGGCGAGGTCATCATCGGCACACCGCCCCGGCCCGAGGAAGCGGCACCCGGTAGATAGCCTTGTTTCAACCACGAATCGCACAGGAGAACGCACGCCATGTCACGCCAAACCATCGATTTCGGTATCGACCTGGGCACCACCAACAGTTCGATCGCGGTCTTTTCCGGGACCGCGACGCAGGTTTTCATGAATCATGAAAACCTGGAATACACGCCCTCGGCGGTGTGGATGGATCCCTCGGGCAATACCGTCGTCGGCCGTCGCGCGAAGGAACAAACGGAAAAGGACCGCGAAAACGCTTTTTCGGAGTTCAAACTTCAGATGGGCACCACCCACGAATACGTCTTTGCGCGCACGGGCCGGAAGATGCGGGCGGAAGAGCTTTCGGCCGGAGTACTCAAGGATCTGCGGGACACGGTTCGCCGTCGCTCGGGCGAGGAGGTCACCTCGGCCGTGGTGACCGTTCCGGCGGCCTTTGAACTGCCACAGTGCGAGGCGACGAAACGGGCCGCCGAGCTCGCCGGTTTCAGCGTCGCGCCGCTGTTGCAGGAGCCGGTTGCCGCCGCTCTCGCGCACGGCTTTCAGGCCGCCGCCGACAACAAGTTCTGGCTGGTCTATGACTTCGGCGGCGGGACATTCGATGCGGCGATCATCAAGAAGGTCGATGGCACCATGCAGGTAGTCAATCACGCCGGCGATAATCATCTCGGCGGCAAGCTGATCGACTGGGCCATCGTCGAACAACTCTTTATCCCTGCCGTAGCCGGAACGCAGCGACTGCGCGATTTTTCACGGCACAACGCGAAGTACGCGGGTGCGGTCGCCAAACTGAAACTGGCGGCCGAGAAAGCCAAGATCGATGTCTCGCGCGACGCCTCGACTTGGGTCGAAATCGACTTTCTGTGCAACGACGATCGCGGTCAGCCGATCGAGTTTCGTTGCGAGGTCAAGCGTGACGATGTCGAGCGCCTGATGGTGCCCTTCGTTGCCCGGTCGATCAATGTGTGCCGAAACGTGTTGACGGCATCGAAGCTGGGAACCGCGAATATCGAGAAGGTCCTGCTGGTCGGGGGGCCGACGCTGACGCCTTTTTTCCGTGACCGATTGGCCGATCCACGGGAGGGCTTGGGGATCCCACTCGACTTCAGTATCGACCCCTTGACCGTGGTCGCTCGAGGGGCCGCGATCTTTGCCGCGACGCAAAGGCTGGAACAGAGCCTGCAGGCACCGCAGCGAGGGACCTTTGGTGTCCAACTCGAGTATCGGCCGGTCGGACCGGAGCTGGAGCCTGACGTGGCCGGACGGGTCGTCGCGGGCGACGGTGCGGGTCTTGCCGGATATTCGATCGAGCTGGTCAATCCTGGGCCACCCCGCTGGAGTACCGGCAAGATCGGGTTACCCGAGGATGGCGTCTTCTTCACCACCGTCTGGGCCGAAAAAGGCCGGCAGAACCGCTTCGACATCGAACTCTACGACCCGCAGGGCACGCGACAGCACGCACAACCCGAGCAGTTCACTTACACCGTGGGGGCGGTGTTTACGGAGCCGCCACTGATCAACTCCGTCGGAATCGCACTGGCCAACAACGAGGTTGAGTTCTTCCTCCGGAAGGGTGTGCCATTGCCGGCCCGACATCGGAATTTCCTGCGCACGGTCTTCGAAGTACGCGCTGGCAAGGAAGGCGATCTGATAAGAATCCCGATCGTCGAGGGGGAACACCCGCGGGCCGATCGTGATCGCCCGATTGGCGAGCTCATCATCGCGGCACACCAGATCCGGCGGGACGTACCGGTCGGGAGCGAGGTCGAGGTGAGCGTCGAGATCGACGCCTCGCGGCTGGTGCGGGCGAAGGCCTTCATCCCTCTGCTGGACGAAGAGTTCGAGGCCGAGATGAAACTCGAGCTGAGGGCGCCGGACCCGGTTGCTCTCGGGAAGCGCCGAGATGAGGCAAGCAAGCGCCTGGAGGAGGCCAACAAACGCGCCGCTGACTCCGACGACGACGCGAACGTGAAGGTAATCCTCAGGAAGATTGAGTCAGAGAACATGTTGGCCGAGGTTGGCGGGGCCTTGTCGGCTGCGGCCTGCGACCGTGATGCCGCCGACAAGGCGGACAAGCGCTTGCTGGACCTCGAGGTTGCGTTGGACCAGATTGACGGGGCTTTGGCGTGGCCAGCCCTGGTGGCCGAGGCGCGAAGCGAGTGCAAGGAGATCGACCATGTCGTCAGAGATTACGGCGACGCAGGTGAGAAGACGGTATGCCTGGCACTTGTCCGCGAAATCGACGGCGCCATTGACGCGCGTGACGCCGACATCGTGCGCGCCAAACTCAGCCAACTTCAAAACCTCAGTGGAACCGTGCTGCGCAGGCAGCCGGGGTATTGGGTGGCCATCTTCCGCAGGCTGGAGCGGGACAGTGGTCAAATGACCGATCCGGTCCAGGCGCGACAACTCTTGGCCGACGGCAACAACGCCATCCGGACAGACGATCTGCGCGGGCTGCAGTCCGCGGTGCGTCAATTGGTCAAGCTGCTGCCCCGCGAAGAGCAGCAGAAGTATCCGATTCAGGGCGGACTGCAAAGGTAGGCAACCAATGACGGACAGTGCGGTCCCGGTCGAAACAGTCGATCGTCAACTCGCAAGACAGGCGGATGCTTTGCTCGCCGAAGCGGCTCTCGACAGGGCGAGGGAACTCGCGCGGGCGGGTCGTTACACGGAGGCGCTGGGCGTGCTGCGTGCCTTTGAGTTCGATGGCCCGCAGCGTGTGCCGGCTCTCGATTTGGCGGCCCGGATTTGTGCGCAGCAAGGCAACCCTATCGAAGCCGAGCGATATTGGACGGCAGCGCAAGGGCATGATCCGGGATGCGCCGCTGCGGCGGCTGGTCTCGCGCGGCTGCGGGCTGAGCGAAGTCCGATGGCGAGAGTCGGGAGGTTTCCGGGCTTGGTCCTCGCCGGGCTGTGTCTGGGAGCTACGGTGTGGGCATGGGTCGGACTTCGTACCGACACACGCCAGCTCATGGCGCAGGTCAATGAAGTGCGTGACGCTCTCGCGGCATTTCAGCGCAATCCGCTGCCAGTATCCGCGATGGCTTCCTCTTCAGCCGACCCAAGGCCTGGGCGCGGCCGAGATGGAGTGTCCTTGCCGCCCGATCTTCGAAGGCTGGAGTTGGACATTCCCGGCGTTACGCCTCGTGTTGAGGGCGATGCCGTGGTGGTGAGCTTTGACGAGGGACTGTTTCGGCGCGGTACCGCCTTGACCTTCGATGCGCGCACAAAACTATTGGCAATCGGAAAACGGTTGGTGCCCAGTGTCGACGGAATTTCGATCCAGGTCCACGGCCATACCGACGATATCCCCCTTCCCGCCGGTGCGGCGCTATCGGACAATCAAGCACTTGGGCTCGCGCGGGCGGCAGCGGTCATCGGCTTTCTGCGCTCGTCGACCGAGTTGCCGTCCACGCTGTTTTACGCTCATAGTACGGGCGACGCGGGTACGCCCTTCCCGAACGACAGCCGGCAGAACAGGAGCCGAAATCGTACGGTAGTGTTGAAGATCTTGCACAAGCCAAAAGATTGAGGGCGGTCGCCAGGCAATGGGAACCCGTCGGGCGAGCATCCACCCCGCCGCCCACCTGACTGACTTGAGAAAGCAATGACCTGCGCGCCTCCAGGCGATGGCTGGTCGCCACACTCCCTATTTGAATAGGGAGTGTGGCGAGATTCCGCTGAAAGTGGAGATTCTTGTCGCCAGTGAAGAGAGCATCAAGTTCTCCGTTGGAAGTGACTCGTCAAGCGGGATGCGCATCGCTTGAGATCTTCTCCCTGGCCAACTCGAGCGCAGCGATAGCCGGCGCCTTGCTCATGGACGGGAACTCTTAGAAAAAAGACCTCGAGGCTGTCGCCTGCCTCGCGATACCCGAAAAAGGATTCTCACGGGAATACGGGTTCCAACAATCACAGGAACACCACCAAGGATGTCCGGATCGCTGTCGAGCGCAAGGAGAACTGATTGCTTCTTGGAAGGTACCTCCTGTGTCGGAACGAGACGATACCCGGAACCGAAACCAGCGCAGCGCGGAAACGATGCGATCACTTCGTCGGCACTGCCTTTGCGTCGGCCGTGAGAAACGGCGTCTTCTCCTTCGTCAGGGCCTCGCCACTCGGAAGCACATGACTCCTGGTACCTTCACCAATGATTTGTTGCCAGCCATTGTGCCTTCCTCTCTGATTTTGAGATCGCCTCGCTGACCGAATCGTTGGCGCAGGTTGTGGCAGACGACGTTTGGACGATCGAGGTTTGCCGAAATGCCGAAACTGCTTGGTGCGACCCGGGCGGAACAGCGCTAATATGAGAGGCTCATCCCCGCTATCGAAGCCACAATGGACTGGAAGCCCCACATCATTACCAATCCGCAGGTCATGCACGGCGCAGTGTGCTTTGCCGGCACACGCGTGCCAGTCTCCGTAGTTCTCGACAACCTTGCCGATGGGGAGCCGGTAGAGGTCATCCTTGATCAGTATCCATCGCTCAAGCCAGTGCACATTTCCGCCGCTCTTTCGTACGCGGCTGACTTGGCTCGCGAACGGATCGTGCCGATTTCGGTGTAGCGCCAAAGGATGAAACCCCGATTTAAGCTCGACGAGAACTTGCCGAGCTGGGCCGGAGAATTGCTGCGCGATGAGAACTATGACGTGGAGACCGTTCTGTCGGAACAGCTTGGTGGTGCTGTTGATTCGGTAATTCTTGACGCGTGCAGAGCTGAAATGCGGGTACTTGTTACCCTGGATCTAGACTTCGCCGACATTCGCGCCTATCCGCCGAAGAATCATCATGGAATCTGGGTACTTCGACCTGATCAGCAATCTCTTCACAGCATTTTGGGGCTCTTGCGCGGCGCAACAAAGCTGCTGGCGACAGAAGTGCCCGACGCTCGCTTGTGGATCGTAGAGTCTCAACGGATTCGCATTCGTGAGTGAACCCCGCGTGCCTCACTGGAGTAAAAAAGGGCTCAGGCCATTCGCCGTGACCCGAACGTGGCACGGCCCGATCACACTGTTTCACCACCATGCTATACCGTTGTAGAAACGCCAGGCGCTGGCACGCGAGCTGCACAGCGAGTTTGGGTGAAGAGCGACGATGAAGGCCGCCGACATCATCGACGTCGGCGCCGAGACATCGCGTTCGTCATGCGGAAGCACGCGCGCCGGAGGTTGATCCACGGCCCGGCCGATCGCCCGGCGATCCGTGAACGGCGGG
>DIME01000113.1 GCA_002425405.1 Candidatus Accumulibacter vicinus
GTACACAACCTGAGTTTCGGCCAGAAGAAGCGGGTCTGCATCGCCGGCGTTCTGGCCATGGAGCCCGAACTGTTGATCCTCGACGAACCGATGGCCGGCCTCGATCACGCCATGCAGGAAGATCTGCTGGCCGTGCTTGAGAACTTGCAGGCGCGTGGCATCACCCTGCTGCTGGCGACACACGACATCGATTTTGCCTACGCCTGGGCAGACCAGATTCACCTGATGGTTGCCGGTCGCTGTAGCGCATCGCTGCCGGCAGCGAATCTGGCGACGGCTGGCGACGCCTTGTCGGCGGCAGGATTGCCCTTGCCCGGAGTGATTGAACTGCAGCACCGTCTGGCGAAACTCGGCGTTCTCCCGAGCGACGCCTGGCCGCGCAAGATCAGCGACCTGCTCGCTCTGCTGGGAACCCGCCAAGGAAGCTGCATGCCCTGTCTCGAGAGGATGGCCTAATGCCCGGAAAAGTCTGGTTTGTCGGCGCCGGCCCCGGTGACCCCGAGTTGATTACCGTCAAGGGCCGGCGTCTGCTCGAGGAAGCCGGCGCGGTGCTGTTTGCCGGATCGCTGGTCGACCAGGCGGCGACGCGGTTCGCGCCCGCGGATTGCGAGATCCGCGACTCGAAGGACATGACTCTGGCAGAGATGACCGGCTGGCTGATCGAGCGGGCCGACCGGCACGCCGTCGTCGTTCGCCTGCAGACCGGCGATCCCGGCCTCTATGGCGCCTTGATCGAAATGACGCAACCGCTGACGGCCGCCGGCATCGCCTGGGAAGTCGTTGCCGGTGTTTCCTCGGCGATGGCCGCGATGGCCGCAGCAGGCGAAACGCTGACCCTGCCGGAAGTCACGCAGACGGTGATTCTGACCCGCGTCGCCGGGCGGACGCCCATGCCGCCGGGCGAGGATCTCGAATCCCTGGCCGCGCACAAGGCGACGCTCTGCATCTACCTGTCGATCACTCTGCTGCACAAGGTGCAGGATGCCTTGCGTGCCGCCGGCTGGGCCGAGGATGCGCCGATGCTGGTCGTGCACAAGGCGAGCTGGCCGGGCCAGGAAAAGATCATTCGCGGCACGCTTGCCGACATCAAGCAGAAATGCCAGGCCGCGAAGATTGGCAGTCAGGCGATGATCGTTGCCGGCCCGACGCTGGGCGCTGCCGACTGGCCCGACCTGGTGCGCTCAAAACTGTACGACCCTGCTTTTACGCACCGCTTTCGCAAGGCGACCGAGACAACTCATGACTAACGAAACCACCTTCCTCCTTGTCGGCCACGGCTCGCGCAACCGCGACGGCAACAAGGAAACCCTGCATTTCGCGGCCCAATGGCGCGAACGTCACCCCGAGTGGCGGATCGAGGTCTGCTTCATCGAGCACGCCGAAGTGTTGCTGGATGAAGGTCTCGACCGGGCTGCGCGTGGCGCGCGCAAAGTGCTGGTCATTCCCTTCATTCTCAACGCCGCCGGCCATGTCAAAATGGAATTGCCGGCGGCACTGAAGCGGGCGCGCGAGCGGCATCCCCAGGTCGAATTTGCTGTCACCCGACATATCGGCATGGGCCGCGAAATCTTTGTCGTATTGCAGAGTCAGCTCGACCGGCTGATGAAGCAACTGGCCGTGCCCGACCCGATGACCACCGGCGTCGTCCTGCTCGGTCGCGGCTCCTCCGACGTCGGCGCCAATGGCGAGCTGGCCAGGATGGCACGCTGGATTTTCGAGGCCAACGAGCATGAACTGGTCGATCTCGCCTTTACCGGCGTCACCTGGCCGCGCCTTGAAACGGTGGTACAGCGCCAGGTCAGGCTGGGCATGATGCAGATCTGCATCATTCCGGTATACCTGTTCAGCGGCGTGCTGATCGAGCGCATCAAGGTGCAGGTCGAGCGCCTGCAGCGGCAATATCCGCAGGTCGCTTTCGGCCTGGGCAGTTACTTCGGCTTCGACAAGGGCATTTTCGATCTGCTCGACGACAAGGTCGGCGGCGAGATCCCCGCAGGCGGCATGCTCGAATGCGATGGTTGCAAGTATCGCGAACTGGCCGAGGCCGAGCATCTGCACGAGCACGGCCATACGGCCCTGGCCGCCCCAGGCTGCGGCCATGCCCAAGCCGCGGTTAACGATCACGGACACCTCCATGCACACGATCCTGGTTGTGCCCATTCCCACGACTGACACTTCGGAGACTCCGGACATGACCATGGCCCCTCCTATTGCCGCCAACACGATTACCGAACAGCTCACTGCCGTCGGCCGCGCCATCGAGCACGACTCCTTTGCCATCATCGACGCCGAGGTCGGGCAGCACGACTACACCGACGAACAGTGGCCGCTGGTGCGCCGCATGATTCACGCCAGTGCCGACTTCGAATTCAACGGTCTGACCGCCTTCCACCCCGATGCGATACGAGCCGGTCTGGCGGCTGTCCAGAAGGGCGGCACGCCGATCGTCGCGGATGTCGAGATGATCTGCGTCGGCCTTTCGGCGCCACGCCTCAGGCACTTCGGGATGAGTACCCAGCACTACATTTCCGACCCGGAGGTCATCGAACTGGCCAGGGCCGAGGCCACGACCCGCGCCGTCCAGGCGATGCGCAAGGCGCAGCGGCTCGGCAGGCTCGACGGCGCCATCGTCGGCATCGGCAATGCTCCGACGGCGCTGATCGAAGTCATCCGCCTGATCCGTGAAGAAGGAGCCCAACCCGCGCTGGTGATCGGCATGCCGGTCGGTTTTGTCTCGGCTGCCGAGTCGAAGGCGCTGCTGATGACCTTGACCGATGCCCCGTGGGTGACGATCAAGGGCCGGAAGGGTGGTTCGACACTGGTCGTTGCCGCCATGCACGCGCTGCTCGGTCTCGCCGAAGCGGCGCAGAAGAACGCCGCTTGAGCGACCCCGGACAGGCGCTTGCTCCGGCCAGAGTCCGCAAGGGCGATGGTCGGCGCGCACGCGGCAACCGCAGCGGTTTCACCACCGGCGCCTGCGCCGCCGCCGCCGCACGCGCGGCGACGCTCGGCCTGCTCACCGGCGTGCTACCGGACAGCGTTCTCTGCCGCCTGCCGAATGGCCAGGAGCACCGCTTTGCGGTCAGTGAAGGTCGCCTCGAGGGGGAGGGTAGCGAGCGGGTCGCGCATGCAGTGATCGTCAAGGACGCCGGTGACGACCCGGATGCGACGCATGGCGCACACTTGACGGCTGCTGTCCGGCGGCTGCCACAACGGGCCGGCGAGGTGCTTCTCCAGGGGGGGGTCGGGGTCGGCGTCGTCACCAAAGATGGCCTCGGCCTCGCCGTTGGCGGCCCGGCCATCAACCCGGTTCCGCGCCGCAACATCCGTGACAACGTGATTGCGGTCGCCGGCGAACTGCTGCTCCACGACGGTCTGGAAATCACCATTTCCGTTCCTGGCGGCGAGGCGATGGCGAAAAAGACGCTGAACGCTCGTCTTGGCATCGTCGGCGGCATTTCGATTCTCGGCACCACCGGCATCGTCCGCCCCTATTCGACGGCTGCCTTCCGCGCCAGCGTCGTCCAGGCGGTCGATGTCGCGGCGAAGCAGGGTCAGACCAGGGTCGTGTTTACCACCGGCGGGCGCACCGAAAAATTCGCCATGCGCCAGTTGCCGGAACTCGACGAAGCGTGCTTCGTCCAGATGGGTGACTTCGTCAAGGCGGCTTTCCAGTCGGCGGTCAAACACCGCCTGGCACGGGTCTATCTGGGCGCGATGGTCGGCAAGCTGACCAAGATGTGCCAGGGACTCAGCGTCACGCATGCCTGGAAGGCCGAGATCGACCGTGACATTCTCGCCGCATCGGCACAGGAAGTCGGTGCACCGCCCGATCTGGTCGAGGCGATCCGTGCCGCGGAAACGGCCCGCTTTGCTGCCGAACGTCTCGCCAGCCTGGGCCTGAGCCTTGCCTTCCACCGTTCGCTGGCCGGCAAGGCCATCCGCAGCCTGAAAAGTTGTTACCCCGGCCCTTACCAGCTCAGCATTCTGGTCTGCGATTTCGAAGGACGCTTCATTTGTCGTCTGGAAGAAGATGAGCTGGCCTGAACCCTGCGCCCTGATCGGGATCCTCGATGACGGCTGGGCCGGCTTGTCCGATTCGGCGCGCCAGCGACTGGCCGTGTCCGAGCTGGTGATCGGCGCGGGCCGCACATTGGCCCTGGTGCGTCCCTGGCTGTCGGCCACGGCGATGACCAGGGACATGGACGGCGCGCTCGGCGAGCTTCCGGACTGGATTCTGAACGCCCGCGCAGCGGGCCAACGCGTCGCCGTGCTGGCCACCGGCGACCCGCTCTGTCACGGCATCGCTTCCTGGCTGACCAGCCGACTCGGGCGTGACGACGTGGACATCCTGCCGAACGTGTCGACGCTACAACTGGCTTTTGCCCGCTTCAAGACGCCCTGGCAGGACATCCGGATTGCCTCGTGTCACCGCGCCGATGCCGGCGAGTGGTTTGTCGGCGCGACGCCTGCGCACGGTCTGTATCCGCTGATGCGGGCGATTGCCATGCATCCGCGAGTCGCACTGTTCACCAGTCCCGAGAACAACCCGGCGCGACTGGCGCGGGCGCTGATCACGGCCGGCTATGGCGGCGAGGCGAGGATCTCGATCGCCTGCCGCCTACAGATGCCCGACGAACGACTGTTCGCCGATCTGGCCGCAGACGAAGTCGCAGCCATGGCCTTTCCCGAACCGAACATCGTGCTCGTCGAACGGCCCGCCGGCCCCGGTGGACCGGCTTTCGGTCTCGAAGACCTCGAATACCGGCAGCGATCGCCAGAGAAAGGTCTGATCACCAAGCAGGAAGCGCGTGCCCTTTCGCTCGCCAAGTTGCGCATCCAGCCCGCGGCAGTGGTCTGGGACATCGGCGCCGGTGCCGGTTCGGTCGGCCTCGAAGCGGCGAGACTGGCGCCCTTCGGTCATGTCTGGGCGATCGAAAAGAATGCCGCCGACGCCGCCAACGCGCGCGCCAATGCGGCGCTCTGGCGGATCGGCAATTACACCCTGGTCGAAGGCCGGGCACCGGCCGGGCTCGACACCTGGCCCGACCCGGATGCCGTCTTCATCGGCGGCTCGGGCGGCGAACTCGCCGCGCTGATCGAACGGGTGCTGGCCCGTCTGAAAGCGGGTGGCCGGCTGGTGATGAACTTCGTCACGCTGGAGAATCTCGCTACCGCGACGGCGGTGCTCAGCGCATGCCATGCCGTCTGGGACCTCGTGCAACTGCAGGCCAGCCGCAGTCAGCCGATTCTCGACATGCACCGACTGGCGGCGCAGAACCCGATCTGGGTGGTGACCGCCAGGCGGGGCGACGAGGACTGTGCGTAATCGATTCGACCGTGCGGGGAATGGCCCCGCGAGAGGCGTCGTTGGCGCCAATGCGTTTTCATGGAACGACTGTACCGGAAGAAAGGAGACTGAATGTCTGAACATACCCGCTACGGCAGGCTGATCGGCGCTTCGCTCGGTCCTGGTGACCCCGAGCTGATCACCCGCCGGGCCTGGGCAGTACTGCAATCCGGCGCCCGCTGGCTGTACCCGCTGAAGAAAGCCGAGGAATCGTCGTATGCGCTGTCGATCGTCGAGCGCGGTGGTCTGACGGTGCCGGCCGATGCCGAACAGTTGCTCTTCCCGATGACCCGCGACCCTGAAATTCTCGGCCGCGCCTGGGTTTGCGCCGCTGCACGAACCGTCGAGCTGCTTGGCGAAGGGCGCGACCTGGTTTTTCTGGTCGAAGGCGATGCCTCGACCTTCGCCACCTTTGGCCACCTCGCCCGCGTCGTTCGCGAGCTGGTACCGGCCATCGAGGTCGAGACCATCCCGGGCGTGTCCTCGTTCGCCGCCGCCGCTGCCGCCGCCGACACCGTTCTCGCCGAGGAAGATGAGACCTTCGCGATCATCCCTGCCGCCTATGGGGTCGAACTCATCGACCACCTGCTCGACGAATTCGACACCCTGGCGCTGTTGAAGGTGAAACCGCTGATCGATGAAATCATCGAACTGTTGGCGCGGCGCGAACTGCTCACGACTTCGGTATTCATCGAAAAGGTCGGCTCGCCGGATGAACGTATCGTTCGCGATGTCGCCAGCCTCAGGGGTGAAAAGGTCAATTACCTGTCGCTGATGCTGGTGCAGAACCCGAAACGGCTGCGCGGCGAACTGCGCCGTGGCTGCCGCCAGCGCCGGGAAACCGGCACAGCGGTGCTCGCTGCGATCGATCCAGCCAGCAGGCTCTGAAGCGATGCAGGTCGCCGTCCTGGCCATTACCCGCCACGGGGTCGCGCTGGCCGGCAGGATCGTCGCCGCACTACCCGGCGCCCGCCTGTTCGCGCCGGAGAAATTCCGCTCTGAAGCCGAGGCCGCAGCGCCAGACGCCGCCCGGTGCTACACCGGCAAGGTCGGCGATCAGATGCCGGCCTGGTTCGCCGCAGTTGACGCGATTGTTGCCATCGTCTCGCTCGGCGCCGTCGTCCGCCTGATTGCGCCGCACCTTGGCAGCAAGGAAAGCGATCCGGCGGTGATCGTCATCGACGAAGCCGCTCAGTTCGTCATCCCGGTGCTTTCCGGCCACCTCGGCGGGGCCAATGCCCTGGCCGGGCACCTGGCCGGCGCGCTCGGCGCGACGCCGGTATTGACCACCGCTTCAGACGCTCGTCAGACGCTGGCCGTCGACCTCTTGGGCCGCGAACTCGGCTGGGTGTTCGAGGCGACGCATGCCGAGCTGGTTCGCTGCAGTGCCGCAGTGGTCAATGATGAAGCCGTCGCACTGGTTCAGGAAGCGGGCAGCAGGGATTGGTGGGCAAATCACGCCAACGGCCGGCAGGGACCCCTGCCGGCGAATCTGACGCTGTTCGAGAAACTGGAGGATGTCGATGCCGACCGCTTCGCTGCCGTGCTGTGGATTGCGACGCGTGCAATGCCGGCTGAACTGGCCTCCCGACTGGCGGGCAAGCGGATCGTCTATCGCCCCGCTCCCGAAGCCTGAAGAGGGGCCTGATTTCTGCCATGGAACACTCTGCGCTGGCTCCTTGCCGCAGGGCAGTGGCATGAAGGTCGCTCTCGGCATCGGTTGTGACCGTGGCACGCCGACGGCGACGATCGCGCAAGGCATCGCCGAGGCGCTGGCGGCTTGCGCTGCGACGCTGGCCGACGTGCGTGCGGTCGCCAGCATCGACCTCAAGGCCGACGAACCCGGCCTGCTGCAGGTGGTCGAGGAAAATGGCTGGCGCTGTTCGTTTTATCCGGCAGCGGTACTCGCCGAAGTCGCGGTGCCGCATCCCTCGGAAACCGTTCGCCGCCATACCGGCACGCCGTCGGTCTCCGAAGCGGCAGCCCTGCTGGCGGCGAATGCCGAGCCGTCCTTGCTGCTGATCGAAAAACACAAGCTGCGCGGTCCCGATGGCCGCCATGTCACCGTCTCCATTGCCAGGATCTCCCAATGAACGCTCCCCTTGAAAAAACCGGCAAGATCATGCTCGTCGGCCTCGGCCCAGGCAGCAGCGAGCACCTGACCACGCGTGCGCGCGCGGCGATTGCCGAAGCCGACACGGTCATCGGTTACGCCACCTACCTCCGTCTGGTGGCCGATCTGGTCAAGGGCAAGGAGATCATCAAGAAGTCGATGACCGAGGAACTCGACCGTGCCATCGAGGCGCTGGAGCGTGCCCGCCAGGGCAGGAAGGTGGCGCTGATTTCCTCGGGCGACGCCGGCATTTACGGGATGGCCGGACCGACTTTCGAGGTGCTGTTCCAGGCTGGCTGGACGCCGGACTCGGCAATCGAGGTCGAGATCGTTCCCGGCGCTTCGGCGCTGAATACCTGTGCGGCGCTGGTCGGCGCGCCGCTGACCCACGATTTCTGTGCCATATCGCTTTCCGACCTGCTGACACCGTGGCCGACGATTGCCCGCCGGCTCGACGCCGTCGCTTACGCCGATTTCGTCGTCGCGCTCTACAACCCGAAAAGCGGCCGCCGTACCCGGCAGATCATCGAAGCCCAGCGTCTCTTCCTGCGCCATCGTCACCCACAGACGCCGGTGGCCATCGTCAAATCCGGCTACCGCCCGAAGCAGAGCATCAAACTGACGACGCTCGAGCGCAT
>DIME01000089.1:0-570 GCA_002425405.1 Candidatus Accumulibacter vicinus
ATGGCCTTTTTGAGTATACGTTCGGTGATGTTGTTGTCGAGTGGGGCGCCCGGCACGCGCAGGAACAGGGTCAGCTTCTCCCAGTGGTTCTGCATGTACGCGATCGCCTGGCCGAGTCCTGAGTGGGGCTCCACGGTGTGCTCCGCGAACTGCTTGGCCATCCAGTCTTGCAGCGCCTTCATCCGTGGGCCGCTTTCCTTCTGGTGAAGGAGCAGGCGCTCGGCGGGCGAGAGCCCCTGCTGCTTGGCCTGCGCGTCGGTGTGGAAGACGGCGCGCAGCGTGTGCAGGACAAAGGCCACTTCTTCCGGAAAGGCCTCGACCACATCGACGTAATTGCGTCGCGCATGCGGGATGCACGAGGCGGACAGCGTGGAATGATCGCCCGGCCGGTTGCGCGTCGAGGCATCGGACATGTGGATCGGCGGATCGGTCACTTCCCGCAGATCGAGCACTTCGGCAAGGTGTTCGCCGGCATGACAGGGCCCGGTCTTGAACAAGGCGATCAAACCATTTGGCGTCTCGGCAACGACACCGGAAGTGAACACGCCGGTGCGATCGGCGGACGCGCCG
>DIME01000089.1:899-2955 GCA_002425405.1 Candidatus Accumulibacter vicinus
CGTATCATCGTTGTACACCACGGTTCCTTGGGCTGCCTGCCGTGCCAGTTCGTCGAAGACCGGCATGAGGGGCGCGGCGGCGGCGGCCACGACTTCCCATTGCGTGCCGACCGGCATCGGGATGGCCAAACCCTGTTCCAGCCGCTCGATGCGGTGGAACGGCAGACCGCAGCCGTATTTGAGGAGCGCGATCATCGCCGCGGCGCTGTCGTCGTACTTTGCCTTGCCGACGCCTGGCGGGGGGTCGGCGGTAAACACGGTGCCACACAAGCCGCAACGCAGCCGTTCGAGTTCGTAGACCTCCGCAAGCAGCGGCGCTACGCCGGTGATGCGAACCAGGACCGCGGGCTCTCCTCGTTGCCCATACACCCGACCGGTACACCCGTCGACGGGACACGGATCGCCGTGCCGTAACGTCGCATGCGGTACGGCAATATGCGGCGCTCGCGGATAATCGGCCGCCCCGTTCCTTCCGTGCCCGGGGCGCTTCTTCTTGGGCTCGGCTACCCCGGATTCCGGGGAGGTGGTGTCCGAAGGAGCCTGGCCGGCGGCTTGCTCGTCGCCGCCTTCCGCCGATGGACGGGTCGGCGTGTCCGCTGGCGGCGTTTCGCCCTTCTTCCCTTCCCCGAGCACATGGGCCGTGCGCTCGGTCGGCGCGCCGAAGAGAATCCGCCGTAGGCGTGCCAGCGTGGTTTCCTTCGTCTCGAGTTCGGCGGTGAGCCGCGCGAGGGTGTCCACCGCTGCCTTCAGGGTCGCCTGTTCGGTCTCGGTCAGCGGTCTGGTTCCGCTATGCTCGACGATGGCCTCGATCTCCTGCACCGGGATGACCATCCGCTGCGGCGGGTTGTGTGCAGGCCGCTTCCGGTGGGATGCCCGCTGCCGGCTCATGGCCGTACGCCAACGAGCTGGCCGAAGTCCCCCCGCAGCCGCTTCCGGCAACGGTTCGAGCGATGGCGGGGGGCCTTGCGGCCACTGACCGCGGCTGCGCGGAGGCTCGCAACCTCCTCGGCGCGGAACTCCCGTCTGCCGTACCCCCAGCTTTGCGAACTCACCAGCTGCATTCTCAGTCCTCCAGCAGTGACCCTTTCTACCCAAGGTATTCTGCCAAAGACCAGCGACGATGTCTAGTCCTTTCGCGAAAGGTCGTTTTCGGTATCCCCGTTGCGGTGGGTGACGACCGGCTTTCGGAAGTTCTGCTTGCGGGCTGCGCTCTCGCAGGTCAGACGACCGCTCGCCATTCCGGGATTCCGCCGGCCGCGGCGTAGTCGCCTCCCGAGAGCAGGACCGCCAGCGCGTGCGGGGCGAGGAGCTTCCCTGGTGACTCCTGCGGCCAGAAGCGGTAGTGCCCCTGCGACAGCCGCTTTTGACAGAGCCAGAAGCCTTGCCCGTCATAGACCAGGAGTTTGACCGCCGTGCGCCGGCGATTGCAGAAAACGAACACGCCGCCGCTGAACGGGTCTTGGGCCAGTTTCTGCCGCACACGTCGGGCGAGACCGTCGATGCCGCAACGAAAATCCGCGGGCTCGGCAGCTACCCAGACACGCAGGCGCGCGTTCAGCGCGAGCATGGCTGGACCTGCCAGAGGCTACACGCGACCTCGGCCATGTGGCTGCTGGCCGCTTGTGGCAGTTCGATGCGCAGCGCGCGGCCCGCTCGGTCGGTGAGAACCAGGACGCACACAGGTGGCGCCAGCGGCAGGCCGAGATCGAGTTCGACGAAGCTCGATGACACGGGCGCGCTGCGCGCGTCTTCGGCGGCGTTCCTGGCGGTCAGGCGGTGCTTCAGGCTCTTGTAGTCGAGCTTCAGGGCGACGGCAACCTTGGCGATGCCGTACCGCTCGGCGAGTTCGGTCGCTTGCGACCACAGCTCCTCCGGAATGCGAGAACTGCGGCGGCGGGTGCTCCGCCACTGGGCAAGCGCCGCGGCGGTTTCGGCCAGTTGCGGGGCGGTTGCAGGTAAAGACGTTGACATTGGTAGGCCTTTCGAACGGTCGTTACGGGCCTACCAAGGTACCAGGCCAGCGCTGGAATTTCACGCAGCATTGCCGAAAGGACAC
>DIME01000100.1:0-4953 GCA_002425405.1 Candidatus Accumulibacter vicinus
TCCGGCGAACCCATCCGGAAACGGCCGGGCGCGATCCAGCGGAAGCGCTGCCTGACGCCCGCGACGGCGATTTCGCCGAACAGCCCGTAACGATCGACACCGAGCGGCTGCTCGCCCGACCAGACACCGGGACTGTCGCCACCGCCCTCTGGCGGCCGCCAGTCGAGGCGACAGCGCTGGCCGCACCAGAAAACCTCGACGTACAGGCCACGCGCGTCGCAGCCGATGGCGCTCGCCCAGACGGGCTTGACGAGCGGCGTGACGGCGAGATCGAGATGCTCGCTGTGCAGCGTCAGCCGCTCGACCTCACGCGTCAGGCGGGCGAGCCTCTGCGGCAGCGAGCCGGCGGCGAAATAGCGCCGGCTCGCTATATCGGCGCGGTCGGCGCGGTCGGCGCTGCGCCTCAGGGTGACATAGGCGCCGCGATCGACCAGCGTCAGCTCGGCGCAAGGACTGCCGCCGGCGCCTCCCGACAGGTTGCCAGCGGCGTCGGCGGCTTCAAGCCACAGCTCGTCGCCGCGCTGGCGGAGCGTGCAGCGCAGGCGCGCTGCCGGCTCGTGCTCGTCGTGCAGGAAATAGCCGATGTCTTCCTCGCTGACGCCTTCCGGCAGATCGACGGCGGCGCCCGCGGCCAGCCGCTCGCGCTGCGCCAGCGCCCAGTGCGCGGCGAGCGCCGGGTTGGCGGCAAGCGCGGCATCGCTCTGGCGCGCGGCGTGCCGCTGCAGCCACTGACGCAGCGCGAGATCGTCGCGCCGGCGGGCGGTTTCGGCGATGTCGGCCTGCCAGCGCTCGGCGTCCGCGGCGAGTGCCGGTGGCACGGCTTCGGGAGCGAGATGCCGGCACGTCAGCACTTCGGCGCAGCGCACCGAAGCCGGCAGGCCAGCGTGTTGCGCGAGGATGTGCGCGACCGCCGCCTGGCGCAACCCGGGCGCCAGCGCGCGGAACTTCTGCTGGTATGCCGCGATCGCCGCCGGACTCGCGAACTGGCCGGCGTGCGCGCTGGTGACCAGGTCGGGATGCTGCCAGACCAGCGCCTCGACGAGCCCGTCGGCGTCGCTCGCCGGCAGCAGGTAGCGCAGCGCGCGCAGCAGGTTCGGTTCGATCACGACGGCCGGCGCGAGCAGCGTCAATAGCGTGTCGAGCGCGCGCTGCCGGCGCTCGTCGCCGGCCAGGTCGCTCGCCAGGGTGGGCGGCGAGCCCGCACCGGTCGACGAGGTGGATGACGGGCGCAGGCGGCTGTGACGGTCCCATTCGACGAGCGCCAGGCTGCCTGGCCGGCCGGCGCCCTGCGGACGCGTCGGCAGCGGGCAGAGGACCAGCGCCGGTACGCCGGCACTGCGCAGGCGATGGCCGAACTGCTGCCAGCCGTTCGCCGCCTCGGGCGCGTCGTCGAGCAGGCCGACGTCGCCGAGGATCAGCAGCGGCGTGTTCGGCGCCGGCAGCGGCCAGCACTCGGTCATGCTGGCACCCGGCTGGCGAACGCGCGGCTGCCGGCCGGGGTCGCCGGCAAGAATGCGGCGGTCGATGCCGGCTTTGCCGTGACGCCTTTCGAGCGCCCGGCAGAGCGCGTTGAAGTCTTCGTGAAACGGCCGGGTGCGCCGGCTGTAGTCGCAGAGGAGGGCGATGCGCGGGCTCCAGCCGTGGCCCGGCAGCAGCGGGATCGCGCGCAGCACCTCGCCGCGCGTCAGCCGTTCGAGCAGCCGCGGCAGGTCGGGCTGGCGCGTCGCGAGGCGGCGGCCGAGGACGCGGCGCAGGAAAGGCCACAGCCGCGACCAGCGGGTCAGCGGCTGCCGCGGCGGCAGGTGCAGCGAGGCCGCTGGCGGCCGCGCGTCGGTGCCGAGAACGCGCGCGTTGGCGAGCCACGGCGGCGGTGGCGGCCCGACCCTGGCGTCGGCTTCCAGCTCGCGCCGGCGATGTTCGACGACGCGGAAGAAGCGCGCCATCGGCAAGACCGGCGGACGCTCGGGCAATACGGCTGGCGCGCTGCCGACGATCGGCTCGTCGCCGCACGTGTCTTCGCTGCCGCCGTCGACGACCGGCGTCGGCGGCGCCGGATCGCGCGGCCGCCGCTGGTAGCCGAGCGCGGCGGCGGCGTGCGCGAGCGCTTCGTCGCCCCCGGCGGCGTAGATGCGCAGCAGGTCGGCACGACCGACGGCTGCCCGCGCATGCGGAACCCTCGTCGGCATCAGTCGGTCGGCGGGTGCTTCCTGAGCGCGAAGTCGCCGACCTTGGCGAGCAGCGCCGCTTGCTCGTCGATGACCGGAGCGAGGCTGACGACGACGCGCAGCAGGTCGAGGTATTCGGCCTGACCGGGCCCCTGCAGGCCCTGCCTGACCGCCGCCTGGCGGTCCTGCCAGAGCAGGCGCGCGGCTTCGCGATAGACTTCGGCGTGGCAGCGTGCGTCGAAATGCAGCCGGCCGCGTTCGATCAGCCGGGCGGTGAAAGCATCCTCGTTGCTCGGCCAGCGCAGGTTGAGCACCAGGCAGCGGCGGATGAACGCCGCCGGCAGTTCGCGCTCCTCGTTGGTGGTGATCACCACCAGCGGCGTCGGCATGGCCGGCGCGGCGCAGACGGCGGTGTCGAGCCAGGGTACGCTGAAGCCGCCGTTGCCGAGCGTTTCGAGCAGGCCGTTGGGCAGGTCGGCTTCGGCCTTGTCGATCTCGTCGATCAGCAGCACGCTGCCCCTTGCCGGCGACCAGCCGGCCGGCGGTTGCGGCCGCGCGCCGCGCCCGCCGCTCTGCTGATGTTGCCGCAGCGCCGACGGCCAGTCGAAAACCCACCACAGCGCGCCGGGACTCAGGTAGTTGCGCGGGTCGAGGCGCTGCCGGACCTCGTCGGCGCCATGGGGGTGAGCGCCCATCGCCTGCGCGTCGCCGAGCCGGCCGAGCGCGTCGAAGCGCCACTGCAGGTCCTGGCTCTCGCTGCGCGCGTGCACGACTTCGGCAATGAACAGGCGGCCGAGCGCCTCGGCCGCGGCGCGCGCCAACTGGCTCTTGCCCGACCCCGGCTCGCCGCGCACCAGCAGCGGCCGCTGCGCGGCGAGCGCCGAGCGCAGCGCCCACGCCGATTCCTCGTCGAAACGGTGCACCGACGCCGGCCACGAGCCGCGCGGCGGGAGGGGGAGGTCGGTGAGCGGGATTGCGGGGATCGTCGGGAGGGGGAGATTCATCGTTTTTTCGCCAGCAGGTCGGGGATGGTCAGGAATTCGCGGATGATGGCCATGAAATAGTATTCGTCACTGACCAGGAGCGCGGAGGCCTGACCATCACCATGGAAGAAGATCAGGCTGAGATCGGGAAGGATCGCCAGCAGCCGTTGATAGAAAGCGGACAGGGCCAGCGGCTTCGCCTGGTCAGCGGGCACCGCGATGTAATGGTGAAAGGTTGCTTGCTCGCGGCGGACACGCAAGGTCGCCTGGAGCTTGTGTCGGTCGGTGGACGACAACTGCGTTCGCGACTCTTCCGGAAAAACGCAGCTCCAGATCTCGAGCAGCAGATTCTCCAATGGGGCATCTTCGCTCCAGCCGCTTTCGTAGCGCGGCTGCTCGATCGCTCCTGCGCCGAGCACGTTGCTTTTTGCGACGCGCAGTTGCGGCGCCATTTCGCGATGGCGTGAGCTGACGATTTCGACCCCCAGCGGCGTGCTGACGGCGATTTCAAAGACCAGATTGCCCGCTGCCAGCGCCTGCTGCTGTTCGACGCCGGCCGACCGGACATCGACAGCGAGCAGAGTGAGCCAGGCGAGTACGGACTTCGCGGTGGTCCATGCGTCGACAAAGTCACTGGCTTGTGCGTCGAGCGACTTGAGGCAGGCGAGCGTCGCCGGGAAAAGCAGCGTGCTGATCGCCTGGTCCGGCGGCGGAGCGCAAAGGGCTTCGGCGAGGTCGCTCACGGAGGCTGCACCGGAATCGTGCAGCCTGCCTTGCAACACCTTGCTCAGGTGCGCGTTGTGCGCCAGGGTGTGGCGTACCTCGCCGATGATCCGGCGCCGGAAGTCATCATCGACGGGCGCGATGCGATCCAGCAACGCGGCGAAATCGGTGTCGCGATGCACGTCCTCGGTCAAGGTGTTCATATCGGCGAGGAGGGACGTCAACTGATCCATCAGCCGATGGAAGTCGGCGTAATCCTCGAGGCTCTTGCGCAGTTCGAGCGTGTGCTTGGGGTCTTCCAGTGCTTCGAGCGCTTCCTCGAGTTCCTTCTTCTCCTTGATCCAATGCGCGATCCAGGTGATCCGGTCCTTCGGTTTGTGCAAGCGCGTCCCGGACAGGACGATCGGGTGCACCCGCTTGCGAAAGTTCCGATGCTCGTAGATCCCGCGGAGTTCGTACATGCAGTACTCGGAGCGGAAGTAGGTGTCGCTGAGAACGAGCACGACATGCCCCGCGACAGCCAGCCGATCCATGAACTCGCGGATCGAGTTGCCGTAGCCGACGTGGGAAGTGTCGCGCACGAAGTCTATCCCGCGCGCCGTACACGCCGTCCCGAGTCGGTCGACGAGCCGGTGCTGCTCCTCGTCCTTCCACGCATACGAAACGTAAACGCTGACCATCGCAACCCTCCCCGGCAGGTTTGTGGACCGATCCGTTCGCGAAGACGGCGGCGCCGCGCTCACCCCGCCATGCCATTCGTCTCTTGCTCGCGTATCTGCTGCCCCTCGCTCATCTCAAAGAGCGTTCGTTCTGGACCTCCCGCAGGCAGCATGGGCCAGCCGACCCCTCCATGATAACCGCGTGAACCCGACAAGTCGCGTGTTTCACGACGCACCCCGGAGGTCGGCATGATCGCCGTCGCACCACCCAGCCGACTGGATCAATACAGATCTTCAAATATGAACAAACATGCATACAATCAGCGCATGCGCTACAGTTACGACCCGGAGAAACGAACCTCGAACCTGAAGAAGCATGGCTACGACTTCGAGGATGCGCCGCAGGTCATCGAGAGCGACCGC